>CP136052.1:1420625-1748750 GCA_032620915.1 Oscillospiraceae bacterium NTUH-002-81
CATTGACCTGGAGGTAGAGATCCCGAAAGTGATCGCAGGAAGAATTTTTGATAATGGGATCATCTGCTCCGGTGAGCAGAGCATCATCGCTCCCCGGGAACAGTATGACGAGATCATCGACATCTTTGTAAAGAACGGCGCATTTTATGTAGATAACGAAGAGGATCTTGCAAAATTCCGTGAGGCGATTTTCCCTGGCGGCGGCCCCATCAGCAGAAAGGTTGTTGGTCAGAGTGTGCAGAAGGTGGCTGAACTGGCAGGTGTCAAGGTACCGGAAGGAACCAAGGTGATCATTCTGAAGGCTGACAAGCATGGCAAGGAAGAGCAGCTCTGTCGTGAGAAGATGTGCCCATGCATGGTAGCTCTGAAGTACGATACTTTCGAGGATGCTGTACAGATCGCAAAAGACAACTTACTGTTTGAGGGCGCAGGCCATACCACATCCCTGCACTCCAACAACATGGATCATATCCGTTACGCAGGAGAGGTACTGCCCATCAGCCGTCTGATCGTGAACCAGCCGTCCTCCACAGGAGCGGGCGGAGCGCTGAACAACGGATTCTCTCCCACAACAACACTGGGCTGCGGTTCCTGGGGCGGAAACAGTATTTCTGAGAACCTGAACTATACCCACCTGATCAATATTTCTCAGATTGGTATGCCGCATACGAGAAAAATTCCGACCGATGAGGAGATCTGGGCTGAATAAGCGTATTTGAATATGGGTAGCTTCTCTTTCGTTTGTGAGCTTTGCAATGACGGAAACGGAAGATAGGGACAAAGACTGCTGCACATGGTAACTGAAGTTTCATAGCAGCAGTCTTTTTTTAAAAACACTTTAGAAAGTAAGATAAGTTCTGAAGCTGTTTTAGAAAGCTGGGGTTTTACGATGGATGAATATAAAGTAATGATCGTGGAGGATGATCCGATGGTGATGCAGATCCACAGCAATTATCTGGCAAGGGCAGGCGGATTTTCTGTGGCGGAGCGCGTCTCGGACGGGGAGCAGGCGCTGGCTGCGCTGAAAAAGGAACAGGTGGATCTCATCATTCTGGACGTGTTTATGCCGAAAGCGGATGGGTTTGCCGTTCTGCAGCGGATCCGGGAGGAGGGGTATGATACGGAGGTGATCATGGTGACAGCGGCCAACGACTACGCCAGCCTGAACCGGGCCATGAAGCTGGGAGCGCTGGACTACCTGATCAAGCCCTACGACTACAGCCGCCTGGAGAAGGCACTGAAAAAATTCCGCAGAAAGATGAACCGGAAGGAAGGCGGACAGAAAGCGGTGCTGCTGGAACAGCGGGAGGTGGATCTGTTTTTCGAGGAATCTGAGCGGGAGGATGACCTGCCGAAATCCATCAACCCCAATACCATTGAGCTGGTGCGGCGCTTTTTCAGGGAGCATGGCCGGGAGGAATACACCAGCCTGGAGGTGGCACAGGCAGTGGAGCTTTCCAGTGTGACTGCGCGGAAATATCTGAATTATCTCATTTCCCAGCAGGAACTGAAAGCAACGGTTGACTATATGACAGGCGGACGGCCATGTATTCGTTATCGCTATGTGAGCCGGAGTCTGGGAGACCGGAAAAGGAGGAGCGCATGTCCCGTAAAGTAGGAATGAGAATCGTCAAATCCTGTATTGCCGCGTATCTTTGTTTCGTCGTTTATATGCTCCGGGGACAGAAGGGCATCCCGTTTTACTCTGTCATCGCGTCGATTTTCTGCATGCAGCCGCTGTTATCCCGATCCCTGAAGGTTGCGGGGGAGCGGATGAAGGGAACCATCATCGGGGTTGCTGTGGGAATTTTTACGCTGTGTCTGGAACGGCAGTTTCATCTGGACGAGCATCTGTGGATCCATTATCTGTTGTTGGCGGTGATGTATCTGCCGGTGCTGTACCTGACAGTGATTACCCATAACCCGGCGTCCTCGTTTATCGCTTGTGTGGCCTATTCCAGCGTAACCGTCTCCCACGGGTTTGACGTCAGTCCCTTTTCCTGGGGCATCAACCGTCTCATCGATACGATGATCGGCATTCTCGTGGCTTATGTGGTGAATTGCATCCATATGCCAGCCAGGGGAAAGCGGGATCACTTGTATGCAGTGGCGGTGGATGCGCTGCCGGAGGGGGAAGACGGTGTGCTGGACAATTATACGAAGGTGCGCCTGAATCAGCTGGTGGAGCGGGGCGCCCATATTTTCCTGTATGCCAGGGGCTCGGCGGCGGAGGCAGAGCGAAAGCTGGCAGGATATACTCATCGCTTCCCGGTCTGTATTTTAAATGGGGCGGCCCTTTATGATCCGAAAAAGGGCACCTTTACAGCGGTGGAATCTTTTTCGGAGGAAGCGGTTGGAAAGCTTGGAAATCTTCTGGAAAAGAACGGTTTTTCTGTGTTCACTTACTGCGTTTCCCACGGCAATCTCCAGGTGTTTTTTGACAAACTGGAGGATGAAGCCATGGAGAAATGGCACGACAGCAGAAGTACGCTGCCCCGGGAGAATTATGTGTGTGCATACCGGCCGGCGGACTGTTCGGTGCAGTGCCTGCGGGTTTTTGTAAAAGAGGAACAGCGGGCGTCCTTTGCGGACGCGCTGCAAAGAGAAGGCGCGGACATTCTGGCAAATATCCACTGGGAGGCGGACGACGCCTGCCCGGGGTGGCAGATCCTCTCTTTATATCCGCTGGCGGCAAGCGTAGATCAGGCGGCAGGGAAGCTCATGGAAGAACTGCATGTGCACGAACTGAATTACTATGTGCCGGAGGATCAGGAAACCTGGAATGTGTGGGTATTCGAGCAGTGGCATAAGAAACAAATGAAGAAATGCTGATCAGATGGGAAAGAGAAGCGGCAGGCACTCCTTTGGTGGGGGCTTCCACTTCTTTTTTCTGTATTTGTACTGCCTCATACTTTGGAATGATTTACACAGGGGGCAGGAACTGATAAAATTTATATATATCAAACAGGATGGAATGGCAGTGAAAAAGCAGCAGGATGACGTGCCGGAAGAAATGGAGGCAGGGGAGCAAATGGCGGATAGCAAAACAGCAGACAACAGAATCGTGATCAAACCTGCGATCGCGGAGCAGTTCCGGCAGTGGCTGGATCATGGCAGAGTGCTTTTCCTCAGTGCGCCCTGCGGCTTTGGAAAGACGGTGGTGGCGGAGACCCTGCTGGCGGGAAGATCTTACCGGCGGGTGACCGGGGAGCAGCCGCAGCTGGAAGAGCTGGCAGCCGATCGCTCCTGGAAGATGTTGCTGCTGGACGATCTGCAGCTGATGCAGGAAGAGGAGGAGCAGCAGGCGCTGTGTGCCCTGATCCGGGATAATCCGTCCCGCCGGTTTCTGCTGCTTTCCCGAGGCGTGCCGCCGGGCTGCCTGATGGCTTTCGGGTACACCGGTCTTATGACCGTGCTGCGGGCGGACGCGCTGCTCTTTGACCGGGAAGATGTTCGACGTTGTTTTCAGCTTTTCGACGTGCCGGTGACGGAATCGGAGATCACCGCTATTTTGAAGGAATCCATCGGTCATCCGCTGGGTGTGGCGGTGACGGCCCGCTGTATGGCGGAGGGGCGTTCCTTCGGGCCGGATGTGGTGGCAGACGCGTTCCGGGAGATTTTTCTTTATTTTGAGACAGCCATTTACCGGCGCTTCGACCTTCTCATCCGCCGGTTCCTGCTGGAACTGGCTCCCTTTGAGAGCTTTGACCTGGAAATGGCCCGGATGGTAAGCGGCAATCCCCATGCAGGGGAGCTGTTGGACTGGCTGCAGCGCAACACGACCATGTTCCGCTACGACGATATCCAGCGTTTTCATTTCTGGTCTGAATTCCGGGCGTTTCTGCTCTGGGAGATGGATCGGGAATACACGGAGGAAAAGAAGCGGGCGCTCTTTATCCGGGGCGGTATGTACTATGAACTGAAGGAAGATTTTTCCCATGCGCTGGAATGCTATACCCAGGGCGGCGACCATGCCAAGGTGTCGGAGCTGCTCATCCGCAGTGCCCAGCTGCATCCGGGCATGGGCCATTATCAGGAGATGGAGAAATATTACCGGGCGCTGCCGGAGGCGGAGCTTTTGTCGTCCCCGTCGCTCATGCAGGGCATGAGCATGCTCTGTGCGCTGTCCGGGGATTATGAGGCGTCGGAACGGTGGTACGATGAGCTGCGGCAGTTTGCCCTGCGGTGCGACAAGCGGGATGCGGAAGGCCGGCAGGCGAAAAGCCGTCTGGCCTGGCTGGACATTTCTCTGCCCCAGCGGGGCGTGGAAGGACTGACAGAGACGATCCCGGCGGTTTTCCGTCTCATGATGGAAAAAGAAATCGCGCTGCCGCCGTTTTCCGTGACGAGTACCCTGCCCAGCATTATGAACGGCGGAAAAGATTTTTCTGACTGGAGCAGAAAAGACGATCTGCTGTACCGGACGCTGCGGGTGCCGGTGGAAGCCGTGCTGGGAAAGGACGGCGTAGGGCTGGCGGACTGCGCCATTGCGGAAAGCAAGTTTGAGAAGGGCGAGGCCATTTCCTTTCGGATGCTTTCCCTTGTGCCCCGGATGGGCGAGATCCGGCGCAGGGGCACGCCGGATATAGAGTTTGCGGTGACCGGGCTTCTCATCCGCAGCCAGATATCCAGCGGGCAGGTCGAGGACGCCAGACGCACGGCGGAAAATCTGCGGACATATTTTATAGAAGAAAGGCTCACCAGATTCCTGCCGAATATGGATGCCCTGCGCTGCCGCATCGACCTGTATGGCGGCGATCTGGACAGTGCGGACGCCTGGTACCGGGAGAAAGCGCCCAGGGATCCGCTGCATCTGGATGTGATGAAACGCTATCAGTATATGACCCAGGCCATGGTGGAGCTGACGGGCGGGAAGCCGGAGGCAGCCCTTTTGACGCTGGCGCCGCTGGTGGACTATTGCCGGAGATGTCAGCGGCATATCGATGGCATTCATCTGGCCGTGCTGCAGGCGGTAGCTCTGTGGCGACAGAAGGATGCCCACTGGAGAGCACTTCTCACAGAAGCGCTGGACTGCGCGGAAAGCTATGATTTTATCCGACCGATCAGCTGTTACGGCGGCGCGGTGCTGCCGCTGCTGGAGGAGCTGCCCCGGGTGGATGACAGCAGATGGTTCCAGCGCCTGATGGCAGAGGTGCGGGCGCAGGCGGCCTGTTATCCGGCATTTCTGCAGCCGCGGATGGCGCCCGGGGAGACGCTGACGGCCACAGAGCTGCAGATTCTGCGGCTCATCTGTGCCGACAAGAGCAACGCCCAGATCGGGGAGATCATGGACATCAAGCTGCCCACGGTGAAAACCCACGTCAGCCATATTCTGGAAAAGTTGGGGGTCAGCCGCAGAAGTGAGGCCAGAACCGTGGCCCAGAAGCGGTGGCTTGTCTGATTTGCATTTACGAAAGAAGGGGTGAGGCCTGTGAAAACATGGATATGCCGTGCGGCGCTGCTGACTGCGTTGTGCTTTTGGGCCATGCCGGTGTCTGTACATGCCGAGGACGGCTACACGCTGTTTGCCATAGAAAAAGGAAGAGATGAGAATATCCGAAATGCCTATGTGGTCATCGACGGGAAGACCGGGGAGACAGAAAGTGTGGCGGAGGAAGAGGCGAGCGCCGGGGCGGATACAGATGCCGGGGAAGCATCAAGTGCCGGGGCGGATACGGCTGCCGGAGAAGAGGACGATGCCGGGACAACCGCTGATGTCGGGGGAGCGGCAAATGCCAAGGATAACCCCTCAACAGGCGATTTTTCCCTCCCGGAGAAGCTCTTTTTTCTGCTGATCCTGAGTGGCACAGCAGTTTGTGGGCTGCTGACCAAAAGAACCCGAAAGAAAAAGCGCCGATTCAATTGACACAGGCTTCTTTTTTTTGCTATCATGAGGAACAATAAATATAAACCAGATGAAATATACAGAAAGAGAGGATAAGCAGATGGGTACAATTATTGGCGAAGGCATTACGTTTGACGATGTGCTCCTTGTTCCGGCATATTCGGAAGTAATTCCCAATCAGGTAGACCTGACCACGTATCTGACGAAGAGCATCAAGCTGAACATTCCGATGATGAGCTCAGGAATGGATACTGTTACGGAGCATCGCATGGCAATCGCGATGGCAAGACAGGGCGGTATCGGTATTATTCACAAGAATATGTCGATTGAGCAGCAGGCAGAGGAAGTAGACAAGGTAAAGCGTTCTGAGAACGGAGTCATTACGGATCCTTTCTTCTTATCTCCGGAGCATACACTGGCGGATGCCAACAATCTGATGGCCAAGTTCCGCATTTCCGGTGTGCCGATCACCGAGGGCCGCAAGCTGGTGGGTATCATCACCAACCGTGACCTGAAGTTTGAGACGGATTTTTCCAAGAAGATCAAGGAAAGTATGACTTCTGAGGGGCTGATCACCGCAAAAGAGGGCATCACCCTGGATGAGGCCAAGAAGATCCTTGCCAAAGCCCGCAAGGAGAAGCTGCCCATCGTAGATGACGACTTTAACCTGAAGGGACTCATTACGATCAAAGACATTGAGAAGCAGATCAAATATCCACAGTCTGCCAAGGACAGTCAGGGACGTCTGCTCTGCGGCGCAGCAGTCGGTATCACAGCCAACGTGCTGGAGCGCGTAGAGGCACTGGTGAAGGCACGTGTGGATGTAGTGGTTCTGGACTCCGCTCACGGCCATTCTGCAAACGTGCTTCGCTGCGTGAAGATGATTAAGGAAGCTTATCCGAATCTGCAGGTGATCGCAGGAAACGTGGCGACTGCAGAGGGAACCCGCGCCCTGATCGAGGCCGGTGTGGATGCAGTGAAGGTAGGTATCGGCCCTGGTTCCATCTGTACGACCCGTGTGGTGGCGGGTATCGGCGTGCCTCAGGTAACTGCTGTCATGAACTGCTATGAGGCTGCCAAGGAGTACGGTATCCCGATCATTGCTGACGGCGGCATCAAGTATTCCGGTGATATGACGAAATCTATTGCGGCAGGCGCTAATGTGTGCATGATGGGAAGCATCTTCGCAGGCTGTGATGAGAGCCCGGGAGATTTTGAGCTGTACCAGGGAAGAAAATATAAGGTATACCGTGGCATGGGTTCCATCTCTGCTATGGAGAACGGAAGCAAAGACCGTTACTTCCAGACCGATGCCAAGAAGCTCGTTCCGGAGGGTGTAGAAGGCCGTGTGGCATATAAGGGAACCGTTGAGGATACCGTATTCCAGCTCATCGGCGGACTTCGTTCCGGTATGGGCTATTGCGGAACCGCTACCATTGAGGAGCTGAAAGAGAACGGCAGATTCGTGAAGATTTCCGCTGCATCCTTAAAGGAGAGCCATCCACACGACATCCATATCACAAAGGAAGCGCCGAACTACAGTGTAGACGAGTAATTTGGATTTTTCGCGAAATCTTCCTGAGAAAAATCATTCAAAACAGAAAGTAAGAGACAGACTTATGGTGCAATAATAAATGTACGTAAGCCTGTCTCTTTTTTTGATGAACTTTTTTTATCTGAACAGGAAGCAGTTGCCGGCAATGCATATAGATGGGATCAGTGGCAGATGCCGCCTTCCGGATAGGTTTCTTTTTCCCGGATCACTTGGGATTCCTTTTCCTGGAACAGTTTTCCGAAGATGGCCCGGACCATCGATCCTGCAAAGAAGATCTGCCAGAAAAAGGCCATGGGGAAGTTCATGGCAGTGGTCTGCAGCCATACCGCAATAATTTCTTTTCCGGCAGATTTGAACAGTAAGGTAGCGATCAGGCTCATGGTCGGACACATGAGAAGCACAGTGACGGAGGAGATGGCCAGAATCACAAGGAAAGGTTTATCCTCACCCGGCGTCACAATGCGGAAGGCGATTTTCTTGGAAAGGCTCCCATAGAAGAAAAAGTCCAGGATAAAAGCAGCAGGGCCCATGATGATCAGCTCATGGAAGGCCATGAGGAAGACCGCATTGGACATTCCTCCAATGTTGAGAGAAATGTTGTAGCAGATCATGGCATAAACCATGACGAACACCATAAGAATTGTAAATACCAGTTCCTGTAATTTTGTTTTCGGCATAAGAAAACGCCTTTCTGAAATTCACTGCAACAAAAAAGGCAGTGTAGACGGGCACCCACAAATCATAACTTTCGTTGCGATTGTGCGGTGTGCACAGCATCTCACTACCATTTTCATCTAAGCAATATTTGGTTGAACGAGGGTTATTGTATCACAAAAGAAAAAATTGTGTAAGTGTTTTTTTAAGAAAAACTTCATTTTTTTCATTGGATTTATTTACAAGTGCTCTCTATAATAGAATTAATTAACAGAGAGGACAGCGAGGGGACATGGCAGTGCACAGAAGAAACGACCGGTTTTATGACCGGGACTGGGAAGAGGAAAAACGATACCGGAGAAAAAAGAAGAGAAGGCGGCAGGAGCGGATGGCCCGGGGCATTTTTGTGGGCGGAACAGGGTGCCTGCTGGTGCTCTTTGTTGCGTTGCTTGTCTGGTTTCCAGGCAGATGGCTGTGGAACCGGCTGTTTCATAAGGAAGAACCGGCGACCCTGCTGGTGGAAGCGCCGGACTATGACGTACAGCTGCTGACACCCAACGAGTATTCCAGGCCCCAGACGGCCACCGATCCCATCACCGGCATTGTCATCCATTATACGGCCAATCCCGGCACCAGCGCCCAGAACAACCGGGATTATTTCGAGGGGCTCAAAGACAGCCACATCACCAAGACCAGCAGCCATTTCATTGTGGGCATCGAGGGTGAGATCATCCAGTGCATTCCCACCAAGGAAGTGGCCTACGCCTCCAACAGCCGCAACAACGATACGGTGTCCATCGAGACATGCTACATCAACGAGGACGGTTCCTACGAGCAGGCTACTTATGATTCCCTTGTGCATCTCACCGCCTGGCTCATGGGAAAATTCAACCTGAAAATCGATGCTGTCATCCGGCATTACGACGTCACCGGCAAGCTGTGTCCTCTGTATTTCGTGGAGCATGAGGATGCCTGGGCGCAGTTCAAGCAGGATGTGGTGGATTACATAGAGGCCAACGGCAGCACGCCGCCAAAGGAGCAGGAGTAAAACCAGAACAGGCATAAAAGAAAAGGAAAATACATTTCAGGCATAAGCGCAAATACGGCAGGGGTATTAGACATCCCTGCCGTTCCCGATTAAAATATAGGTGTCTGCTGAAAAAGGCAGGCATCTATTTTTTTAGTATGATGTATGATAGGAATATAAACGAAGGAGAGGTAAGATTGTTTTCCAATAAAGATTTACGAAATCTGATCGTCCCGTTTTTTCTGGAGCAGCTGCTGATGGCGCTGGTGGGCATGGCGGATGTTTTTGTGGTGGGCCTCCTGGGGGAGGCGGCAGTGTCGGGCGTATCCCGGATCAATGCCTTTAATATGATTTTTATGAATCTGTTCACGGCGCTGGCGGCGGGCGGTGCCGTGGTCATCAGCCAGTATATCGGCAGAAAAGACAACCGGCGTGCCGGGGAGGCGGTGTCTCAGCTACTGCTGGCGGCGGTGCTGTTTTCTGTGGCCATCTCCGTGGTGGTGCTGCTGGCCAAGAGCACGATCCTGCGCTTCATGTTCGGCCGGGTGGAGGACGACGTTATGGCAGCCTGCGTCACTTATCTGTGGATTTCCGCCTATTCCTACCCGGCGCTGGCCGTGTACAATGCCGGGGCGGCCCTTTACCGCAGCTTTGGAAAGACCAGCACCACCATGTACCTGTCCATCGCCTCCAATATCATCAACGTTGTGGGCAACTGTATCGGTGTGTTCTGGCTCCATGCCGGTGTGGCGGGGGTGGCCTGGCCCTCCCTGCTGGCCCGGATGTTTTCGGCGGTGGTCATCACGTTCTTTTGTTTTTCTGAAAAAAACCCGGTGCGCTATGGGAAAGCATGGATCTTCCGGCTGGATGGAAGCCTGCAGAAAATCATCCTGCGCATCGCCGTTCCCAACGGCATCGAGAGCGGCATTTTCCAGCTGGTGAAGGTGGCCCTGTCCAGTGTGGCAGCCCTGTTCGGCACGTATCAGATCGCGGCAAACGGCGTGGCCCAGAGCATCTGGTCGGTGGCGTCTCTGGTGGCTTCCACCATGGGACCGGTGTTCATCACCGTCATCGGACAGTGCATGGGCGCCGGGGATATTTCACAGACAGAGCAGTATTTCCGAAAACTGACAAAGATCACCGTAGGATTTGCCCTGCTGTGGAACAGCCTGATCTTTGCGGCCACACCGGTGCTGCTCCGATTCTATGCGCTGGAGCCGCAGACCAAGCAGCTTATCCTCATTCTGGTGCTGCTCCACAATCTGTTCAGTGCCCTGGCGTTTCCCTTTGCCGATCCCCTGGGCAAGGGATTGCGGGCAGCAGGAGATGTGCGCTTTACCACTGTGACCTCGCTGTTCACCACCATCGGCGTGCGGCTGGTGTTCTCCATTCTGTTTGCCATCGTCCTGCATATGGGCGTGGTGGGCATTGCCTGTGCCATGTGTCTGGACTGGGTGGTCAGAGGCGTGATTTTCTGGCTGCGGTTCCGGCAGGGCAAGTGGAAAAACTATCGGGTGATCTGAGAACTTCCATACAGGTGCCTGTCTGAAAATTTCGAATTTTCGGGCGGTACCTGTATTTTTTTGAAAAAAACTTGAAAATTTTTTGATAAAAAATTATCAGTAAATTGCCTGAAAAGTTTATACAAAAAAGGCAGATGGCATAATATACAATCAAGTGTTAAGAAATCGTTAATAACCCCTTTTGAAACTTAAAAAATATACAAAAACAGAACGGAAAATATGTCTAATTTTTAACTTAACAATACTGTTTAATAATTAACGATTGTTTACAATTCGTAAAAATTACTATAGAATAGAGTCAACATCGATGTGGGGTTGTACAAAATTATGGGTAAAGGGGTGTATTTATGGGAAAGGAACAGAAAGACTCCGGCCGCGCAATGGGGATCGTGGCATTTTTCACATTATTTATGGCAATTATGACATTTAACCTGATCGTGTTCCCTGCCTGTGCATTATCGACCATGGAAGTGCTGGGGGTAGGGCAGGCGGAGCTGACGACACTGACATCTGTGACATCGGTTGTGGGTGTGTTTGGCGGTATCATTTTCGGGCGGATGCTGGATACGAAAGACGTCCGCAAGAGTATTATGACATTTATGGCCATCGGCGTGGTGCTTTTCTTCGTCCGTGCATTTATGACATCGTATATTCCGGTGATGATCCTCACCTTCCTGGCTTCCTTCTGTGTAGGCATCTGCCAGGTGGCAGGCCCGAAGGTTGTGGCAACCTGGTTCCCGCCGGAAAATGTGGGAACAGCCATGTCGTTCCTGAACGCCGGTGCCGGTATCGGTTCGGCTCTGGGATTTGCCGTGGGCGGGATCTTAGGCATCAAGAACGCCATGCTTCTTGTGGGCATTCTCTATCTGGCACTGCTGATCTTCTGGCTTGTGATCGGCGGCGAAGGCCCTTACAAGATGGAGATGCCTCCGGTGCAGAATGCAGGCAATGGCTCCGGCGCTGTGTATAAGAGCAAGAATCTGTGGATGATCATCATTGCCTTCAGTATGGCAGTGACCAGCTCCCAGCTGGTAAACTCCTACATGATCAATTCCTTCGTGAGCAAGGGCCTGTCCCCGGCATCCGCTTCGGCTATGGGTACCGCACTGAACCTGTCTCTGCTCATCGGCGGTTTCATTATGACGGCGATCCTGAATTCTGTGAAAAAATTTAACCCGCTGCTGGCGGTAGCCATGATCGGCAGTGCTATCCTCATTCTGGCAGGCTGGTTCCTTCCGATCGGAACGATCACCTGGGTATGCGTCATCCTGGGCGGCCTGTTCTTCGGCGGTTCCCTGGGACTGTGTGCAGGACGGATCCCGCTGCTGCCCATGACCGGCGATTTCGGCCCGGAAAATATCGGTGCAGCTTCCGGCTTTAACGAGACCATCAAAGGCATCATCGGCTTTGTGCTTCCCATTGTGGTAGCCAACGCCCTGGGAACGAACTTTAACGGTATTTTCATCGTATTTGCAATCTGCTGCGTGATCTGTACGGTCTGTGGCTCCCTGATGATCCCGGAGCTGGGCGAGCGCGGCAAGCTTTTCCAGGAGACACAGAAGAGATCGTAAAACAGGAGAGATCCATTTACAGAACGGATAGAATGAAAAATATAAATTTGGGAAGGGGTAAGAATTTATGAAAGACATGTTAAAAGACCAGATTGCAATCGTTACAGGCGGCGCTTCCGGAATGGGAGAGGCAACGGCAAAGCTGTACGCTTCCGAGGGAGCCAAGGTTGTCATCGCGGATTTCAACCCGGTGAAGGCACAGAAGGTTGTGGATGAGATCACGGCAGCAGGCGGCGTGGCACGGTTCTATCAGCCCATGGACGTATCCAAACGGGAGGATGTGGAAGCCATCGCAGCCAAGACGGCAGAAGAGTTCGGACGGATCGACATCCTGGCTGCTTTCGCAGGCAAGACCTTCGACGGCGACCCGAACCTGACCCAGGAGCAGGTGCTGGAGAAGACCACCGCTGTCAACCAGTGGGGCATGTACTATTCCTGCTTCGCAGTCGTTCCTTACATGAAGAAACAGAAGAGCGGCAAGATCGTCATCTGTTCCTCCAACGGCGCCTTCAATCCCACCGCACCGGCATACGAGTATCATATGGCAAAAGGCGCCTGTGAGTCCCTGACCGTGAACCTGGCCATGGATCTGGCAAAATTCGGCATCCGCGTCAACTGCGTGAAGCCCGGCCCCATCGTCACCGCATTCTGGGATGAGCTGATGGACGACGGCCCGGAGAGAAAGGCCATGCTCAAGGGCATCGCTGACATCGAGGTACCCCTTGGCAGAACCGGCGTGGCAGAAGATATCGCAGGCCCGGCACTGTTCCTGGTATCTGATCTTTCCAGCTACATCACCGGACTCTGCCTGTACGTGGCAGGCGGCATGGGCTATGTATATGCCTTTGGTCAGTCTTCCATCGCACATGCAGGCGTGGGACGCACTGATTTATAATACAGACAAATACCACAAGAACATAAAAGTGGGATATGAATCCCACGATATGCGAATAGCGGGCGCTATGTGCCAGTGGCACATGTTTAGCGCCGACCGAAGCGGGGCGTAGAAGAATTGTGGGAGTGCGCAGCACGGAGCAATTCGCAGGGATATAAATATAAAAGGGGGACAAATGGGTATGGAGAAAAAAGAAATTGATTTTGGTAAACGGTTTGGTATGGGCGGACTTCGTTTTCCGCTGATCGATCCCGATGATCAGATGTCTATCGATTATGATACACTGAATGTGATGATCGATAAGTTTATGGCTGCGGGATACCGCTATTTTGATACATCTTATATTTATCACGGCGAGCTGTCGGAGTCTGCACTGGGCAGATGTCTCGTTGACCGGTATCCCCGGGATTCCTTCCTGCTTTCCACGAAAATGCCCATCAAATTTATGAAGAAAAAAGAAGATATGGAGACCATTTTCGAGGAGCAGCTGAAAAAATGTCATGTGGATTACTTTGATTTCTACCTGATCCACAGCATCGGCCGTGAGGCATATGAAAACTGTAAGAAATGGGATACCTTTGAGTTCCTGAAACAGAAACGGGCAGAGGGCAAGTTCCGTGAATTCGGCGTTTCCCTCCACGATTCCCCGGAATTCCTGGATGAGATCCTCACCGAGCATCCCGAGATCGACTTCGTGGTAGAACAGCTGAACTACATCGACTGGAACAACCCGGGTATCCGTTCCAAGGAAATCTATGAAGTGGCTGTAAAGCACGGCAAACCCGTCGTGGTTATGGAGGCCATCAAGGGCGGTACCCTGGTCAACATCCCGGAAGAGGCACAGAAGCTTATGAAGGACTACAATCCTGACGCTTCCATCGCTTCCTGGGCACTGCGTTTCGTGGGCAGCCTGCCGGGCGTGCGTGTGGTACTGGCCGGTATGCCGAAGATGGAATTCCTGGATGACAACCTGAAGACCTTCAACGACTTCAAACCGCTGAACGAGGAAGAGTATAAGATCATCGATCAGGTGGTGGACATCATCAACTCCAAGGTGGCCATTCCGTGTACCTACTGCAGATACTGTGAAGTACAGTGTCCGAAGAACATCGACATTCCCGACTACTTCGCCCTGTACAACGACCTGAACCGGCTGCGCTTGGACGATCCGAGCCTGCCGCAGACCCAGACGTTCTACTACATGAACTACATGGAACAGGGCAGAGGCCCGGCTTCCGCCTGCATCGGCTGTAAGAAGTGTGAGAAAGTCTGTCCGCAGCATCTGCCGATCATCGACTATCTGAAAGATTATGTATACAAGGACATCGAGTGCTATAACCCGGAGGCAAATATCGCTGCCATGAAGGAGAAGCACAAACACGATTAAGCCATTTGTCACCATTTTGAATATTTGTCTGTAAAAAGGCCGGGCAGCCTCTGGAAACAGGGGCTGTCTGGTCTTTTTGCGGGAAAAATAAAATGATGAAATACATTTGACATGGGTAGGATATCAGGTATAATAAAAATGAAATAAATAATTTCAAATATGTGAGGTTTTGCTATGCTGTATGATTATATATTGAAAAATTATGAAAAGGATGAGCCGATTTTTCTGTCCGAGCTTCCGGGAGATTCCAGAGATTACGTCCGTCAGGAAATGAAAAAACTTGTAGATAACGGAAAAATGGAGCGTCTGTTTAATGGGGTCTATTATCTGGCATATACGACGATTCTGGGAACAAAAGGGAAGATGTCGGTGGATAAATATGTAGAAAAGAAGTTTATTCATTCTAATGGCAGTGTATCTGGATACATTACGGGAATCCAGCTTGCCAATATGTATGGATTTACAACCCAGACCCCGGCCTGTATAGAGGTATGTTCGAATGAAGCAACCACAAAACAGAGAAAGCTTTGCATTGATGGAAGGAACCTGATCATTTATAAGCCGGTTACCGAAATTACGAAAGAAAATCAGGTTGTTTTGCAATTTTTGGATCTGATGACAACTGTTGACAAATACAGTGAGCTTTCGGGTGATTTATTGAAAATGAAGCTGAAAGAATTTGTAAATCTATTGCAGGTGGATTTTTCTGTCGTAAAAAAATACATCTCATTGTTCCCTGATCGGGTGTACAGAAATATTTATCAAGGAGGGCTGATGGGTGAGCTGGTATAGTGAATATAGGAGAGAATGGAAAGAAATTATAGAAACCGTTGCCCGTGAATGTAAAAGAGCGGAGCTGATGGTTGAAAAAGATGCCCTTCAATCTATGTTTTTATTGGGATTATCGAAAACGGATCTGCCTTTTGTATTTAAGGGTGGAACATCCCTGTCAAAAGCATATGGTTTGATAAATCGATTTTCCGAAGATATCGATCTGTCAATGAATCGGAAATTGATGCAGTCTGAAAGAAAAGCATCGAAAGAGTGTATTGTAGAGATTGCTAAGTCACAGGGGATGGAGCTTACAAATCCAGATCAGATTAAATCAAGATATGACTACAACAGGTATGTGTTTCATTACGATTCTCTTTTTTCAGCAAATCACTTCCTGTTCCATTTGAAGCAGCAACGCTTAATATGAATGTGCAGTCAATAGAACGAACTTTTATTGACAAGGTATTTGCCATTTGTGATTATCGTATCCAGAATATGCAGGATAGAGCCTCCCGTCATTTATATGATATCTGTAAATTACTTCCGATGGTAAAGTTCGATCAGAATTTGGATGAATTGATTGACGTTGTGAGAAATGACAGAATGCACGCAAAGAATCATCCATCTGCGCAGCTGGAATATAATATTCCTGAAATGCTGAAAGAAATGATCACCGGTCATTTCTATGAACCTGATTACCGAAATGTGACTCAAAAATTACTATATGAAGACATGAACTATGATTACGCCATTAAAAATGGCATTGCTGTGGTAGCGGAGTCGGATGTGTTTTTGTATAAGAATAAAACTAGAAAGGAAACGTTCAATTACCGCGTAAAATAATTGGATGGGTGGTGATACAATGAAAATAGAGTGGATGGGACATGCATGTTTTCAGATCAGTTGTGGAAAAGAACGGATTTTGATTGATCCCTTTGATCCAGACACTGAAACAGGTGGATATCTGCATGGTGCCAGTGGGCGGCATTTATACCATTGACAGCGAAAAAGCCAGACGGATGATGGCGCAGATCGAGCCCAAAGTGATCATTCCCATGCATTACCGGGATGGTGAAGCCGGGGTACAGGAGCTGGCTCCGGTGGAGGCGTTTACAGCGCTTTATCCGACAGAAATGGTGCACCATTTGTCTGATAATCAGTGGGATACCGAACAGGAGCCCCTACAGGGCGTGGTGGTATTTGATGCCGGGAAGATGCGGGGGCTTTTTCGTTGTGCTGTTTTCAAAAAAATAGTATAATTCGCCTGTAAGGGAAGGTGACACCATGACACTTCAACAATTAAAATATATCATCACCGTGGCGGAGACGGGAACGATCACGGAGGCGGCCAACCGGCTGTACATCACCCAGCCCAGTCTGACGAATGCCATTCATGAGCTGGAAAAAGAGATGCATATTGTGATTTTCAACCGGACAAACAAGGGCATCACGCTGTCCAGGGAGGGCGAGGATTTCCTGGGATATGCCAGGCAGGTGCTGGAGCAGGCGGCGATCCTGGAGGATAAATAAAAAAACGGGGATGGCGGGAAGAAGCAGTTCTGCGTGTCCACCCAGCATTATTCTTTTGCGGTGAATGCCTTTGTGGATCTGATCAAGGAATACGGCCAGGATGCTTACGATTTCAGTCTCCGGGAGACGCAGACCTATGAGATCATCGAGGATGTGGCCCGGATGCGCAGCGAGATCGGTATTTTGTTTCTGAATGATTTCAATGAAGCGGTGCTGCAGAAACTGTTGAAATCTCAGGATCTGGAGTTTCATCTGCTGTTTGTGGCGAAGCCTCATGTGTTTATCAGCAGGCGGCATCCGCTGGCTTCGAAAGAGGTGATCACCAACGAGGAGCTGCAGCAGTACCCGTATCTTTCTTTTGAGCAGGGAGAGCATAATTCCTTTTATTTTTCGGAGGAGATTTTTTCTGCTTTTGAGCGAAAGAAAAACATCCGGGTGCGGGACCGGGCGACGCTGTTTAACCTGCTCATCGGCCTGAACGGCTATACGGTGTGCAGCGGCGTGATCGACCGGAAACTGAACGGAAAGGATATCATTGCGGTGCCGCTGGCGGACGAGAGCGAGATGCGGATCGGCTACATTACCCATCGAAAGGGCAGGCTGAGCCGTCTGGGCAGCAGTTATCTGGAAGCGCTGAAACGGTATCTGGAGCCGGTCTTATCATAGTTTAAAACTATGAAGAATGCCGAATTTTAAATATTATACAATGCCTCCGCGGCCATTTATAATGATCCCATGATCAAAAAGACAACGGAGGAAATGAACATGAGCAATTTACAGACACCTTTTCGATATGATTATGTGGGAAGCTTTCTGCGTCCGGCAAAATTAAAACAGGCCCGGGCAGATTTTGAGGCAAAGAAAATAGATGCGGCACAGTTGAAGGAAGTGGAGGATGCGTGCATCCGGGAGCTGGTGGCAAAAGTAAAGTCGCTGGGGTACCATGTGATCACGGACGGCGAGTTCCGCAGATCCACTTGGCATCTGGATTTTATGTGGGGATTTCAGGGTGTGGAGCACAAGAAAACGGTGGAGGGCAACACCACCTTTGATGCGGAAGCTGCCATGATCGATGATACATACATGGTGGGAAAAATTTCCGTGAAAAAGCATCCTTTCGTGGAGCATTTCAAATTTGTGAAGGCGCTGGAGGATGAAAATACCGTGGCAAAACAGACCATTCCTTCCCCGGGGCAGTTTTACGCGTATTTCACCGGTGCCCAGCTTCTTGGCACCACGCTGGATATTTATGGAACGGAGGAAGCCTTTGCCGATGATGTGGTAAAAGCTTACGGACAGTTTGTGCAGGAAATCTACGCCGCTGGCTGCCGGAACCTGCAGTTTGATGACTGCGTGTGGGGCGGCATGGTGAATCCGAAGCTGGCGGTGGCGCTGACCGGACGGAAAGGTGAGCGGCTGGAAGCGTACAAGAAGCTGGTGCTTGCACTGAATAACCGGGTGGTGGAGCAGGCACCGGCGGATCTGGTTATCAACACCCATGTGTGCAGAGGCAATTATCATTCCACATTTTTCAGCTCCGGGGCCTATGACGGTGTGGCAGATCTTCTTTTTGGCGAAGAGCATGTCAATGCCTACTATCTGGAATACGATGACGAGCGTTCCGGCGGTTTTGCACCGCTGGCCAAAATCACCGGTGACAAGAAGGTAGTGCTGGGCCTGATCACCACCAAGCGTCCGGAATTGGAGGAGAAAGAGACGGTTATCGCCCGCATTCATGAGGCGGCAAAGTATGTGCCCCTGGAGCGGCTGTACTTAAGCCCCCAGTGCGGATTTGCTTCCTGTGAGATCGGCAACAAGCTGACAGAGGAAGAACAGTGGGCGAAGCTTGCGCTGGTAAAAGAAATCGCAGAAGAAGTGTGGAAAGATATCCGATAGAAAGCAAAGGCCGACGGAGGCGGCAGGGAAGTCCGATCGGAAAAGTGCGGGGGATCGGTGACAGGAAGATGCTTGGCGGATGGGCAGACCTATAGTATAATGGTTTCCAGAGAGAACGAGAGGAGTATCTGGAAATGATGAAAATACTTGTGATCGATGGACAGGGCGGCGGTGTCGGCAAGACGCTCATTACCTTCATCCGCCAGAGCGGCATTGCGGCGGAACTGATGGCGGCGGGCACCAATGCCATTGCCACTTCCAATATGATGAAAGCAGGCGCGGATGCCGGGGCCAGCGGGGAAAGCGCCGTACTGTACAATATCAGCTGCTGTGAGAAAACGGATGTGATCGTGGGGCCGGTGGGGATTATCTTAGGCAATGCCCTTCATGGAGAGGTGTCTCCGGCCATTGCCTCTGCCGTGTCCCAGAGCCCGGCCATGAAGATTCTGGTGCCCAGCAATAAATGTTCCCTGTATATGGCGGGCGTGGAGCAGAAGCCGCTGACGGAGTACATTGCGGATGCCGTGCGGAAGATCGCGGAGCTGGCGGCGGGCATGTAAGTCATTTGTAGTGCGGATGTCAGTTTTGTTTATTGAGAAAAATTATATTCTTCGTGAAAAACGTTGATGGATTTGGAAAAATATGGTAGATTTTTTAGAGTTAGAATGAACTAACTTTAGAGATCTGCCATATTTTTTTCGTGGTAGGAAAGTTCGTCCTGTCATATCAAAACGCTCGGTGAGGGTGTAAAGTGCCAGTGACGTTTGTTATGCACCGACCGAAGCGGAACGTGGATGCACTTGGCACCATGCATAATCTTTGTGAATTGCGAAAGATGACGCCAGCGAGCAAGTGCACAGGTCTATGGGTTAGGGTACGCTAACAAAAGAGAATTGTCATAGACAACGAAAGGGGGAACATGTGTGTTCTTAAAACAATGGAAAAGAGCAGTAGCGCTGATGCTGGCGCTGGTGATGACACTGTCTGTCAACGGGATTTCCGCGCAGGCAGCGACGAGTTCGGAGGGGATTCGCATCACCGATGAAAAAATCACAACGGAGACAACGAGTATCCATGTAAATCTGGATCGGGTGCCTTCTTTGGGGATTTTGAAGGTGATTCAGATGGATGCAGATGAGGAGTATGATGCAAGTAAGCTGAATACGGCAGAGTACCAGATGCTCAATTTTTCTCTGGTGGCTAATTTACAGGAGGGGGATAATGTCCTGACTTTAACGACTGCACCTTCCGAGGGGATGAAGGTGCTTGCTGTACTTCGAGATGCATCTGACGATAATACAGATTACGTTTCTAATGCATTGGTTGTGGAGAAAGCAGGCAGCGGAAGCGAGCAGCCCACCACGCCGGAGGGAGATATTTCCAAGAACTGTTCCGTCAAGCTGCTTCGGACAGAAGCCTTTACAGAGGCGGATACGTCGGTAGATGTGGAGGTAAATCTGGATCCCAGCCTGACAGATGGCTGCTATATGACGATTTTCGGATATTCTTCTAATATGAGCTTTGATCCGGACATGGTGTATAACCTGAGATTATGGTCCGGGAAAGTAACCAGTGGAACATATACCTGTACGTTTAATCAGAAACTGCAGAAGTATCATAATGTCATTGCCTGCCTGAATGTACCGGTGGGAGAGGACAATTATCGTTCGGTGGTTTCTCAGGCCATCGAGGTGGTGGATGACAGTGGCTCCGGTTTCCAGGATTATACTTACCCGGATGTTAAGATTGATGAGGATACGCTGGTGGAGGGCGCAACAACCCTGCATATCACGCTGACCGGAGACGAGCGGCTGTTTGCGGCTGCCCAGGCAGGTCAGACAAGCATTACCTGTGCGGTCGGTCAGTATCCGGCAGATGAGACCTTTGATTTTGAAGGGGAGCATCAGATTTCTCTGGCCAGCAATATCAGCGGTGCAGAGCCCTTCAGCGGCAAAGAGATCACCCTCAGCGAGCCACTGAAAGCGGGTTATCGCGTGCGCGCTGTCGTATACTGGTCCCAGAATAAAGATATTTTCCTTGCAAAGGGCAATGACTATGAGGAATCTTTCCATCGCCCGGATGACTCTGTGCTGGTAAGTGCAGCACCTTCTACGGATGATCCGGAGGTGACCGTGGGAACTATCACAGAGGGAAAAGATTTTGAGGTGACATTAAAGGGAGATGCTCCCAGCGGCTCCATGCTCATCATTAAGAGCTACCCGGCAGATACGGAAGCATTTGCCATGAATCAGGGAACGCTGGTTGCAGCCGTGCAGAATGCAGAGGCCGGAACCATTACCGTATCTCCCAAAGCCGGTTCCGCCAGTGCAGGGCAGAAAGTGGTTGTATTCTGGCACCATGCAGGAGATATCATTGCTTCCAGCGAACCGGTGACGGTGCAGGAGCCGGTGCCTTTTGAGGTAACAACAGATGGCATGCTGCTGGCAGGCACCACTTCTGTGACTTTCCATGTGAAAGCGCTTGTAGCAGTGGATGATAATAATATTAATGTGACGCGTTTGTGTCGGATCGCCAGTGATGGAAAGCCGGATACAGCCAATCCGCTGGCAGTACGTTATGGACAGAAGCCGGGTGACATTACCTTTGAGGGTCTGGACGCATTACAGGCAGGAGAGCGGCTTTGCCTGTCTCTCAGATATCAGAATGGAGACAAAACATTTATCAGCGCTGCTTTCCCTGTGGTGGCAGAGGACAGCATTATGGTACAGCAGACCAGTTTCACAATGGATGCCAAGAGCGCAGATATTGTTGTAAAGGGATGCGACAATCTCAAAGGTGGCTACCTGATTGCTGCAGTCGGCAGAAGCGGAGCAGATTCTGATGACAGACAGCGGCTTGCTTCTGTTCCTTTCACAGGAGAAGGCAATTATACCTTATCGTTCTATGAAAATGTGAAATTACAGGTCGGACAGACGGTTCTCATATATCTGTATAAATATGACGCAGATGCGGACAGGGGCTACACAAAAGAAGCTGCCGAGATCCCGGTGACCGGCGACCTGCCGACCGTGGAGCCCAAGGTGGGGATCGTGACTTCCCAGGTACGGGCAGATCGGAAGGATGTCTGGGTAGAGACAGAATTTTCCGAGCAGCTGACTGCAAAACTGGCACTGTACTGCCATGAGGGAGACACCTATACCGAGGCAGACAGAATTTATTATGGGGCAATTTCCAATTCCTCCGGCAGCCGGAAGATTACCTTCGGGGATGACAAACTGACCGCAGGCAAGTACCTGACTGCAGAGCTGGAGGTGTCAGACGGAACAAAGGCGGTTTCCAAATCGGTACTCATTGAGGCGGAGCCGGAAAAGGAAAAACCGATAGCTTATATTTTGACAAAACCGGAGAAGCTGACCGCAGGTATTACAAACATTACGGCTTCTATGACGATGGATACCAATACGAGTGATGCTTCTTACAAACTGTATCAGTACACCACGGATACGTTTGATGCGGCAGCCGCGGAAACCTTGTGCAGCGGTGTTCTGTATAGCTCTACGACAAACCAGAAGCTGTATGTTGGCGTAGGAAACTTAAAAGCAGGCGCCAAACTGTTACTTATCGTGACAGCGGACGGCGTGGAGGGACGTTCTCAGGAAATGACGGTGCTGCCGTCTCCTGACTGGGGCACGCCGTATGCGGCCTTTGATGTGTCCGCTGTGGCAGCAGATTCTACTGAGATTCCGCTGACGGTGCAGTATTCCGATGAATATCTGAGCCTGGGGGATGAATTTTACTGTGATGTGAGCGTATACCAGTTTTCCGCAGCGTACACGGACGATGAGTTTGAGAAAAATGAGCTGTGGGAGAATTTTGATAAGGCAAAGGTTGTGGCAAAAGCCAACAGCACCCAGGGAGATGTGACCAATGGCAGTCTGAAAATCCCGGTGCGCAGCACAGCCCAGTTAAATCCGGGTGACCGGCTGATCATCAAGCTTCGCCTGCCCCACACCGAGTGGGAGGGAGAAGAGGTGGATTACATCTTTACCTCCATTCCAGTGCTGCCGGCGGGAGAAGAGGCACCTGCTTACAAAGTGGTGCTCTACAATCTGGGGGATGATTCTTCCAAAGGCGACAGAGTGCGCAAGATCCTTGACAAGATCGGCGTGCCAACAGAAACGATGGAATATGCACACTTAAACGAGACGGTTGGTTATCTGGCCGGACTGGATGGCTACGAAGCTGCCAAATCTGAATGGACAGGAGCAACCTTTGATACCGAGTTCATGCTGCTTTGCAACCTGCCCGAGTCTCTGCTGGACCGGTTCCTGGATGAGATGCAGGCAAACGGCCTGCGCATCGACCACAAGGCTATCGTGACAGAGTACAACCGGGAATACGAATTCCATGAACTGATCGAGGACATCAAGGAAGAGCACAACACCTTCCAGGTGCTGATCGCGCTGAACAGCCTCGTAAAAGATGCGGAAAAACTGGACGAAAAGGTTTACGGCACAAGTAAGGATTGGCAGGCATTGCAGCAGGCCATCGCGGATGCCAATGCGGTGATCGGCAGCTACGAGCCTTCGGAGGAAGAGCTGACGACGGCTTATCATACATTAAAAGAACTGTACCTGAGCGTCACAGAGAAAAAAGAAATCCAGGGAACTGCCATTATCACGGTGGAGAAAAATGAGAATGGTACCTATCGTCTGACTGCCAGTGTCAAGGATGGCGTGGAAAGAGCAGAGTATGAATACCGCTGGAGAACCGGAGAAACCGGCCCTGTGCTGGATCAGGTATCTGCAGAAGTGCTCATCGGTTCCACAGTAGAGGTGAGCAGAGAGGATCTGTACGGCACGCTGAAAGCGCAGCTGCAGGTGCCGGAAGCTCCTGCGGCAACCGTCATTGCCGGAACCGATTACATGAAAGTGACATGGAATGCGCCAGCGCAGGCAGACAATCAGCCGTTGCCGGAAAGCTACGTGGTATCCGTGTATAAGGAGGGTGTTCTTGTAAAAGAGATCACCTGTGCCGGAGATGCCACAGAGGCATTGGTGGATGGTCTGGAAGTGCAGACCGGCTACATCGTAAAAGTGGCAGCAGTCAGCCCGGTGGGCCGCAGTGACCGTGCGGTGCTGGCAGCTCAGACCCAGGAAAAGCCTTCGGTCAATCCGGGGGACAATGGCAACCAGGATAACGGAAACGGCAACAACAACGGTGGGCAGAATGGTGGCAATTCCAACAACGGAAACAATGGAAATGGTTCCAATGCCAATAACGGCAGCAACGGCTCCAATGGAAACAACTCCAACGGCTCCGGTAACGGTTCCAGCGGAAATAATTCCAATGGCTCCGGGAACAGCTCCGGCGGAAGTGGTCCGAATGGTTCCGGCAGCAGTTCCAACACAGACAATGGAGGTTCTTCCGGCGGTGCAGTGAAGACCGGGGACAACACCCCCTGGGAGCTGTATCTGGCAGGACTTCTGGCCAGCGCAGCCATCGCGGCAGCCGTGTCCAGAAAGAGAAGAGCGAAATAACAAAAGTGTTGCTCATGAAGATATAAAACCGTAGGGCAACGTGTTAAGAGCTCCGGCAGGGAATGGATTCTCTGTTCGGAGCTCTTGCTTATTTCATATTTTTAATAATCCACCCGTTCCAGGAACAGTCCCTGGGGATCGGCAGGTACGCTGGCCTCTGCCGGTGCTTTGGGATCGAAGATGGCGGGAATGTCGGATACGGGCCGTTTGCCCAGGCCGATGTCCAGCAGGGTAGAAGCGATCATCCGTGCCATGTTGTGAAGAAAATCGTTGGCGGTGATGGTGATCTGCAGTTCCTTGTCGTCGGCGTATACTTCCAGATCGGTGATGGTGCGCACGGTGGATTTGCTCTTTTTGGCCGTGGAGAAAGCGGCAAAATCGTGGGTGCCTTTTAACAGCGCTGCTGCCTCCTTCATGGTGGAAACGTCTGGGCGGCCGAAGCAGTAGTAGGTGTATTTGCGCTCGAAGACGCTGGGCACGTCGCCGATGGCTACCCGGTAAACGTAGGTGCGGGAGTGGGCGTTTAAGGCCGCGTGGAACCGCTCCGGCATTTCTTCCGCTTCCAGTACAGCAATGTCCATGGGCAGATACCGGTTCAGGTACTGGCGCACCTTTGCCGCAGACAGATCGGTGTCCAGTTTGCAGCTGATGACCTGGCCATAGGCGTGTACGCCGGCCTCTGTCCGGGAGCCGCAGAAAAGCTCCACATCCTGGCCGGACATTTTTTTCAGTACTTCTTTGATCTTATTTTCGATGGTATTGGTGGATTCGCCCTTCCCCAGGCGCTGCCAGCCGCTGTAACGGCTGCCGTCGTATTCTATCGTCAGTTTGAAGTTTTTCATAAAGACAGTGTCTCTCTTTCTATATATTAATGCTTTCCGGTTATCAATAGCGTGCTTTTCCTATTTTCCGTGGTTACTCTTTTGCCAGACGGCACGAAGGTCGTCAAGGATCGTCTCCGGCACCCGTAAATTTCCAAAGCCGGTGCCCATGTCCTGGCCGGGTTTGTTATCCCCGTGGAAATCGGAGCCGCCGCTTAAGAGCAGGGAATGTCGGCTGGCCAGGCGGCGCACCATGGCCTCGTCGGCATGGTTGTAGGTGGCGTACAGGCCTTCAATGGCAGTGAGCCCCGCGTCCTTTAATGGAAAGAGTAGCTTATGCAGGGCGTGCTCGTTCATATGGTAGAGCACGGGATGGGCCAGCACAGCCAGACCTCCGGCCTCCCGGATGAGACGGACACCGTCCCAGGGGGTGACTTTTTCCCGGGGAACAAAGCAGGGGCCGTTGTCGCCGATGTATTTTTCGAAGGCTTCTTTGATCTGTTGGATGTAGCCTTTCTGCATCATGAGCCGGGCAAAATGGGCCCGGGTGATGACGGCATCGGGGAAGGCTTCGGTGAGCTCCTCCATGGTGATGGGACATCCGGCTTCTGTCAGCCGTGCCGCCATTTTTTCATTGCGGCGGTCACGGGAGGCGCAGAATTCGGCCAGATGCTCCAGAAAAACGGGGTTTTCGTAGTCAATGAACAGGCCGACGATGTGGATGTCACGGCCGTTGTATTCGGTGGAAAGCTCGATGCCGGGGATGACCTCCACATCGGTATTTCTGGCATAGGCGATGGCCGGGGCCAGACCGTCAATGGTATCGTGGTCGGTCAGGGCAAAGGCTGCCAGCTGTTTTTGTAAGGCATAATCCACCAGCGCTTCCGGGGAAAAGGTGCCGTCCGAGGCAGTGGAGTGGACATGCAGGTCTACATATCTCATAGTATTGGAGTCCTTTTCTTTTTTAGATGCCTTACGGATTGTTTCGTACTTCGTACTCTCACAATCCTGCCCAATATTCGGATATCGTGTGGCATTCGCCCCACTTTTATCCTCATATTAGGGCGGGGCATTCAGCCATAAAATCACTTTTGCGCGAGCGCATCGTTCTTTTTGGCTGTTGCCCCTGGCATCATGATATTATTTCTCAATTTTCGGGAACGCCTTTATTATACCTGTTTTCGGACAAATGAGCAAGGACAGATGCTGCCGGAAAGAGGAAAAGCGTTGCGCCGGGGACACGCTGTCAGGTATAATGAAATCACAGTGACGAAGATCCGATTCCGCCTGTGCTTGCACAAAGGCGGGAGGCGAATCTTACGACACGCCCGGACATGAGCATGAAAGTGGAGCGTAAGCTACACGATATGCGAATGGACGTAGAATTGCGGGAGTGCACCGCACGGAGCAATTCGTGTGATTTAACAGTGGGAATGATCAATACGAAATCTATTGAGTGAAAGTTAGGAGAAATTTTATGACAGCAGAACAGAACACATTCAAAGGATCAACGGAGTATGTGGCATCGCAGGAGCTGATGGCGGCGGTGAACATTGCCATGCAGCTGCAGAAGCCGCTGCTGATCAAGGGGGAACCGGGAACGGGTAAAACGATGCTGGCGGAGGCCATCGCGAAAGCGCTGGACAAGCCGCTGCTGATCTGGAATATCAAATCCACCACCAAGGCCCAGGAGGGACTTTATGTGTATGACACGATCCAGCGTCTTTATGACAGTCAGTTCGGCGAGGCGGGGGTGGATGACATCGCCCATTACATTCGCTTGGGAAAACTGGGCGAGGCTTTTTCCTCCGAAGAGCAGGCGGTGCTGCTCATTGACGAGATCGACAAGGCGGATCTGGAATTTCCCAACGACCTGCTGTGGGAGCTGGATCGGATGGAATTTTATATCCACGAGACGAAGGAAACAGTGCGGGCAAAGCATCGTCCCATCGTGATCATCACTTCCAACGCGGAGAAGGAGCTGCCGGACGCGTTCCTGCGCCGGTGTATTTTCCACTATATTGAGTTTCCGGGGCCGGAGCAGATGGAGGAGATCGTCCGGGCGCATTTTGACCATCTGGAGGATCATCTGTTACAGCAGGCTTTTGAGACCTTTTACTGGATCCGGGGCTTGAAGGACATTCGGAAAAAACCGAGCACCTCGGAGCTTATCGACTGGCTGCAGGCGCTGCTGCTCTCGGGCATTGATCCGGAAAAAATCCGGGAGGAGCTTCCATTTATCGGCGTGCTGCTGAAAAAGGATGAGGATCTGAACACCTTGCAAAAAAGGAGATATTGATGTTTACTCCATTTTTCTATCTTTTAAAAGCGAAAGGGCTGGAGGTATCGCTGACAGAGTGGCTGACCTTTATGGAGGCGCTGGATCAGGGACTTTCCGGGGCCAGTCTGACGCAGTTTTACTATCTGGGCCGGATGATCCTTGTGAAAAGTGAGACCGATTATGATAAATATGACCGGGCGTTTCAGGAGTTTTTCCAGGGGATCAAAACGATGGACGAGATTCCGCCCCAGTTCATGGAATGGCTGGAGAATGTCGAGGCGGACGAGGAAACCATGTGGGATCAGGAAAATAACATCCTGTACCGGAAAAATCAGGAGCCGCCGGATGAGGAGGAGATCCGCAGGCGGTTTCAGGAGCGTCTGGAGGAACAGAAAACCCGGCATGACGGCGGCACCTACTGGATCGGCAGGCGGGGTGGCTCTACTTTTGGCAATGGCGGGCGCACCCCCGGCGGCATCCGCATCAACGGGCAGAGTGGTCTGCGCTCGGCCTTTCAGGTCATCGGTGAGGAGCGGTACCGGGATTTCCGGCTGGACAAGGCGCTGAATACGAGACAGTTTGAGGTGGCTTTTAGGCGGCTGCGGCAGTTTTCCTCCCGGCTGGACGTGCCCCGGACGGAGCTTGACATTGACCGGACGGTGGATGCCACCTGCAATAATGGGGGATATCTACAGCTGGAATTTGACAAACCGCGGAAAAATACGGTGAAGCTGCTGCTTTTGTTTGATTCCGGCGGAACGATGATGCCTTTCAGCTCCCTGTGTAGCAATCTGTTTCACGCGGTGGACAAGGCCAACCATTTCAAAGATGTGAAGATCTATTATTTTCATAACTGTATTTACAGCAACCTCTACAAAACGCCGGAGTGCGATTACGGTGACTGGGTGGATACGGAGTGGGTGTTCCGCAACCTGGATTCCGAATATCGGGTCATCATTGTGGGAGATGCCCAAATGGGCCGGGAAGAGCTGATGAGCGTGGTGGGCAATTACCGGGGCGGCAACGGCGGCCTGCCGGGCATTGACTGGCTGCGGCTGTTCAGGCAGCATTACAAGCGGATCGTCTGGCTCAATCCCCGCAAGCACGACAATGTGGAAATGCTGCCGTGGCTGGAGAGCGAATACCGGATCGGCCAGCTGTTTCCCATGTATAAATTATCTGTGCAGGGGTTAAAAGAGGCGTTGGACTGTTTGATGGTCAGTCGATAATGTGAAAAAGAATCTCGAAAAGAAAAGAACCGGGGGATCAGACGATCTCCCGGTTCATTGCGTGATACTCATTGGTCATTTTGCTGATCAGCGTGCCCTTTGTGTCCCGGATCTCCACATCCACCACGTAGGTGCGTTTTCCCAGGTGCAGCGGTCGTCCCTCCCCGATGAGATCGGTGGCATTGATGGCGGCATTCAGAAAGGAAATGTGACAGGACTGGGTGGTGACCATCTTGCCCATTTTCCAGGTGGCCAGAGCGCCCACCACATCGCCCAGTGCAAAGATAATACCTCCGTGCACGGCGTTGATGGGATTCTGCTCCCAGTCTTTGATTGGAATGCGTACTTTGGAATAATCGTCTTCCAGTTCCAGTACCTCAATGCCCATAGCGGCGTTGAATCCCATATCAATATTTTTTTCTTTAAATTCTTCCAGATAACTCATGAAGATCCCCCTTTTGCCTATCGTTAGATATGATATTTATCTTACCAGACAGGGCAGAGCTGGTCAAATAAAATCCGTGTCCGCACACATATCCTGGTTCTATTTTGGCTGATTTCACATATAGTAGGGATAAGAGGTGGACATATGGACAGGGAAAAGGAAATCATCCGGCTGTTTCCGGCCAAACTGAAAGGGGCGCTGCAAAGTGCCTGCCTGGATTATGACAATATCCGGGAGATCCGGCTGCGGGCCAACCGGCCGGTGCAGATCATCGGGGGCAGCCACATGTATTATCTTTCCGGCAGCGGAAATCTGACAAGCCGGGAGGAGCTGGGATATGTGGTGACAAAAGAGGAACTGCGGGAGACCATGGAGCTGGCGGGCAATTATTCCCTCTATGCCTATGAGGAGGAGCTGCGGGAGGGATTTCTCACCGTGGAGGGCGGTCACCGCATCGGCGTGGCCGGAAAAGTGATCTATGACGGCAGGCGGATCCTGGGCATGAAGTATATCACGTCGGTCAATGTGCGGGTGGCCCATGAAGTGAAGGGGTGTGCCCGGCTGCTGCTGCCGCTTCTCATGGAAAACGGGCAGCTGTGCCATACGCTCATGATCTCACCGCCGGGCTGTGGAAAAACCACGCTGCTGCGGGATCTGATCCGTCTGCTGGCCGGGGGCGCGGAGGAGGGACAGGCGTATACCCGGGACGGAAATGCCGCGGCGTATAAAGATGGGACAAAATCTGTGGAAAAATGTGAAAAATGGGGGATGACGCAGCCGCTGACCGTGGGGGTTGTGGATGAGCGGGGCGAGATCGCCGGTTCCTATCGGGGCATTCCCACCTGTGATCTGGGGGTGTCTTGTGATGTGCTGGACGGCTGCCCCAAGGCGGAGGGCATGCGCATGCTGCTTCGCTCCATGGCACCGGATGTGCTGGCAGTGGATGAGATCGGCAGGCCGGAGGACGTGGAGAGCATTGCCTATGCCAGCTGCTGCGGCTGCCGGGTGCTGGCCACCATGCACGGCAGCAGTATGGAAGAGCTGGAAAAGAAGCCCTTCTGTAAAAAATTCCTGGAGGATCATATTTTTGACCGGTATGTATTTCTGGAAATGGGGGAGACGCCCGGACGCATCCGACAGATCCTGGACGGGAACGGGAAGCCTGTGCGTCTGCCAGATAGCTGAAAACGAAAAAGGAGAATGTTGGCAGGCGTACAGCAGACAGAAAGCGCAGCGTTGCATGGAATCCCGTGAAAAGAGAATGGAAAATGAGTGGGAATCAAGGAAAGGAGTGGCGCAAGATGGGACTGGCAGGGCTTGTGAGACTGGCGGGCAGCCTGACCGTGCTGGCAGCGGCCACGGGGCTGGGAGCGGCTGTGAGCCTGGACTACCGTCGGCGGATCCAGCTGCTGACCCAGCTGCGGCGCATGTTCCTCCTGCTGGCGGGAGAGATCCGAAGCAGCCGGACACCGGCTGCGGAGGCCTTCGGGCGGATGGCCGGGCGCATGGAGCCGCCCTTTGGCAAATGGCTGAAGACACTGGCAGACCGGCTGGAAGCGGGTGAGGGAGAAAGCTTTGCTTTTATATGGAAGGAATGGGTGGAGCAGTTTGCACGGGCAGATGCGCAGGCCCTGCAGACCCAGGACGTGGAACTGCTGCTGTCCTTCGGAGAGGGGTTCGGCTATCTGGATCAGCAGATGCAGCTTTCGTCCATTCAGTTTGTGCAGGAGCAGCTGCTGGACCGAGTAGGGGAACTGCGGGGCGGCTGCGCCGCACGGATGCGCATGGCCCGGCTGCTGGGGGTGAGCGCAGGCATTTTTCTGGTGATTCTGCTGTTGTAAATGGGGAGAGCGTACATGAGTGTAAATCTGATTTTTAAAATTGCAGCGGTGGGCATCCTGGTATCTGTGCTCAGCCAGGTGTTAAAACACAGCGGCAGGGAGGAACACGCTTTCCTCACGAGCCTGGCGGGACTGCTGGTGGTGCTGTTCTGGATTTTACCATACATCTATGAACTGTTTGACACGATCAAAAAACTGTTTTCCCTGTAAAAAAGGAGGAGATAGGCATGGATATGATCCGTATCGGCGCTGCCGGGATCACGGGGGTGTTGCTGGCGGTACAGCTGAAACAGATGAAATCCGAGTATGCCGTCTATGTGAGTCTGGCGGCTTGCATTTTTATTTTTTACTTTGCGGTGGGACGGCTTTCCATCATCACCCGGACCATGGAGACGATCCAGAGCTATCTTTCCATCCAGAATGTGTACTTGCAGACACTGTTGAAGATCGCAGGTATTACCTATGTGTCGGAATTTTCCGCGGCCATCTGCAAGGATACCGGGTATCAGGCCATTGCCAGCCAGATCGAGGTGTTTGGAAAACTGACCATTCTGGCGGTGAGCATGCCGATCCTGCTGTCGCTGCTGGAGACCATGAAGGGATTTCTGGGCATGTGAATGGAGATAGAGGCAGAGATGTGTGAGAAAAATGCGATGCACTTTCGGAAGACAAGGCACAAAAGATTGCCGGGACTGCTGCTGGGCATGCTTTTATTTTTCCTTCCGGTGCTCCCTGCCCGGGCAGCGTCCTGCCAGTGGCCACTGACACCAGCGCTCCCGGCATCTGCTGCAGTTTCTGACCTCTGGCGGGAGGAGACGCCGGACTACACGGACACCCTTCTGGAACAGCTGGATTTTGGGGAGATCGATACTTTTCTGCAGCAGATGGATGAGAAAACGGACATCCGTTTCTCCGATGTGATCCGGGCTTTCGTGCAGGGCAGTGTCCGGGACGGGCTGCTGCTTTTTCGGGAGCTGCTGGCGGACAATCTGTTTGCGGAATGGAAAACCAATAAAACCACGCTGATCCATGTGGTGATGATCGCCCTGATCGCGGCCACCCTCACCGGGTTTTCTGATATTTTTCAAAACCGGCAGATCTCCGAGGTGAGCTACTACATGGTGTATGTGCTGCTGTTGACCATTCTCATGAAGGCCTTCGGCACCGCGTCAGGGCTGGTGGAGCAGATGCTGGCCCGGGTGCTGGGATTTATGAAGGTGCTTATGCCATCCTTCGTGCTGGCCCTGGGGCTGTCCGGGGGAACGGTGACTGGCGCGGTGTTCCTGGAATGGGTGTTGCTGCTGATCTCAGTGGTGGAGGCGGTGATGGAGAAGCTGCTGCTTCCGACGGTGCATCTGTACGTGCTGCTCATGCTGGTGAACCAGATGACAAAGGAGGACATCCTGTCGAAAATGGCCGGGCTGTTCCGGCAGGGAACGGAAATGGCGCTGAAAGGCATGACGGCGGCGGTGCTGGGCTTCAATCTGGTGCAGGGGCTCATTGCCCCGGCGGTGGATGGTTTTAAGAAGGACGTGGTGACCAAAACGGCAGGCATGCTTCCCGGGGTCGGGCAGGTGTTTGACTCTGTCTCGGATCTGGTGCTAGGGGCCGGAGTGCTCATCCGCAACAGCATCGGTGCGGCGGGGCTGGTATTTCTGGCGGTGCTCTGTCTGATCCCCCTGGCGAAGGTGGCGCTGTTTGCCGTGAGCTACCAGCTGGCGGCCGCCGTGGTGCAGCCGGTGTCCGACAGCCGGATCGTGGCGTGTATCAGCAGCGTGGGGGACGGCATGGTGCTGCTCATGAAGGTGATGTTCACGGCGACGCTGCTGTTCTGGCTGACGCTGGCAGTGGTCTGCGTGGCGATGCGTGCGTAGGAACTGTCGGCACATGGAAAACCAGAATGTTACATTTTTACATTTGTATTGGACTGACGTTGGCAGGCTTGTGCAGGGGCTGGGCGAAAATTGTTTTGAAAGATAAGGAAAAACATGGAGCGGAAGGGAAAAGCCCGTGAAGTGGTGAGGGGAGTAAAATGGAGGTTCTCTATGAATGGGTGTGGAACGTGGCGGTGTACCTGCTGCTGGTGACGGCAGTGACCAACGTGCTGCCCGGGGACACCTACCGGAAATATCTGAAATTTTTTACAGGGGTGTGCCTCGTCATTGTGATGACCCAGCCGCTGTTTTCTCTGTTTGGCATGGAAGAACAGCTGGAAAATGCCTTCCGTTTTTACCGGTTTTCCGGGGAGCAGGAGGAGCTGCGGGAGGAGATGGCGGGCATGGGGGAGATCAGCCGCAGAGCCGTGTTGGATCAGTATGAAACCATGCTCAAAGCCCAGCTGCTGGATCTGGCGGCCCAGGAAGAGGTGGTGCTGACGGATATCGAGCTTCTGCTGGAAACCGACGAAAAAAGCGGCAGCTACGGCAGTGTGCTGTACGTTTTGGCCCGGGTATCGGAAGGGGAGGAAGGGCAGACGACAGCGCTCATCCGGCGGCTTGCCGTCCAGTGGAATATGCCGGAGGAAAACATCAATTTACACAGCGGCCAGGGAGGCGGAAATTATGGATACTAAAAAACAATCCTCGTTCATAGAAATAGTAAAAAGCAGATTTGCGGGAAAAGGGCCGAGGAAGGATTACCTGGTCATTGCGCTGCTTTTCGGGGTGCTTCTGCTGGTCATTGCCATGCCGGTACAGGACAAAACCACAGGCAAGACAGACAGTTATCCGTCTGACGGGACGGGGAACGCCAGGGAAAGCCAGGCGGCAGCAGTGGAAGAACCGGCCTATGAAAGACAGCTGGAGATCCGGCTGGAAAATTTTCTCCGTCAGGTGGACGGGGTAGGGCAGGTGCAGGTACTCATCCGGCTGAAGGATGCGGGGGAGCAGGTGGTGGAAAAGGATGTGCCAACCCGGAGCACAAGCCAGACAAATGCCCAGGAGGGAACACAGGAAACGGAAAGCACAACAGAGGAGGCAACGGTATTTGAGGAGACAAAGGACGGCAGGCAGATCCCCTATGTGGTGAGAGAATATGCACCCGGGATCAGCGGCGTGGTGGTGGCCGCCACCGGGGCAGATGATCCGCGTGTGGAACAGGACATTCTCGAGGCAGTGCAGGCGCTGCTGCAGATAGAGGTACATAAAATCAAGGTGCTGAAATTAAAGGAAGGGGAGGGTTTGTATTGAAACGGATATTGAAAAAAAATCAGATCATCATTACAACGCTGGCCATTATGATCGCGGTGGCGGGGTACCTGAACTTCTCGGGAAACCGCTGGACGCTGGGGGTGGAGGATCTGGCCTCTGCCACGGGCGGGAACGCACAGGGGCAGACAGATGTGGATGCCGGAAATGAGGCGGTCAGTGACCAGGCAGCTGCGGATGACCAGGCGCTTCTTGACCTGTCAGAAGAAGATCTGGCCGCTTCCGGGGAGATTTTCACGGATGAGGTGGCGCCGGATGCGGATACGTCGGATGTGCCCGGGGAAGCAGTGCTGACCAGTGCGGGCAGTACGTCCGGGATCACCGCCCAGGCAAAGGTGAACCGGGAGCAGGTGCGTTCAAAAAATAAGGAAATGCTGCTGGAGATCATCAACAACAGCAATATCGAGGACGCCCAGAAGCAGGATGCCATCGACGCCATGGTCGCCCTGACGGACAAAGCCGAGCGGGAGGCTGCGGCAGAAATGCTGCTGGAGGCAAAAGGCTTTGCGGATGTGGTGGTAAACATTGAGGATGATACGGCTGACGTGGTGGTGGGCAGTGCCGACCTGGGGGATGCCGAGCGGGCACAGATCGAGGATATCATGAAGCGCAAAACCGGTGTTTCTGCGGAAAACATTGTCATTACACCTTTGAGTGAGTAGGTTGTAACGCAACAAATGGCGCGTGTGAATGGTAATAGATATGCTGCCCGGAACGACGGTTGGGGCGTTCTGTAGGTTGTCAGTCTGCTATTTTGATGTTATACTTCATTTAGAATACAGATCAGCAATGCTGACGGTAGAAGATACCAGAGGAAGGAGCGTAAAATATATGAAACGGGTTTTTTTGATCGTACTTGACAGTGTGGGAATCGGGGAAGAACCGGATGCCGCAGAATACGGCGATGTGGGCAGCAATACCATCAAAGCCTGCTCCCGCAGTCCTTATTTTTCCATGCCAAACATGAGAAAGCTTGGTTTTTTCAATATTGACGGTATGGACATCGGAGAGAAGGAACCGCATCCGACGGCAGCGTTCGCCCGGATGCAGGAGCAGTCCAAGGGAAAGGACACCACCATCGGTCACTGGGAGATCGCAGGGCATATTTCTCCCAAGCCCATGCCTACCTATCCCAATGGCTTCCCCCAGGATGTAATCGACGCTTTTTCCAAAGCGGTGGGCCGCGGCGTACTGTGCAATAAGCCGTACTCCGGCACGGAGGTCATCAAGGATTACGGTGAAGAGCACATGAAGACCGGCAAGCTCATCGTGTACACCTCTGCGGACAGCGTGTTCCAGATCGCAGCCCATGAGGACATTGTGCCGGTGGAAGAGTTATACCGGTACTGCAAGATCGCCAGAGAGATTTTACAGGGAGAACACGGGGTGGGCCGTGTCATTGCCCGGCCGTTCATCGGTACCCCGGGCAACTTCACGAGAACGCCGAGAAGACATGACTTCTCCCTGGTGCCGCCGTTGACCATGTTAAATCAGCTGCAGGAGGCTGGCAAGGAAGTGCTCTCTGTGGGCAAGATCAAGGATATTTTTGCAGGAAGCGGCATCACGGACTTCGTGTACACCTCCGGTAACGAGGAGGGCATCGAGCGGACGCTGGAAAATATGGATCGGGAGTTCGAGGGGCTGTCCTTCACGAACCTGGTGGATTATGACATGCTCTACGGCCACCGCAACGACGTGGACGGCTACGCCAAAGCGCTCACCTATTTTGATCAGCGGCTGCCGGAGCTTCTCGGCAAGCTGCGGGACGACGATCTTCTCATGATCACAGCAGATCACGGCTGCGATCCCAGCACCCCGTCCACCGATCATTCCAGAGAATATACGCCGTTTATCATGTACGGCAAGAACGCACCGACGGGCAAAAACTTCGGAACGAGAAAAACATTTGCAGATATAGGGGCAACTGTGTTAGAATATTTCGGTATTCCGCGCAGAATTTCGGGGGAACCGATGCTGTAGGAGTGCAGCAGATGAGATTTCACAGGGTGAAATTTCATGAATATTTTGTAAGAACGCAGGAGGAAGCTTTCAGTGTCAGACTATAGAAAAGAAATCGAAAGGCGCAGAACCTTTGCCATCATATCCCATCCCGATGCCGGTAAAACCACGCTGACGGAGAAATTTCTTCTTTACGGAGGCGCCATCAACCTGGCGGGCTCCGTCAAAGGAAAAGCAACGGCAAGGCATGCCGTATCAGACTGGATGGAGATCGAGAAGGAGAGAGGTATTTCCGTGACCTCTTCCGTGATGCAGTTCAACTACGACGGGTACTGCATCAACATTCTGGATACACCGGGACATCAGGATTTCTCTGAGGATACGTACCGGACGCTGATGGCAGCGGATTCCGCGGTCATGGTCATTGACGCTTCCAAGGGTGTCGAGGCGCAGACGAGAAAGCTGTTCAAGGTATGCGTCATGCGCCACATTCCGATTTTTACTTTTATCAATAAGCTGGACCGGGATGCCAACGACACCTTTGACCTGCTGGATGATATTGAAAAAGAGCTGGGCATTGCCACCTGCCCCATCAACTGGCCCATCGGCTCAGGAAAGGGCTTCAAGGGGGTATATGACCGGAACACCCGCTGTGTCACCACTTTCGCGGATACCGAGAAGGGAACCAAGGAAGGCGCATCCAAGGAGATCCCCATCGACAGCCAGGAGCTGGATGCGGAGATCGGCAGTGCAGCCAAGGAAAAGCTGCTGGAGGAGATCGAACTGCTGGACGGCGCCAGCGCAGAATTTGATATGGAACTGGTGAGCAAGGGAGAGCTTTCTCCGGTATTTTTCGGCTCCGCACTGACCAACTTCGGTGTGGAGACGTTCCTGCGCCACTTCCTGGATATGACCTATTCTCCGCTGCCGCGCATGTCGGATCAGGGAGAGATCGATCCCATGTCCGAGGACTTCTCTGCTTTTGTGTTCAAGATCCAGGCCAACATGAACCGGGCCCACAGAGACCGGATCGCGTTTATGCGCATCTGCTCGGGCAAATTTGATGCCACCAAGGAAGTATATCATGTGCAGGGCGGCAAGAAGCTTCGTCTGTCCCAGCCCCAGCAGCTCATGGCCCAGGAGCGAAAGGTCATTGACGAGGCCTATGCCGGTGATATCATCGGTGTTTTCGATCCAGGCATGTTTTCTATCGGCGATACCGTGTGTGCGCCGGGCAAAAAGTTTGCCTACGAGGGCATTCCCACCTTCGCACCGGAGCATTTCGCCCGGGTACGACAGCTGGATACGATGAAGCGAAAACAGTTCGTCAAGGGCATCAACGAGATTGCCCAGGAGGGCGCGATCCAGATCTTCCAGGAGTTCAACACCGGTATGGAGGAGATCATCGTAGGCGTTGTGGGTGTGCTGCAGTTTGATGTGCTGAAATATCGTCTGGAAAATGAGTACAATGTGGAGATCCGTCTGGAAAACCTGCCCTATGAGCATATCCGCTGGATCACCAACGAAAATGTGGATCTGAACAAGCTGGTGGGCACTTCGGACATGAAGAAGATCAAGGATCTGAAGGGCAACCCGCTGCTGCTCTTTGTCAACAGCTGGAGCATCGGCATGGTGCTTGACCGGAACGAGGGCCTGCAGCTGGAGGAATTCGGAAGAAATTAATCCAGCGGGTGAACGGAAAACGGTTTTGAAAGGAATAGAAGTAGCTGGCATGAAAAAGGGATTTGTGACACGGATTGCCGTACTGGCGCTGTCGGGCATGTTGCTGTCGGGCTGCGGGCTGGTGGATACCGTCTATGACAGTGTGCATCAGGTGCTGGTTGACAAGCAGGCGGAGATTTACGGAAGACAGTTTACCACACTGACAGAAGAATCCATGTCTGCGGCGGGGGAAGCTGTGACAGAGATGGACTATGCCTATGCCCATCTGGATGGGGAGGATCAGACCGTTTATCTGGAGCTTCTGACGATCCTGACCTCCTATGAGGAGGATGTGCGGATCACGTCCATGAACCCGGATCAGGTGGATCTGGCCTATCAGGCCATTCTCATGGATCATCCGGAGCTGTTTTATATCAATGGCTACACGATCACCGAGCATACCATCGACGGGCAGACCGAATTCTACACCTTCTCCGGGCGGTACACGTATACCCGGGAAGAGCGGGACGAGAAGCAGCAGCAGGTGGACGCAGCGGCTGTACAGATCCTCTCCGACATTCCGGAGGGCGCTTCTGCCTACGAAAAAGAAAAATATATTTATGACTATATCGTACTGCACACTGATTACAATGAGGATGCGCCGGATAACCAGAACATTTTGAGTGTGCTGTTAAACGGAGAGTCCGTGTGCCAGGGCTATGCCTTTGCCACTCAGTATCTGCTGGAACAGGTGGGCATCCCGTGCACCACCGTCACCGGCGATGCCAGAAATCCGGAGGGCGTTCTTGTGTCCCACGCCTGGAATTTTGTCCAGCTGGACGGGGAATACTATTATGTGGACACCACCTGGGGAGACCCGGTGACCGGCATGGATTCCGAGGCGCTGCACCGGATGGGCGATGTTTACGTCAACTATGATTACCTGAATCTGACAACCGCGCAGATTTCCGTGGATCATACGGCAGATGCTCCGGTGGAGCTGCCGGACTGTACCGCCGTTACCTGGAATTACTACCGGGCAGAGGGGCTGTATTATGAGACGTATGACCGAAGCCTGCTGGCAGAACGGCTGACAGCTGCTGCAGCCGATGGAAAAACGTACCTGATGATGAAGTTCCCGGACAGCCAGGTGTACGAACAGTACATCAGTCGTCTGTTTGACGGGCAGGAAATCTTTGGCCTGCTGCCGTCCCTGAAGAGCATTTCCTATACGGCGGATCCCGAGAGCTACCTGTTGATCGTATATTTAGCATAACAGTTCAGCCATGATTTCAGGCAGTCAGATTTCGGGCTTGCACGAAAATCTGGCTGTTCGAAAGCATGAGGGGAGCGCCTGTCTATGAGCAAAAATGAGCTGCGCAAGCAGCGGAGAGCGCTGTAGGCGCGGTTTTGCGAATGGCGCGGCTGGACTGTTATACAATAGTTATAAATATAAAAAGTGTTTGCTTTCCCGGTGGAATCTGTCTATAATAGGAATAGCATAAGTGTTACAGGAGGGATAAAGATGTCCGAAGAAAAGAAGAATTCTTATTCTATACATGAAGAACTGAACATGGGTGAGGTGCAGATTGCAGATGAGGTCGTTGCCATCATCGCAGGTCTGGCCGCTACCGAGGTAGAGGGCGTGGCATCCATGGCAGGCAATATCACCAATGAGCTGGTGGGCAAGCTGGGAATGAAGAACCTGTCCCGGGGTGTGAAGGTGGCTGTACAGGAGAACGAGGTAACCGTAGAACTGTCCCTGAACATGAGCTATGGCTACAGCATCCCCAAGACCTCTGCCAAGGTACAGGAGAAGGTCAAATCTGCCATCGAGAGCATGACAGGCTTAAGCGTTGTGGAGGTCAATATCCACATCGCAGGCGTGGACATGAAGTAAGGGGAATCGAAGATAACAGAATTCAGTGAAAACAGGGAAGAGGCGGCTTGAAGGCTGTCTCTTTTTGTCTCATAGGAACCTCGTCCGATAAAACAAAATGATGCGATAAAATATTGCTGAAAGCGTTTGTATGTGGTTTGTGCAAAAGTGACATTGTGTTTTCTTAGGATTGAAAATACAATAGAAGCAGGGCAGTTGGAGGACGTGCTTTTCATCCGTTCCGAGTCTTGAGGAAGGGATGATGCTTATGAGTACATATGAAGAATTTATGGTGATTCTGGCAGTTGCCGGACTGATCGTATCTATTCTGAATCTGAAAAATAAGAAATAGCCGTCCTGCCCCGACAAGCTTGACGACTATTTCTTAGTATAAAAGTTTCGCCGGGACGGGTGAAGTGCACTCACCTTCCGACTGTCTTGATATATATAGTATAGCCATTTCTTTCAAATCTGTCAACGTGTGAAAAAATCCCTTTTTAAAACGTTCAGAGTATAGTATAATAAGAAACAAAAGAGAATTTTACATTCCGGGAGGAGTATATTTATGAAAAGAAGAGAGCTGCGGGAACACATTTTCCGTCTGCTGTTTCGTGTGGAATTCAACGACGCGGCGGATATGCCGGAGCAGGTAGCACTGTATATGGAGGATCTCCCCATGGCGGGCGAGCAGGATCGCCGCTATATCGAAAAGAAATATGAGCTGGTGATGGAGCATCTGGAGAAGATCGATGAGATGCTCAATGAGGCAGCGACCGGATGGAAGGTATCCCGTATGGGAAAGGTAGAGCTGACCATCCTGCGTCTGGCTGCTTATGAGATTTATTTTGATGAGGATGTGCCCACGTCGGTTGCCATCAACGAGGCCGTGGAGATGGCCAAGGAGTTCGGCGGAGACGAGTCCCCGGCGTTTATCAACGGCGTACTGGGCAAGCTGGTAAAAGCAGAGACGACAGAGGCAGACAGTTCCAGATCCGCAAAAACAGAGACTGACGGTGAAAAGCCTGTCAAAGAAGCAGAGCAGAAAGAAGCAGCCGTGTCTGAGCCGAAAGAAGTCTAAAACGCACACCGGCTGTGGAAATACAGGAAACAGGGAATCATCGGAAGGCGGGGATGTGTCAGATGCCGCAGACAGGAATCCGCCCGACGCGGCGGGCATATACGGTCGGACAGGTGAACACGTACATCAAGAACATGTTCGTCCAGGATTTTATGCTGAATCATATTTATGTGAAGGGAGAAGTCTCGAACTGTAAATATCATACATCGGGACACATTTATTTTTCCCTGAAGGATGAGACCGGAACGCTCTCCTGCGTGATGTTTGCGGGAAACCGGAAAGGTCTCTCTTTTCGTATGCAGGAAGGACAGGATGTGCTGGTGCTGGGAAGCGTCAGTGTCTACGAGCGGGACGGCAAGTACCAGCTGTACGCCAGAGAGATCATGCTGGACGGAGAAGGGCTTCTCTACCAGAAGTTTCTGGCGCTGAAAAGAGAACTGGAAGAGATGGGCATGTTTGATGCGTGCTACAAGCAGCCCATTCCCAAATACATCCGGCGACTAGGGGTGGTGACAGCGCCCACCGGGGCGGCCATCCAGGATATCCGCAACATTTCCCACCGGCGCAATCCCTTTGTCCAGATCATCCTCTACCCGGCGCTGGTGCAGGGAGAGGGGGCGGCAGGCAGCGTAGCAAAAGGCATCCGCCTGTTGGACGAGCTTGGTGTGGATACGATCATTGTGGGCCGCGGCGGCGGTTCCATGGAGGATCTGTGGGCATTTAACGAAGAGATCGTTGCCCGGGCCATTTTTGAGTGTCGGACGCCCATCATTTCCGCGGTGGGCCATGAGACGGATACGACCATTGCGGATTACGCGGCGGATTTGCGGGCGCCCACGCCCTCGGCGGCGGCAGAACTGGCGGTGGCGGATGTCCGGCAGCTGCTGGATCAGCTGACGGAATGTCACAGACAGCTAAACCGGCTACTCATGGATCGGATCGTGCTGGCGGAAAAACGGTGCGAGCAGTATGAACTGCGGCTGACCCACGCCAGTCCCCAGAACCAGATCCGGGAGAAGCGGCAGCAGGCCGCCCAGCTGACGGACCAGCTGGAGCAGCTCATGGAACAGAAGCTGGAACAGAAGCGGCATGCGCTGGATCTTTATGTGCGAAAATTAGAGGGACTTTCTCCGCTGGAACGGCTGAAACAGGGCTTTTCCTACACGGCGGACAGCGCGGGAAGGGCCGTGACGGACATCGGCCAGGTGGAGCCGGGCGATCCGGTGAAGATCTATGTGGCCAACGGACGGATCGATGCCGTGGTGAAAGAGAAGACCGCGATCCGCAGGTAAGAGCAGCAGAAAGGCAGGGGCATTATGGATATGGAGAAAGATAACCGGGAAGAGACGCTGGAAGAACTTTTCGGCAGACTGGACCGGATCATTGCGAAGCTGGAAGACCGGGATACGACGCTGGAGGATTCCTTTGCTGCCTACGAGCAGGGCGTCCGTTATCTGAAAGCGTGCAACGACAAGATCGATAAAATAGAGAAAAAGATGCTGGTCATCAATGAAAGCGGTGGTTTGGATGAGTTTTAAAGAGACACTGAACAAAAAAGTAACAGAGGCAGAGAAAGTCATTACCGCCTACCTTCCGGAGGAGGCCGGTTTTCAGCGGACGGTTATTGATGCCATGAATTACAGCGTGCAGGCCGGAGGCAAACGACTGCGCCCCATTTTTATGAAGGAATGCTACACGCTGTTTGGCGGTAAGGGAAAGGTCATTGAGCCGTTCATGGCAGCCATGGAGATGATCCACACCTATTCCCTGGTGCACGATGATCTGCCGGCTATGGATAACGATGAGTACCGCCGGGGCAGAAAGACGACCCATATCATGTACGGGGAAGCCATGGGCATTCTGGCCGGGGACGGTCTTCTGAACTATGCCTTTGAGACGGCCATCAAGGCTTTTACCGTGGATCCGGACAACCGGCATATCCCGGCGGCCTTGAAGATCCTGGCAGAAAAGGCAGGCATTTACGGCATGATCGGCGGTCAGACCGTGGATGTGGAATCCGAGGGCCTGCCCCTGGACCGGGAGAAGCTGGATTTTATTTACCGGCTGAAGACCAGTGCCCTTATCGAGGCATCCATGATGATCGGGGCGGTGCTGGCAGGGGCATCGGAAGAACAGGTGGCCCGGGTGGAGGCGGCTGCGGCGGATATCGGCCTGGCGTTCCAGATCCAGGACGACATTCTGGATGTGACCAGCACCACAGAGGTGCTGGGCAAACCGATCCACAGTGATGAGAAAAACCATAAGACAACATACGTGACGCTGGAAGGTCTTGACAAAGCGTCCAAGGATGTGGAGGAGATTTCCGGGCGTGCCCTGGATGTGCTGAAAACGTTCCCGGGCAGAAATACATTCCTGGAGGAACTGGTGGCATATCTCATCCACAGAGAGAAATAGAGGGATTTTGGCGTGCAGTTAGAGAAAATCAATCAGGTGAATGATATCAAACAGCTGAATAAAAAGGAACTGGAAGAGCTGGCGGAGGAGATCCGCAGGTTTCTGATCGAGAAGATCAGTGTGACCGGCGGACATCTGGCGTCCAATCTGGGCGTGGTGGAGCTGACCATGGCGCTGCATCTGTCCTTTGATCTGCCAAAAGACAAGATCGTCTGGGATGTGGGACACCAGTCCTATACCCATAAGATCCTCACCGGACGGAAGGACGGCTTTGATACGCTGCGGAAATTCGGCGGCATGAGCGGCTTCCCCAAGACAAAGGAGAGCGACTGCGACTGCTTTAACACCGGTCACAGCTCCACGTCCATTTCCGCAGGTCTGGGCCTTGCCATGGGAAGAGATGCCCTGGGGGAGGACAACTATGTGATCTCCGTCATCGGCGACGGCGCCCTCACCGGCGGCATGGCCTACGAGGCGCTGAACAATGCCTCCCGGATGGAGACGAATTTTATCATTGTGCTCAACGACAACAACATGTCCATTTCGGAAAATGTGGGTGGCATGTCCCGGTATTTAAGCGGTCTGCGGACAGCCACGGCCTACACGGAGCTGAAGGAGGGCATTTACAATTCCCTGAACAGCATTCCTGTCTACGGGGAAAAGATGGTAAACGGCATCCGCCGGACGAAAAACAGCCTGAAGCAGTTCGTCATCCCGGGTATGCTGTTTGAAAATATGGGCATCACTTATCTGGGCCCGGTGGACGGCCATGATATCCGCCAGCTGCTGCGGGTATTCCAGGAGGCCAAACGGGTGAAAGGGCCGGTGCTTGTCCATGTACTGACAAAAAAGGGCAAGGGCTATGCCCCCGCAGAGCGGCATCCGTCCCGGTTTCACGGCGCGGAGCCCTTCGAGGTGGAGACGGGACTGCCTTCCAGCCGGAAGGCCAAGGCCGGCTATACCGATATCTTTTCCACGGTCATGCGGAAAATGGGTGACCGGGACGAGAAGGTGGTGGCGATTACCGCAGCCATGCCGGACGGTACCGGCCTGAAGCGGTTCCGCAATATGTTCCCCCAGCGTTTCTTCGACGTGGGCATTGCGGAGGAGCATGCGGTGACCTTTGCCGCAGGGCTGGCGGCAGCAGGCTTAAAACCGGTGGTGGCGATCTATTCGTCATTTTTGCAGCGGGCTTATGACCAGATCATCCATGATGTCTGTATCCAGAAGCTGCCGGTGGTGTTTGCGGTAGACCGGGCAGGACTGGTGGGCAGCGATGGGGAGACCCATCAGGGCATTTTTGATATTTCTTATCTGACCAGCATTCCCAATATGACGCTGATGGCGCCAAAGAACAAATGGGAGCTGTCGGATATGCTGAAATTTGCCATCAACTTTGACGGCCCCATTGCCATCCGCTATCCCAGAGGGGAAGCTTACGACGGGCTGTCCCAGTTTCGGGCACCGGTGGCTTACGGCAAGAGCGAGGTGCTCTACGACGAGTCGGAGATCGCCCTTCTTGCCTTTGGCAGCATGGTGAAGACGGCAGAGGAAGTGCGGCGGCAGTTAAAAGCCTGCGGCTATCAGTGTTCCCTCATCAACGCGCGGTTTGCCAAACCGCTGGACGGGGAGATGCTGAAAACAGTGGCATCCGAGCATAAACTGCTGGTGACACTGGAAGAAAATGTGGAAAACGGCGGTTTTGGAGAGCATGTGCTCCGGTATCTGACAGAGAATCATCTGCAGACGGAATTCCTGGCATGTGCCATTCCGGATGAATATGTGGAGCACGGCAACGTGGGGCTTCTGAAACAGGAAGTGGGAATTGATGCCCGGACGATCACCGAAAAAGTGATCACCACATATGTGTCCTCCTGCCTGACAGAGGAGTAGGGATCATGAAAGAACGTTTGGATGTATTGCTGGTCAAAAAAGGACTGGCAGAATCAAGAGAGAAGGCTAAGGCCATCATCATGTCCGGCAACGTGTTTGTGAAAGGCATGCGGGAGGACAAGGCGGGCTCCATGTTTGACGAGGCGGCGGATATTGAGGTGCGCGGCCATGTGCTCAAATATGTAAGCCGGGGCGGCCTGAAGCTGGAAAAGGCCATGGACAATTTTGACGTGGTGCTGGGAAGGCAAGGTGTGCATGGATGTGGGTTCCTCCACCGGCGGTTTTACCGACTGCATGCTGCAGAACGGCGCGGTGAAGGTATATTCTGTGGATGTGGGACACGGCCAGCTGGCCTGGAAGCTCCGGCAGGATCCACGGGTGGTGTGCATGGAGAAGACGAACATCCGCTACGTGGTGCCGGAGGACATCCAGGAACCACCGGCCTTTGTATCCATTGATGTGTCCTTTATCTCGCTGACCAAGGTGCTGCCGCCGGTGAAGCAGCTCATGACGCCTGACGGCCAGATCGTCTGCCTGATCAAGCCCCAGTTTGAGGCCGGTCGGGAAAAGGTCGGCAAAAAGGGCGTGGTGCGGGATCGCGCCGTCCATGAAGAGGTCATTGAAAAAATCGCGGATTTCGCAGGCAGCATCGGTTTTGAACTGCTGAACCTGGAATTTTCTCCGGTAAAAGGGCCGGAGGGAAATATCGAATACCTGCTTCATCTGCAAAATCACGGGGACGATACGCCAAGACCCGAGCGGCCCTTTGTGGTGTCAGATGTGGTGACCCGCGCCCATGATGCGCTGGATCAATAACGGCTTCTTCGGAAAAGGAAAAATTTATGGAACATTTTTATATCATAGCGAACAGTGAAAAGCCGGAGAGTGTGACGCTGCGGGATAAAATTGTCGGATATTTGAATCGCCGCGGCAAAACGTGTTCATATCAGGAAAATGCGCAGCCTTCGGAAAATCATGCATACTCGTTTACAGACCCGGCCAGGGTGCCCGAGGACATCGATGCGGTGCTTGTGCTGGGCGGTGACGGGACGGTGATCCAGGCGGCCCGGGATCTGGCCAGGCGGGACGTGCCGTTTCTTGGCATCAATGTGGGAACGCTGGGGTACCTCACAGAGGTGGAGGCATCCGAGTACGGACAGGCGCTGGACACCCTCATCCGGGGAGAATATTATCTGGAAAAACGGATGATGCTGTGCGGCGAGGTTTTCACAGAGGAAGGGAAAACCTACGCAGGAAAGGCGCTGAACGACATTGTCATCAGCAGACAGGGCGTTCTGCGTGTGGTGAATTTTCAGATTTTTGTCAATGGGCGGTACTTGAATTCCTACAATGCAGATGGTATGATTATTTCAACACCGACGGGATCGACAGGGTATAATCTGTCCGCCGGAGGCCCGATCGTGGAGCCGGGGGCGGAGATGCTGCTCATCACGCCCATCTGTCCCCATACCCTCAACGCCAGAAGCATCGTGCTTTCCGGCCATGACCAGGTGGAGATCGTCATCGGCCCCGGACGGAAGATGGAGAAGGACAGAGCCGTGGCTACCTTTGACGGAGATACGGAGATTGGTCTTGTCAGCGGGGAACGGGTGAAGATCCGCCGTTCCATCCACGCCACAAAGCTGATCAAGCTCAATGACCAGAGCTTCCTGGAGGTGCTCAGCAGAAAGCTGATGTAAGGAAGCATATATAGAGAGAAAATGGTTAAAAGGAATAAAACAGACAATGGGAGGATACCACAGTTGAAGACAGCCAGACATGCCAAGATTATTGAAATCATCAATAAATACAACATAGAGACGCAGGAAGAACTGGCAGACAAGCTGAATGAGGCCGGTTTTCAGGTAACGCAGGCCACCGTTTCCAGAGATATCCGGGAGCTGAAGCTGATGAAGATATCAGAGAATGGAGAGCGCCAGCGTTATGTGGTGTTCCAGAACAAAGAGGGATGGAAGAGCGAGAAATACATCCGCGTGCTGCGGGATGGCTTCGTGTCCATGGACATGGCCCAGAACATCCTCGTCATCAAGACCGCGTCCGGCATGGCGATGGCCGTGGCGCTGGCGCTGGATGAGTTGCACTGGAATGAGATCGTGGGCTGCGTGGCCGGGGATGACACCGTCATGTGTGCCATCCGTACCGTGGACGACACCCTCATCACCATGGATAAGATCAATAAGGTTCTGCAATAGTTCTGTCATACATGAGAGAGGCCGCATTCATGCTTGCATGAAAAGCGGACTGTCGAAATGGATGAAGAGAGCGCCCGATGATGAGCAAAAATAAGCTGCGAAGCAGCGGAAAGCGCGGCAGCGCGGTTTTGCGAATGGCGCGACAGAACGATTGTGACAAGATCACAAAATAGTGAAAAGCGCGATCGCGCGGCGGAACTGTTGGAATAATTAAAATTAGGAGAGATACGTGTTAGTAAGCTTAATGGTAAAGAACCTGGCACTGATCGAGTCGGCAGAGGTCACCTTCGGCAAAGGCCTGAACATTTTATCCGGTGAGACCGGTGCGGGTAAATCAATTCTGATGGGATCTGTGAATATGGCACTGGGCGGCAAGGTGTCCAGAGATGTGATTCGCACAGGGGCGGACTATGCCTATGCAGAGCTGACCTTCACGGCGGAGCCGGGTGTGCAAAAATGCCTGGCGGATCTGGACATTTATCCGGAGGACGGTGTCTATGTGTTTTCCAGAAAACTCATGGGCACGAGGAGTATCTGCCGCATCAACGGGGAGTCCTGTTCGGCGGCTGTGATGAAGCAGGCCGGGGAATATCTGCTGGACATTCACGGGCAGAATGAGAACCAGACGCTGATGAAAGCCCAGAGGCAGCTGGAACTGGTGGATGCTTACGCGGGAGATGCGGCGGCCGCAGCCCTTGCCAAAGTACAGAAGTGCTACGCCGAGTACCAGTCTCTCCGCAAAGAATGGGAAGAAGAGACCATGGACGCAGCACAGCTGGCCAGAGAGGTCTCTTTTGCACAGTTTGAGGTACAGGAGATCCAGGATGCGGCCCTTCGTCCCGGGGAAGATGAGGAGCTGGAGGAGCAGTACCGGAAGCTGACCCATGCGAAAAGCATCGCGGAGGCACTGGAGACAGCTTATGCCCAGACCGGTTACGATTCCGGCAGCGGTGCCGGGGAAGCCGTCGGCAGGGCAGTCCGGGCACTTTCCGGCGTGATCGCTTATGACAAAGGGCTGGAAGGCCTGCATGAGCAGCTCATGACCATTGATTCCCTACTCAACGATTTTAACCGGGAATTACAGGATTATGCGGATGCTGTCACCTTCGGCCAGGAGGACTTCTACACGGTGGAGGAACGGCTGAACCTGATCAACCATTTAAAGGATAAATATGGAAGCACCATAGAGAAGATCCAGTCCTATTGCCAGGAGAAGGAATCTTATCTGGAAAAACTGGCATCCTATGAGACATACCGGCAGGAGCTGAAGGCAAAAACCGATGCTGCGGAGAAAAAGCTGGCAGAAGCTTCGAAGAAGCTAAGCGGGATCAGGCAGAAAGCGGCGGCTCAGTTTGCTACAGAGGTGCGCCATGCACTGGAGGATCTGAATTTTCCGGCAGTCTGCTTTGAAATCCGCTTTGAGACGCTGGATCATTATACCGTAGGCGGCACCGATGGGGTGACCTTCTATATCTCCACCAACCCGGGGCAGCCGGCGCGGCCCTTGAAGGAAGTGGCTTCCGGCGGTGAGCTTTCCAGGATCATGCTGGCGGTGAAAGCAGTGCTGGCAGACAGGGATGCCATCGGGACACAGATCTTTGACGAGATCGATGCGGGCATCAGCGGCCGGACGGCCCAGAAGGTGTCCGAGAAATTAAGCGTCATTGCCGGTCGGCGGCAGGTCATCTGCATTACCCATCTGCCCCAGATCGCAGCCATGGCAGATGCCCATTTCCTCATTGAAAAACAGGTGGAAGCAGGCAGTACCCATACCGTGATCCGTGCATTGGATCACGAGGAAGAGACGGTGGAGCTGGCCCGGATGCTGGGCGGCGTGCGCATCACCGATGCCGTGCTGCAAAATGCGCGTGAAATGAAAGAATTGGCAGATCGTACAAAAAATAACGGGTGTGAAAATCAGACGGAACTCTCATACTAATCAGGAGAAGTCCGGGAGCTGCTGCGGAGCAGGAAAAGCTTCGCTGTGGTTCCCGGACTTTTTTTGCGCGAGCAACGAGCCAAAGTCCGGGCTTGCACGAGACCTTGGCGACTGCCGCGACAACCATGAGAAACTCGCAAAGCGTGTTTCTTATGGTTATGTGGTTATGGTTAAATTTTATGGGAGGTGCAGGTCTGGTGGAGAAACGGAAAAAAGTGTATCGAAGATTGCTGTGGGGACTGCTGGCGGGAGGCATCATCGGCCTCTGCCTGTATGTTTTCTTCTTTTTTTATCGACGGATCCCGGACGAAATCCGCCTGAACGTGCAGGAGACGCAGCAGTTTGACTGGGGGCTGCCGGTGAGCGCCAGCTTCGGCGGCACCTCCGTGTATGAAAACAGTGAGGCACAGGGAAAAGAAATCCATGTCAATATGGCAAAGCCCTTCTCCCTCTGGGGAAAAGCGGAGGGCAATTTCGTCATGCGCTGCCGCCTGTTTGGCGTGATTCCGCTGAAAACGGTGGCGGTTTCCGTGCAGCCCCGGCAGTATGTGACACCCGGGGGCATACCCATCGGCATTTATCTGCACACCAACGGTGTACTGGCCATCGGGACCAGCCCGGTGACGGCCTTTGACGGGGCGGATTTGGAGCCTGCCCGGAATATCATCCGGTCGGGGGATTACATCGAGGCGGTGAACGGACAGACCATCGGGGAAAAGGACGCCCTGGTGGAGGCCGTGGCAGCCTGCGGCGGGGAAAGCCTAGTGCTGGGCGTGCGAAGAGACGGGGAAGAGATGGAACTGAAGGTAACACCGGTGCTCTGTGCGGACGGTTCTTATCGGCTGGGCATCTGGGTGCGGGACAACACCCAGGGCATCGGCACCCTGACCTACGTGGATGCCAGCCATCATTTCGGTGCGCTGGGGCATGGCATCAACGATATCGACACCAGTACCCTCATGGAAATCGACGGCGGCAGTGTGTATGAGGCAGAGATTCTGTCCATCGTAAAGGGAGAAAAAGGAACGCCGGGGGAGCTCATGGGCATGATCTCCTATGAGCGTTCCCGGAAACGGGGCATCATCGAGTGCAACACCACTGCCGGTATTTACGGCACAGCGGAAAAGACCCTGCTGGCCGCCTGTGAGAGCGAACCTGTGGAAGTGGGGCTCAAACAGGATATCGAGATCGGCCCTGCTTCCATCCGCTGCTGCCTGGACGGTACCTACCGGGAATACGGCATCCAGATCACCGAGATCCGTCTGTCCGGAGACAGCGTCAACAAAGGCATCATCTTTCAGGTCACCGATGAAGCACTGCTGGACGCCACCGGCGGCGTGATTCAGGGCATGTCCGGGGCACCGGTGTTCCAGAATGGGCGGATTGTGGGAGCTGTCACCCATGTGTTCGTCAACGATCCGACGAAGGGATATGGAATCTTTATCGAAAATATGCTGGTACAGAAATTTTCGTAGACATCCCCTGTCGAAAAATATATAATTGAAAAAGACGAAGGGGAATGAGAGGGGTGAACCATGCCGGATAAAAAGAAAAGTGCATTGACAGATATGGAAATGGAGATGACTGCGCTTCAGAACATTCATGAAGCGCTTGGTTCCGGTGCGTGGAAGCTGGAATATAATGCCGAAGGCGAGATGGTTTCCTGCCGGTGGTCGGATACGATGCGGCACATGCTGGGATTTACTTCGACAGAGGATTTCCCAGATGAATTTTCCTCCTGGTCTGACCGGCTTCATCCGGAGGACAGGGAATATACGATGGAGGAATACCGCAGCACCGTAGAGGACTACACCAGCCGGAAAACCTACGATGTGGAATACCGGGTGGCTGCCAAGGACGGTACATACCACTGGTTCCGGGCCGCAGGGCGGCTGTCACGAAGAGCGGACGGTTCTCCCATCGCCTTTGACGGCGTGTTTATCAATACCGATGAAAAGCATGAGACCGATGAAAAGCTGCACCGGGCGCTGCAGGAGGTGGAGAAGGCCAGAAATGAACTGCTGCTGGAGCATGAGGTAGTCTCTGCGGTCAGCCGGGTATACTTTTCCATTTACAGTATTGATCTTGTCAATGATTTTTACGAGGAAATATCCGGCAGAGAGCATGCGGTGCACCGTCTGACAGGCAGCGGAGCGGGAGCACAGGCAAAGCTGGATGAGCTCTGCAGAACGCTTGTGGCGACGGAGTACCAGAACGCGGTCAGCGGATTTTTTTGACCTGTCTACGGTTTCGGCGCGGATGGGTGCATCCGATGTGATAGAGATTGAGTATCTGGCGGCGGACGGCAACTGGCATCAGGCCCGTTTTATCGAGAAAAAGCGGAATGTGGGCGGTCAGGTGACCCACATTCTTTATGTGACAAGAATCGTCAGCTGGCAGAAGCAGCAGGAGATGGAGCAGGAGCGCCTGCGGGTTGCTTACCAGGTGGCAGAGAGTGCCAACGCGGCGAAGACGACCTTCCTCCTGAATATGTCCCACGATATCCTTACGCCCATGAATGCCATTCTGGGCTATTCGAAGCTGATGCGTGACCGGCTGACAGATCCGCAGCTGCTGCATTATCAGGAGATGATCGAGCAGTCCGGCAATCTGCTTCTCTCTATCATCAATAACGTGCTGGATATGGCGCGGATCGAGAGCGGCAAGATGGAGCTGGATGAGGATTACAATAAGACCGGCAATATCGTCAGCGGCGTTTGCAGTGTGTTTGAGATGGAAGCCCGGAAAAAGAATCTGACCATCACCCATGATGTGCAGGTAGAACATCCGAATATCATCTGCGACCGCACGAAAATGCAGGAAATTCTGACCAACATCATCAGCAATGCGGTGAAATATACACCGCCGAACGGCAGGATCACGATCATAACGAGAGAACTGCCCTGCGAGCGGGAGGGGTATATCCGGGTCGCCACATCTGTGGAGGATACAGGGATCGGTATGAGCAGGGACTTTCTGCCTCATCTGTTTGATTCATTTTCCAGAGAGCGGGACACCACCACGGCCAAAGTATCGGGCTCCGGTCTGGGAATGGCCATTGTGAAGAGCCTGGTGGATCTGATGGGCGGCACTCTGGAGGTGGAAAGCGAACTGGGGAAGGGAACCAGATTCACCGTGACGGTGCCCCATAAGATCGCAGATGCAGCATATTATGAGAAAAAACGGCTGTCTGCGATTTCCGCAGAGGCTGATTTTACGGGAAAACGTATTTTGCTGGCGGAGGACAATGAACTGAATGCGGAGATTGCCACGCTCATTCTGGAAGAAATGGGATTTACGGTAGACTGCGTGGAGGATGGTATTTTCTGCGTGGACAGGCTGGAAAAGGCGCCTGCTGGAACCTATGACCTGATCCTGATGGATATCCAGATGCCGAACATGGACGGCTATAAGGCGACGCAGGTGATCCGACGGCTGCCGGACAGGGAAAAATCCGGGATTCCCATCATTGCCATGACTGCCAATGCCTTTGAGGAAGACCGGAAGAAGGCGCTGGAGATGGGCATGAACGATCATATTGCGAAGCCTATTGATGCGGCCCGGATCCGGGAAGTATTATCTTCCATATTAAAAGCATGATCCGACAAGAAGAGTCTCAAACAGACTCTTCTTTTTTTACGGCCAAACAGCATCTTTGAAAAAAATTTTTGGCATATAAAGGAAGGTGGATCAGGGATCTGTGACAGAGGATGCTGCAGGGAACGCCTGAATGGCGAAAAAATCACGGATTTTTCTGTATATTTTTGAGTGGATATTGGAAAAATATAAGTATTTTTTGGAAGAAGTACCTCTTTCTGGATGAGATTTTTTGAAAAAATGGGAGTGAAGTGGGAGGGCTTTGTACAGGATGGAAAAAATATTTTTGCTTCAGAAGCTATTTTTTCTCTTTTTTTTTACACAGAAAATATTTCCGTGAGGGAGAATTTTGAGACTAAAGTAAGGTATATTTGCAAATGCACTGCCTTGTTTGTTCGAAAAATTAAGAAAAGTTTCGATATTTTTTAAAAGAATGATGCAAGACAACACAATGGACGACACAATTTTTCGGAAAATCCTTAATAATTTGCCGAGACCTGTCGAAATAAGTTGATAACTTCTGATTGCCGGGCTAATAAGGGATTATTATAATAAAAAATAACCTTATTCAACGATAAAAAGAAAATGTAAACTTGAGGAGTGTGACAGGTATGGATAAGATTCGTGTTGCAATAGCAGATGATAACAAGCTTATGGCTAATGTACTGGAAGAGATCATTCAACAGGATCAGGATATGGAGATTGTCGGAAAAGCATCGGATGGAGAAGAGGCCTATCAGCTGATTCGTTCCAAGCATCCGGATGTCATGCTGCTGGATATTATCATGCCCAAACTGGATGGATTAAGTGTCATGGATAAGGTACACAATGACAGTGAACTGACGAAACGGCCGGCATTTATCGTTGTCACTGCGATCGGTCAGGAGAAGGTAACGGAGAATGCATTTGCCATGGGTGCGGATTATTATATTATGAAGCCTTTTGACGGGGAGATGATCCGCAGAAGGATCAAACAGATGCGGCCGGGAATGACGGCGGCAGCCAGAGGAGCAGCGGAGCGTTCGCCGTCGAAAGAGGCAAGAGAGGGTTACATAAACCGCAATCTGGAGACAGATGTTACCAATATGATCCATGAGATCGGCGTTCCGGCGCATATCAAAGGGTATCAGTATCTGCGGGATGCGATCATCATGTCGGTGAAGGATATGGATATGCTGAACTCCATTACGAAGGTGCTGTATCCGACGATTGCCAAGGTGCATCAGACCACGCCCAGCCGGGTGGAACGGGCGATCCGGCATGCCATCGAGGTGGCATGGAGCAGGGGAAAGATGGATACCATCGATGAACTGTTCGGCTACACGGTCAGCAATGGGAAAGGAAAGCCCACCAATTCAGAGTTTATCGCACTGATCGCAGACCGGATCCGCCTGGAGTATAAGACGCGGGCATAGGGAACCTTTTTGGCATTTGCAGAAATCATAAGCTGACTCTTTAAAAAGTAGCTTCTTTTTGGTATAATGATTCTATAAGTACAGACAATTACGGGACATCATCATGAGCAGGGAGGAGTCAAGCATGAAAAAGGTGTTATTTGTCGCATCAGAGGCAGTTCCATTTATCAAGACCGGAGGTCTGGCGGACGTTGTCGGTTCATTGCCGAAGTGTTTTGATAAGAAGGAATATGATGTACGGGTGATCATTCCCAAGTACATGTGCATGAAGGACGAATGGAAGAGCCAGCTGAAATATCTCGGCCATTTTTATATGGATCTTGCGTGGAGAAGCCAGTATGTGGGTATTCTCGAGATGAAATACAATGATATCCAGTATTATTTTATCGACAATGAATATTATTTTGCCGGACCAAGGCCTTACGGCAATATTTATGAGGATGTGGAGAAGTTTGCATTCTTTTCAAAAGCAGTGTTATCGGCGCTCCCTGTCATTGGATTCCAGCCGGATGTCATTCACTGCAATGACTGGCAGACCGGACTGATCCCGGTATTTCTGAAGGATGGTTTCCACGAGAACAGCTTTTTTGAACATATGAAGTCTGTCATCACCATTCACAACCTGAAATTCCAGGGGGTATGGGATATGAAGACGATCAAGGACATTACAGGCCTGCCTTCTTATTATTTTACACCGGATAAGCTGGAAGCATACGGGGATGCCAACTATCTGAAGGGCGGTATCGTGTATGCGGATGCGATTACCACGGTGAGCCGGACCTATGCAGAGGAGATCAAGACACCGTTCTATGGTGAGGGGCTGGACGGTCTTCTGCGGGCACGGTCGAATTCCCTTCGGGGCATCGTGAACGGCATTGATTACGAAGAGTACAATCCGGCCACCGATCAGTTCCTGGATAAGCACTATACGATATCCAACTGGCGCAGGGAGAAGAACAAGAACAAGCTGGCGCTGCAGAAGGAGCTGGGCCTGAAGGAAGATAAGAAGGTCATGATGATCGGTATTGTTTCCCGCCTGACGGATCAGAAGGGCCTGGATCTGATCGATTATGTGATGGATGAACTGTGCCAGGATGCGATCCAGCTCGTTGTCCTCGGTACAGGAGAAGAAAAATACGAAAATATGTTCCGTCATTTTGACTGGAAATATAATGATAAAGTATCGGCCAACATTTTCTATTCAGAAGATCTTTCACACAAGATTTATGCGGCGTGCGATGCCTTCCTGATGCCGTCGCTCTTTGAACCCTGCGGCCTGAGCCAGCTTATGAGCCTGCGGTATGGCACCCTGCCGATCGTCCGCGAGACAGGCGGTCTGAAGGACACGGTGGAGCCCTACAATGAGTATGAGGGCACCGGAACCGGTTTCAGCTTCTGCAATTATAATGCCCATGAGATGCTGGCGACGATCCGCTATGCAGAGCATATCTATTATGACAAGAAGCGGGATTGGAACAAGATCGTAGACCGTGCCATGGAACAGGATTTCTCCTGGAATACGTCTGCGGCACAGTATAAGGAAATGTATGACTGGCTGATTGGCTAGAGATGTGGGGCGCCCGGGAAACCGGGCGCTCTGTTTATGTAGAAAAAACACGGATGTGGTATGGAGTGACGTTCAGCCGCGCCATTCGCAGAATCGCATCTTCGATGCTTCCCGCTGCTTCGCAGCTGATTTCTGCTCATGATCTGGCGCTCAGTTCGTGCGTATTTGCGAGGCCATCTTTCCATGCGAGCATGGAATCTGCCCGCACAAAACGCACGGCTGAACTGTTTGTGCATATTCACGATTGCGCGGGCAGCTATTTCATGCTATGCTTACAGCAGATCGTTTCTGCTGACCCGTTCTGTTCGGTATTTTTTATCGTTCATATCTGACGACATTTCTGTCGCCTGCATTTCTGCAGGCAAAATCAGTTGACATTTTGGAAAAAATATACTAGTATTATCTTAAGAAACGAACATAAGTTCGAACAAGAGTTTTCATTGTAAAAGGAGAAGAGTATGGCAAAGGAAGACAGAAAAGAAGAGAAATTAAAGGCGCTGGATGCAGCGCTTGGACAGATAGAGAAGCAGTATGGCAAGGGTGCAGTGATGAAGCTGGGAGATACCAGTGCGCACATGCAGGTGGAGACCGTTCCGACAGGTTCTCTGAGCCTGGATATTGCCCTGGGACTGGGCGGCCTTCCGAAGGGCCGTGTGATCGAGATCTACGGGCCGGAGTCCTCCGGTAAGACGACCGTGGCGCTGCATGTGGTGGCAGAGGTGCAGAAGCGGGGCGGCATTGCAGGCTTCATCGATGCGGAGCATGCCCTGGATCCGGTATATGCGAGAAATATCGGTGTGGATATTGACAATCTGTATATCTCTCAGCCGGATAACGGCGAGCAGGCGCTGGAGATCACAGAGACGATGGTGCGTTCCGGTGCCATGGACGTGATCATCGTAGACTCTGTAGCGGCGCTGGTGCCCAAGGCAGAGATCGACGGCGATATGGGAGATTCCCATGTGGGTCTGCAGGCAAGACTGATGTCCCAGGCACTGAGAAAGCTGACAGCTGTCATCAGTAAGTCCAACTGTATCGTTATTTTCATCAACCAGCTGCGTGAGAAGGTCGGTGTCATGTTCGGCAATCCGGAGGTAACCACCGGCGGACGTGCCCTGAAGTTCTATTCTTCTGTCCGTATGGATGTGAGAAGGATTGAGGCGTTGAAGCAGGGCGGGGAGATGGTCGGTAACCGTACCCGGATCAAGGTTGTGAAGAATAAGGTGGCTCCGCCGTTTAAGGAGGCAGAGTTTGATATTATGTTCGGCAAAGGAATCTCCAGAGAGGGGGATATCCTGGATCTGGCGGCTGAGTGCGGCGTCATCAACAAGAGCGGTGCCTGGTATGCATATAATGGTGAGAAGATCGGGCAGGGCCGGGAGAATGCGAAGCAGTATCTCCGGGACAATCCGGCGGTGATGACAGACGTGGAGCAGAAGGTACGGGAGCACTATGGTCTGCCCGCGGACGGCGCAGGGGAGACGAAGACTGCACAGACGGATGCACCTGCGGATGATCAGGAACTGTAAGACGGATGCTTGTGACAAAGATAGAGCCGGTGACCCGCAGCAAAAGCCGGATCTATGTGGATGAACGGCGCTGGTGTACGCTGTACAATAAGGAGCTGTACCGGTACAGCCTGCGGGAAGGACAGCCGGTCAGTGACGGGGTATACGGGGAGATCATGGGGGAGGTTCTGACAAAGCGGGCGAAGCGCAGAGTGCTTTACCTGCTGCGTTCCATGGATCGGACAGAGCAGCAGCTGCGGCAGAAGCTGAAGGAAGGAGATTACCCGGAAGAGATCATCGATATCGCCATTGCCTATGTGCAGAAGCTGCATTATCAGGATGACCGCCGGTATGCGTCCAATTACGTGGATTACCGGAAGAAGAATAAGAGCAGGCTCCAGCTGAAGCAGGAGCTGTACTGCAAAGGGATCCCGTCGGATATGACAAAGGAGATTCTGGAAGAATATTCATCGGATGAGGAGCGGGAGGCTATCCGGGGATGGCTTCGCCGCAAGGGCTATGATCCGGCAGAAGCGACGCCGGAGAGCCAGCGGAAAATGTACGGATTTCTCATGCGCAAGGGCTTTCGGATGGAGGATGTTCTGGCAGCCATGCGGATGGAACAGTTCTGAAAAAGGATTCGTAACCTGCAAAAGGTTTGCTTGACATCATACGAAAAAAAGTATAAAATTTAACTGTTGTATTTGTATGTGTACAATGAAAATTTAATAAGGAGGAGGTGCTCCTGTGACGGCAGCAACGATCATTGCTGTAGTGGTTACGCTGATCGTGGCGATCCCTCTTACTTATGCAGTTACCGTATCTTACCGCAAGAAGGTTGCGGAGGTTAAGATCGGCAATGCAGAAGATAAGGCGAGAGAGATCATCGATGAAGCTGTGAAAACTGCTGAGACGAAGAAGCGGGAAGCGCTGCTTGAGGTCAAGGAAGAGTCCATTAAGACCAGAAATGAACTCGAAAAAGAAATCAAGGAACGCAGAGCGGAAGTACAGCGGACAGAGCGCAGAGTTTTATCCAAAGAGGAATCTCTGGATAAGAAGCTGGAAGTCATCGAGAAGCGGGAAGCAAGCTACACAGCCAAAGAAGAAGAACTCAAGAAAAAGAAATCAGAAATTGAGAAACTTCATGAGCAGAGCGTGCAGGAACTGGAGCGAATCTCAGGTCTTACCTCCGACCAGGCAAAAGAATATCTTTTAAAGACTGTTGAAGACGAAGTAAAGAGTGACACTGCTAAGATGGTGAAAGAGCTTGAAAGCAGGGCGAAAGAAGAAGCAGGCAAGAAAGCGAAAGAGTATGTAGTAACAGCCATCCAGAGATGCGCTGCCGACCATGTGGCCGAGACAACGATCTCTGTGGTACAACTTCCAAACGATGAAATGAAAGGCAGAATCATAGGACGTGAGGGACGGAATATCCGTACACTCGAGACTATGACCGGTGTGGATCTCATCATTGACGATACACCGGAAGCAGTTATTTTATCAGGCTTTGACCCGATCCGCAGAGAGGTGGCAAGAATTGCCCTCGAGAAGCTGATTGTGGACGGACGAATCCATCCGGCCAGAATCGAGGAGATGGTCGAGAAAGCACAAAAAGAAGTTGAAACTATGATTCGTGAAGAAGGGGAAGCCGCCGTCCTGGAAGTTGGCGTGCATGGCATTCACCCCGAACTTGTCAGATTACTCGGAAGAATGAAGTTCAGAACAAGCTATGGTCAGAATGCGTTGAAGCATTCTATCGAAGTGGCTCATCTGTCAGGCTTACTTGCCGGTGAGATCGGACTGGATGTCCGTGTGGCAAAGAGAGCCGGACTGCTGCATGATATCGGTAAGTCCATCGACCACGATGTCGAGGGCTCCCATATCCAGATCGGAGCTGACTTGTGCAGAAAGTACAAGGAGTCCCGGATCGTTATCAATGCGGTAGAAGCTCACCATGGTGATGTGGAACCGGAATCTCTGATTGCATGTGTGGTACAGGCAGCAGATACCATTTCTGCGGCACGTCCGGGCGCAAGAAGAGAGACATTAGAAACATATACAAACAGACTGAAACAATTGGAAGATATTACAAATACGTTCAAGGGCGTAGACAAATCTTTTGCAATTCAGGCGGGTAGAGAGATTCGTGTTATGGTAGTTCCAGAGCAGGTTAGTGATGCAGACATGGTATTGTTAGCACGAGATATTTCCAAGCAGATTGAAGCTGAGTTGGAATATCCTGGACAGATAAAGGTAAACGTGATACGCGAAAGCCGCGTAACCGATTACGCCAAATAGGAAAAGAGAAGTGTCGAGAGACTGTAGGTGATTACAGCTCCCGGCACTTTTTTTCTAATCTTAAGTTTCGATTAAGAAATATTAAAAATCCTAAACCTCGCTTGACATTGCCCGGGTTTATGGTGTAAAAGTGTGTACATGAACAAATTTTCGAAAGAAGTGGGGCCAGTATGGGGAGCAGAGAGTATACAGAAGAACAATCTCTTGTAGGGCTTACAGAGGCAGAAGTACAGGAGCGGATTGCCGCAGGACAGACGAATCGTGCGGATATTACCACGGAAAAGACGACAAAGCAGATCATTTTGTCGAATACACTGACTTATTTCAACCTGATTTTTCTTGTTCTGGCTATTCTTCTTATCATTGCCGGTTCTTTCCGGAATCTGACATTTCTGCCGGTGGTGATTGCCAATACGGTCATCGGCATTGTGCAGGAGCTGCGGGCGAAGAAAACACTGGATAAAATGAACATGCTGCATGCACCGCATACAATCGTACTCCGGGAAGGCAGACAGATCCAGATTGCTTCGGTGGATCTGGTGAAGGATGATGTGATCCTGCTTCGCGCAGGCAACCAGATTTGTGCGGATGCCTGTGTGCTTCAGGGCAGTGTGGCGGTGAATGAATCGCTTCTGACCGGAGAATCGGATGAGATCCGCAAGGAGCCAGGTAACCGTCTCATGTCGGGCAGCTTTGTGGTATCCGGACAATGTTATGCAAGACTGGAACAGGTGGGCAATGATTCTTATATTTCCCGGTTGACAGCGGAAGCGAAGCAGATGGGTGACGGAGAACCTTCTGAGATGATCCGGTCGGTGAACCAGCTGATCAAATGGGTGGGAGTAATCATCATCCCGGTGGGGGCGGTGCTGTTTGCCCAGGCTTATTTCATGAATAATGAGACATTTCAGAAAAGCATCATTTCCATGGTGGCGGCGGTTACCGGCATGATCCCGGAGGGACTGTATCTGCTGACGACCATGGCGCTGGTCATGGGAACGGTGCGCCTGGCAGGCAGGAATGTGCTGCTTCATGATATGAAGAGCATTGAGGCACTTGCCCGGGTAGATGTGCTCTGCGTGGATAAAACAGGCACCATCACAGAACCTGGCATGCAGGTGGCACAGATCGTTGCAGCGAAAGCTTACCAGGAGGCGGTCGGACAGGGAGAAGCCGGTCAGGCTGCATGCAAGCAGGAAATGTCTGGTCAGACAGCGGCTGAGATAGTGGAAAATCTGTTGACAGATTATGCGGCAGCAGTGCCGGATGATAACGAAACGATGCAGGCGCTGCGGGAATACCTGCAGAAACGAAAAGCAGAGAAGGCAAAGCAGACATCCTCCGGCCGCCAGACGGGGAACCGCTTCCGGGCACAGGCAGTTCTTCCCTTTTCGTCCTCAAGAAAATACAGCGCGGTGACCTTTGCGGAAGGAAGCTTTGCGTTTGGCGCCCCGGAGTTTATTATGGGCAGCCGCTATGAATGGATCCGGCAGGAGATCGCACCGTATCAGCAGAAAGGATATCGGGTGCTTTTGCTGGCGGCCTGTTCCTCTGTAAATAGCGACGGAACGCTGGCGGGGGAGGTTTCTCCGGTGGGATTCGTGATTCTCTCCAATCCGCTGCGGAAGAATGCGAAGAAAACCTTTGCCTATTTCAAATCCCAGAAGGTGACCGTGAAGGTCATTTCCGGAGATAATCCCCAGACGGTTTCCGAGATCGCCAAGCTGGCGGGCATTGACCACGCGGACGAATATGTGGATGCCGGAAGCCTGCGGACAGAAGAAGAGCTGCAGGAGGCGGCACTTCGCTATACGGTATTTGGCAGGGTGACACCCAGGCAGAAGCGTCTGCTGGTGCAGGCATTGCAGAACGCCGGACACACGGTAGCCATGACCGGCGACGGTGTCAACGACATTCTGGCCATGAAGGATGCAGACTGCAGCATTGCCATGGCATCGGGAAGTGAGGCGGCTGCCCAGGCCGCCCAGGCTGTACTGCTGGACTCCGATTTCGGCCACATGCCCGATGTGGTGGCCCAGGGACGACAGGTCGTAAATAATATCCAGCGTTCCGCCAGCCTGTTTCTGGTGAAGAATATATTTTCCCTGCTGATGGCGCTGTTTTCTGCTGTGTTTGCCATCACCTATCCGCTGGAACCGTCTCAGATCTCTCTGATCAGCATGTTTACCATTGGTGTGCCGGGATTTTTGCTGGCGCTGGAACCAAACCGGGAACGGATCCGGGGGCATTTCATGACCAACGTCATGCTGCGGGCACTTCCGGCGGGAATCACCGATGCGCTGGCCGTGGGCGCACTGGTCACCTGCGGGGAAGTTTTCCGGATTCCAGGGACGGACATTGCCACGGCATCTACCATGCTGCTGTCGGCGGTGGGCTTCATGATCCTCATCAAGATCAGCCAGCCGTTTAACAAAGCCAAGTACGCTATCGTCATTGGAAATATCTGCGGCCTGATCTTCTGCGGCATTTTCCTGGGACAGCTGTTTGCCATCAGTGCCATGTCCCGGATCTGCGTGCTGCTGATGATCGTGTTCACCTTTGCGGCAGAATCTCTGTTCCGCTATCTGACCATTCTGGCCGGAAAAGTAAACAAAAGGCATAATGAAAAATAGTATCTGAATGGAAAATGCGTTGTTTGAAAAAAATCTGGCAGAAAAATAAAATTCTCTGTCAGATTTTTTGCGTAAAAAAGAATTATGTAATGAGCGAAAAGAAAAAAGGGAGCGACGCTGTAAGAAAAAGGGGGGATATCTGTGGCAGATGAGATCGGCAGACTTTTGAAGGAAGATCCGGCGCGGGGCGTGGATGCGGCCATGCACGCCTATATGGGGCTGTGTTTTATGATTGTCCGCACCCGGCTGGCCGGGATCGGCACAAAAGAAGATATGGAAGACTGTGTCAGTGAGGCGTTTATGGATTTATATGAAGCGAGGGACAGGTTTGATCTGGAGAAGGGAACGGTGAAGAGCTTCCTGGCGGTGCTGGCTGCCAGGCGGGCATCGGACTGCTGCAGGCAGCTGTTGAAGCAGCAGACGGCATCCCCGGAGGAACTGGAGCTGGTGGGCAGCCGTTGTCCGGAGCTGGAGCAGCTGCCGGGGCGGATGGAGCTGCTGGAGGCATTGGAAGGCTTAGGAGAACCGGATCGGGAGATCTTTCTCCGGAAATATTATCTGGGCCAGCGGACGAAGGAGATTGCCCGGGCACTGAATCTGCGGGAGAATACGGTGGATCAGAAGGTGGGAAGAGGTTTGAAGAAGCTGCGGGTATGGCTGGAAGGGAGGCGCCAGTGATGAAGAAAGAGCAGAAAAAGAGGACGGAGATCGGATGCGGAGCCGATGACTTACGTGTGGGTACGGGCAGAGACGCAGATGGGACGGAAAACGGGGATATCAACAAGGATAGAGAGCTGGACATGAGGATCGGGATGTATGCGGCTTTGGATGTGCTTGAACCGGAGGACGTGGAGGCATTTCTTTCCAGAATCCCGGAAGAGACTTGGAGTGAGGATCGGCTGGAGAACATGGTGTCCGATTTGGAAAATAATCATGCGTGTGATGGGGAAGAAGACCGGATTTCCGTACAGAAGATTCGTGATCGTGTGCAGCAACAAGTTTCAGAAAATTTGAAAGAGAATGCGGAAAATCAAGCCGGGGAAGGTATTACCCGACAAAATTTCGAAACAGTGAATCGAAAAAAAGTCAAGAGTAATCACTTTTCCTGGCGAAGACTGGCGGGTGCCGCCGCGGTGGCGGCACTGGCGCTGCTAGTATGGCAGAAGGATACGGTGTATGCAGGGCTGAGGCGGATGCTTCGTCTCGTGCCGGGGGTGGCGGTGTACGAGGAAAACGAGGCGGCCTGGTATACGGTTGTACCGGTGAATGTGCGTTTTTCCTGGCAGGGGTGGATCTATGAGCTGCAGGAGGGCTATGTAGAGCGGATGCCGGATCAGGCCGGTCTGACGAACCGGGGACGGCTGGTGATCCGTCTGACGGCACAGAAGGATTCTGTGTCAGCGGCAGAGAGCGAACAGCAGGCTTCAACCGGTGACCCTGCAAACATGCGGGAAAATACGCAGGAAAACACGCAGCAGGAAGTTGGATTGGCGGATGCCTCCTATTTTGGGGATAACCGCCTTTACAGAAGAAAAAAGGATTCCCAGGATACATGGGAACTGCTGACCGACGGCGGAAGCGGGTTCGGTACGGAGCAGACAGAGGATGATGAGGCAGGGCCGAAGAAGATCGTGATCGGAAAAGAGAACCTGCGCATGGATGATTTTTCCACAGAGGATGAATATTGTTTTGGAACAGCGGGTGGAGACGGGCTGATCTTTACTTTGCGGGAGCCATCCTACGAGGCAATTCTGCAGGCCAGAACGGAAGGGAATGCCAGCGAAGCCGGGACGGCAAATGAAATCACCGCGAATGCAGAGAAATCAAATCTGGAGAAGGAAATTCCGGGAGAGACGGATAAAAAGGAAGATGAAAGAATCAGTGGGGCAGACGGAATAGAACTTCGTCTCGCGGTGACCGCGGAACAGACGGATGACAGCCTGCTGATCAGCTATTACCCCTATACCGGACGAACGGATATGACGATGCAGATTCCTTATTTTCCCACATATGAGATACTTCCGGCCTGTATGGATAACGGCACGGATGTGCGGCCGTGGATGTCGTATGGGGAGGAAAAGGTGTATGCGCAGGCGTGGAGAGAAGAGAATGATCGGTATTCGGATCTTGTGACTACCACATTTCCCGTGATGCAGGAGAAAGAGGGCACACTCCATGTTCCTTATGTCCAGATGAAAGAACAGACTGATCCCATCACGGCGACACTGGAAGACGGGCAGGAGACGAAGGAGCTGGGGCAGACGCTGAGCTTTGCCCGTGCGCAGGTGCGGCTGGAGCGTCTGAGAAGGATCACGGATGCAGAGTGCGAGACATTATTGGGAGAGCAACTGGACGGTGATACCAGTGCCTGGCTGCTGGAACTGACGGTGCTGCAGGAGAGTGACGGCTGGCTGCTGCAGAAGCTTTCCGTGCAGGCTGACCGTTATCCCTACAGTACGGTACTGCCGGTATTTACTGATGGGAAGCTGACAGGGATGCTGTTATTCTTTAACGACGGAAATACGTATCAGGAAGAAAGTTTGTCCAAAAGTTCCAACAAAGGATCGGTGACAGACTACAAGATAACCGCAAATGCAGAGCCCGACATGGAGACAGATATAGAATCCGAGGAAGCGCCAGTGACAGAATTCAGGAGAAATGCAGAGACCAGGAGAACGCCAGCCGCAATCCAGTTAAAAATCGGTAGCCCCTCTTACCTGTATCACAGCGATTTTGTCATCGGGCCAATTCGAAAATAATTTCGAATTTTCTTAAAAAACAATAACTGAATTGACTTTCTTTTCCCAAATGCGTATTATTTTCAATAAGCCTGTAAGATCATGGCTGTGAAAAGCGTGATCAAATATAGGAATATGCGGGCATGTTGGAGGATGCTGCCTGCAACAGGAGAAGAAAAGGCGGGATGAATATGAGAGAACGATTCAGCAGATTTATGGCAGGGCGCCACGGAAGTGACGAATTTTCACAGTTTCTGAGCTATGTGGCGCTGGCCTGTATGCTGCTTGCGCTGGTCTTTCGAAAAGGCTACTGGAATATCATCATACTGGCATTGCTGATTGTTTGTTATTACCGGATTTTTTCGAAAAATCATCAGAAACGGTACGAGGAGAATCAGAAGTTCCTGGCGGCTAGGGCACGGTTTCTGTCCTGGTTTCAGAAGGAGAAATATCTGCTGGGCCAGCGGAAGGATTACCGGATCTACACCTGCCCGGGCTGTAAACAGAAGATCCGTATTCCCAAAGGAAAAGGAAAAATTGTTGTAAAATGCCCGAAATGTCACACGGAATTCACAAAGAAGAGTTAAAATAAAGATCGTGAAAGACAGAAAAGGGAACGTCTTGTAAGCGGGAGAATTTGAAATGTTTGGATACGTGACAGTGAACAAGCCGGAGCTGAAGATCCGGGAATTTGAGGAATATCAGTCCTGGTACTGCGGCCTGTGCCGGGAGCTGAGCCAGAGATACGGCAAGCCCGGGCAGATCACACTGAGCTACGACATGACATTTCTGATCATGGTGCTCCACGGGCTGTACGAGCCGCAGAAGAGCGAAGAAAAGCACCGCTGCATCACGCATCCGGGCAGCAGGCACCGCATGAGCAGCAGCCGTTTTACCCAATATGGGGCGGATATGAACATCCTTCTGGCGTATCATAATTTCATGGATGACTGGCTGGACGAGCGTAAGCTCGTGTCGCTGACGGAGGCCCGGCTCTTGCAGAAGCACTGCCGGGAGCTGGCGGAAAAGTATCCCAGGCAGAACCGGGCCATTATCCGTTCCCTGAAGAAGCTGGCGGCTTTTGAAAAAGAAAAGGAAATGAATATTGACAAAGTGTCCGGTTCTATGGGAGAATTGCTTGGAGAGCTTTTCGTGTACGAGAAGGATATCTTTGCGGAACACCTGTATCGGATGGGATTTTTCCTGGGCAAGTTCATTTATCTGATGGATGCCTACGAGGATGTGGAGAAAGACCGGAAGAAAGGGCAGTACAATCCATTTACAGGCTGCTTTACACAGGAGAATTTTGAAGAAATGTGCGGGAGCATTCTCAATATGATGATGACAGAATGTGCCAGAGAATTTGAGAAGCTTCCGATTCTGGAGAATGTGGAGATTCTCCGCAATATTCTGTATTCCGGTGTGTGGGTCAAATATGAAATGATCCACCGGAAGCGGACAGAGACGGGAGAGACGAAAGGAAAATGACAGATCCTTATAGCGTGCTGGGAGTGGATCGCAACGCTTCCGACGATGAAATCAAGAAAGCATACCGGCAGCTGAGCCGGAAATATCATCCGGATGCAAATATCAACAATCCGAACAAAGACCAGGCAGAAGCCAAGTTTAAGGAAGTGCAGCAGGCATATGATCAGATTGTGAAGGAGCGGGAACGCGGCACCTCTGATTACGGGTATGGCGGCTATGGACAGAGCCAGGGACAGGGTTATGGTGGATTTGGTACCGGCTACGGCGGGTTCGGAGGATTTGGCGGTTTCGGTGGTTTTGGCGGATATCAGCAGAGCCGACAGGATGCCAATGATGAGGATTCTCTCCGTCTGAATGCGGCGGCCAATTACATCAACAGCCGCCATTTTACAGAAGCGATGAATGTACTGAACGGCATCACCAGTCACAGTGCCCGCTGGCATTATCTGAACGCAGCGGCCAATGCCGGACTGGGAAATAATATAGAAGCGAAAGCGCATGCAAGAGAAGCGGTCAACATGGAGCCGAACAATGTCCAGTACCGGAATTTCCTGAACCAGATGGAGATGGGCGGCGGCTGGTATCAGTCTATGGGACAGTCTTATGGAAGACCCATGGGCGGTTCGGACGATTTCTGCATGAAGCTGTGTATTGCCAATATGCTTTGTAACTGCTGCTGCGGCGGCAGGTTTATCATGTGCTAGGACAAGGAGTATGTATGGAAAGCACAAATCAACAGACAAACCGGTCTTTCATTGATCGGATCACAGACTGGGCGGAGCAATATTACCGGTTCCTGTTCGTGTTGGGAATGGGACTGGTAATATTTTTGTGTTTTTACCGCCTGAGTGTTCACTATGTCGTTTCCTGGGATGAAGCCCGGTTTGGCATCAACGCCTACGAGATGCTCAAAAGCGGCAATTTTATCATGAATACGTTCCGATACGAGCCGGATTACTGGAATCTGAAGCCGCCGCTTTCCATGTGGGGAACGGCACTTTCGTTTCTGATCTTCGGCTATAACAAGCTGGGGCTTCGGGCATTTTCCGCAGCCTGCTATGTGGTGCTGACAGCAGTGGCGGCCCGTTTTGTGGAAAAAAGATTCGGGAAATTACAGGCACTGTTGACGATCCTCTTTTTGTGTGCCAATACCGCCTGTTTTTCCTTCCATATGATCCGCTCCGGCGATTCGGATTCCCTGTATCTGCTGTTTTACACATTGAGTATGCTTTGTATGCTCATGATCAGAGAACGGCCCCGGATGCTTTACGGCGCCGGATTTTTCTTCGCCTGCGCATTTCTGACGAAAAGCTGGCATGCGGGCACCATTGTGTTTGTGGGATTTTTTCTTCCTGCTGCTCACCGGGGAGATCAAGACATTAAAGGGAAAACGTCTGCTGGCATTTCTGGCATCGTTCCTCATACCCATGGGCCTCTGGGCGATCCTGCGTTTTACCCAGGACGGGACGGAATTTTTCAAAGAAATGATCTTTTATGAGCTGCTGACCAGCAGTCAGGAGGCCATTGAAAATCATCAGCAGGAATTTCTTTTCTATGTGAAAAATTATTTTGTCACCACGTGGCGGCAGTATATTTATCTGGCGGCTCTGCTCATTGGCGGCGCAGGCCTCATCGGCTATCGGAAAAGGCTGAAAGAGGAGGGGCGCTCCTACCTGGCAGTGGGATTTTTCCTCTGGGCACTTATGCCGATCCTCTGGTTTTCCATTGCGGCCACGAAGCTCATCTGGTATTCCTATGCGACGCTGATCCCGATCCTCATCGGCGCGGGTATCGTGGCAGGAACGGCGGTGCGGGATCGGAACATTTCCGCCGGTCTGCGGACAGCGGCCTTTGTGGGGGTGCTGGTGCTGACAGGATATTTTATCGCAGGCAATGTGCAAAATATTCGCGCTGAGTACGGCAACGATTTTCATGATTTCTTTGCGGAAGCCAATGAAGCGGCATCGGATTATGCGGGCACACAGATGTACCTGGGGGCGGACGGCGATTTCGGCTATGGAAACTGGTCCCAGAACACGTCCTTCCTGGCGGAGATCGACGGGGATCATGTGTGCATGGACGGCGGCGTGGAGGCCTTCGTGGAGACGAAGGAGCCTGCGGTGCTGGTGACCAACCGGGATTATTATGCCCAGTATGCGGACGTGCTCATGGATAAGACCGTCGTGTACGAGAATGAAAAATATCTGTATATTTCTAATGATCTTTAAAAACATCGCGTAAAATGCAGCGTATAAAGCTCTGAGGCTTTGGCCGGGGGAATGATAAGAATCCTCCGCCATGGTTTCAGAGCTTTTTGTATGATAAGAAAGTACGTCCTTGACAGATAAGTGCTTAAAGTTTATAATGTATATATGAGAACAGCACACTAAAAGGGGAGAACATTTTTGAAGATTATTATTTCAAATAACGCGGACCGCCCTTTGTATCAGCAGATCGAAGACCAGATCAAGGATGCCATTTTAAAAGAAGAACTGGTGGAAGGGGACGCCCTTCCGTCCATCCGGGCGTTTGCCAACGATCTGAAGGTCAGTGTCCTGACCATCCGGCGGGTGTATGAGGAGCTGGAGCGGGAGGGCTTTGTCACCAGCCAGGTGGGGATTGGAACCTTCGTATCCGCAGGAAATCTGGAGCTTTTGCGGGATTCCAAGCGGCGGCTGGTGGAACAGAAGATGTTCGATGTGATACGGACGGCAAAATCATTGAAGATTACAAAAGAAGAATTGCAGGCAATGATGGAAATTCTTTACGAGGAGGATACGGGAGGTGAAAAATATGAGCAGTGAAGCTGTTTTTCTCTGTGTTGTGGGAGTGATCGCCGGATGCTTTGGACTGGTAAACGCTGTGCGGTTTCTTTTGTTGCAAAAGAAAACCGCCCGGGCTGTTGGAACGGTCGTGTCCATCAAAATGCCAAATCCCGAGACGGCCAGAACCCGCAATTCCAAATGGGCGGTCGTTTCCTATGAGGTGGATGGCAGGCTGGTGCAGTCCGGGAACCGCATACAGGTGCCCATGACCTCGCAGGTGGGCTCTTTTGTACATGTGCGGTACGATAAACAGGAACCGGAAAAGCTGTACGCCTTTTCGCTGGGACGGATGGCGGTGGCGTTTCTCGTTGCTGTGGTATGCTTCTTTATCGTAGGATTGCGATTGGCATAAGACTGTGGGGTGTGTTTTTTATACTCTGGCAGCGCATGAGATGCTCGGTTGTTTGAAAAAGAAAAAGCTCTGAGGCAATGGCGGGGATTCTGAAATCCTCTCGACCAAAGTCTCAGAGCTTTTTGTTGTATTACAGATCATGCATAGATCCATTTTTGATGCTGTAAATTATGCCTCCTGCGGCAGGGGCTCCAGTCCCAGCAGATCCAGCGCCTTCTTTTCCTCTGATTTTTTTCACAAAGATGGTGAAAAGGCGTTCCTCACCGGGCTCATTTAACAGGTTGTCAGAACATCCCCGACCCAGCTTGCGGTAGCCAAGCTCGGCGTCTTCCTCCTCTGCGCTCATGGCAGCAGATTTCATGGCAGGACAGGAACCGCAGTTGCCGGTACATTTCAGTGTTCGCTGGTTCACTTCGAAGGCCTGAATACGGATGCCGGCCTTTTTCAGTGTGGCGCAGTACTCCTTGTAGGCTTCCTCGTCCGACCCTTCAAAAATTCTGTGTTTTTCTTCAAATATATCGCGTAAGATTCCCATGGAATCACTCCTTTCTTTGCCTACTTATTGTAGCAGGTTTGCCTGCGGCTGTCCAGCAGCAGAATCGCTGAAATCCCGCACAGATACAGGAGGATCAGTGCACATTCTGCTCGGTAGCGATTGACGGTCGTGTAGGGGCCGCTGTAGTTGTCGGCCACCAGAAAAATGAGATCCCGGTGCAGGCTTTCGCCGTTCACGGACAGGTCTGCGTGGGCAATGTAATCGTAAGTGTCAAAATCAAAATAGACGAATTTCAGGCGGTCAGCTCTCCTTTCGGGATACCGGGCACTGATCTCGATGGTGTAGGTGGAATTCCCGTTTGGTGTTACCAGATCGAAGCCAAATCGTTTGTAGTATTTGCGGCTGTCCTCTGCACCAAAGTTTTCGCTGGCCAGCACATTGCCGTCGGCGTCCAGCAGCCGGAACTGGTAAATGTGTTCATCCGGAAAAGCGTCCGACCATTCTTCCGTATCGTCATAGGCACAGTAAATGCCGATCTCGTTGAAGGAATGGGCGGTGGTAAACGTCTGGGTCAGCGTTTTGTGTTCCGCGGCAATGCCGGTCACCGCATTCTCATGGTATTCCCGCCCCACAGTGATGATGCTGTAATCCGTCTTCGGGACGAAGGTCTGGGTGTAGGTCGGATACTGCCGCACCATGGCATAGATGCAGGGCAGGAGAATGCCCACCAGCAGAAATGCCGCGCAGAAGCGCTTCACGGTGCCCAGGGAAAGACCATTGTCCGTGCTGCCTGATGCAGAGGAAACGAGGCATAACAAGGTATTTATGCCGTGGAAGCCCAGCACGGTCAGAATCAGTGTCAGGCAGATGGTGTACCGGCAGTTGGCCTCCCATAAAATGTAAAACGCGAAGAAGCCCAGCATGGTGAGACCGTACAGCCAGGTGGTGCTACATTTTCTGCGCAGCAGTTCGCCCAGCAGTGCGATGAGTGCCAGAATATACAGCAGCACCTTGTAAAACTGATAGTAGTACAGCATCAGGTCATTTTTTGCACCGAAGAAATATTTCTGCAGCGGACTGTAACCCTGCATGCGGCCGGTTTCCAGATAAAGGCCGTCGTGCTCGGAGGCCCAGGTGACGGTGATCTTATCCGTCACAAATTTTAAAATGCCGGAAGCGCCGGAATCTGCCAGAGCCCCCAGACGGAGACGGATCTCTTCCCGGTTGGCGGCGGATTTCTCTTCTTTGGTGGGGAAGCTGTAGGTGTAGTCCTCATCCACAGCGGAGTAGCCGCCGTCCCCCTGCAGGCCCATCATAAGCCAGTGGGTCACCGGGAAATTGGAAGAACGTAAGTCTTCCGGTACGTGGGTGTTGATCAGCGTTTTGCAGCCGCCGAACAACAGCACGAACACAATGGCAAAGGTCAGCAAGGGCGCCAGGATGGCGTGCTTCGAATCTCTGGAAAAGGTCAGACTGACCAGTGCCCACAGCATCAGCGCGATCACCGGGATCAGCGTCGTTACCCGGATCTGGAATCCCACGGCCAGCAGCACGGCTTCCCAAACCGCATAAGCGATGCGTTTTTTTCTTATTATTTGTTTTGCATGCCAGCAGCGGCAGGCAGAAGATACCCATGGTAAACGGAATGCTGATGGTGTTGGTGTACACGAAGGGCAAAAACACGTACAGCAGCGGATTGAGCAGGCATAGGATGGCGAGAATGAGCCGTTTCTGATTGCCGAAGGTGGCTTTGGCTGTCGCCAGACAGAACCAGACGCCCAGATCCATGGCAAACATGTTGAGAAACAGTCCCTCCATCCAGTAGGCGGTGAGGCCAAACAGGCGGAAAAACTTAAAATAATAGCACAGTACAATGGTGAAAAAATAGTTGTTGCCGTACATTTCAAAATAGCGCCCGGCGGAGCTGATGGTCGGATGGGCCTGGGTCGACATGGAAATGGCCTCATTCATGACGCTTAGGCTGTCCGCCCAGGGCAGATAGTACCGGAACAGTGTCAGGATCAGAACAAACTGCACCGCCATCATCAGAAGAAAGACGGCAAATGTCAGCCGGTCTGCTGTTTTTTCAGACAGGCGCAGCGCCCGGCCCGTCAGTAGTAAAACCGTGCAGCCCAGCACGAAAGCGGCCCCCAGCAGGATATAGGTCAGATGATGGGTGTTGCCGGAAATGTAATTGTAGTACATGTCCGTGGAAGATTTTACCAGGACAAACGCCATCAACAGGATGGTCAGCGCCGTGGTCAGACGCCGGAAAAGCTGTTTGCATATTCCCATAGAAGGTATCCTCGTTTTTGTTTTTTTTGTGACAATTCAGACAAGCCATTCGCAGAATCATGTTTTTTGCACGTTATACGGATGTTTTCTGTGCATTTTCTGGCACTCTGGTCATGCCGGTTATTTGTCCGGTTTATCGCACGAACGCTGTTTTTGATAGTTATGGCTGAACTGTTGATAACAGTATACCAGCCGCAAAAAAACTAGTCAAATACTATGCTTTCGTGTATAATGTGATGCGTGAAGGGAAAAACAAGCGGCTGCGTCAGCAGACATTTGTTTTTCCCAAGCCATCAACGAAGGTTCCGCCTGCGATAGCAGGCAGCAAAGCGCAACAGCGCGGGGAACCTGACTTTAATGTAACGAACGCAAAAGAAATCAGAGTTTGAAAAGGAACAACCAAGGGGGAACTTTACGGATGAATATTACGGAGCTGTCGATTCGCAATTTCAAATCGATCCGGTGTCTGACGATGCACAATATGGAGCAGGCGCTGATCCTTGTGGGAAAGAACAGCACGGGAAAGACGGTGGTGCTGGATGCGATTCTGGCAGTGACCGGCAATTATGAGATCCAGGACAGCGATTTCGCGCCGGAGGGGCAGAACATCGAGATTTCCATGACGCTGGACATTCCGGAGGAGGAGCTGCCTACCCTGTGGCAGCGGGGCATTGTGAGCAAATACAAGCGCTATGAGGTGTGGCACCGGGATTTCTGTGCCAAGCTGCCGTCCTACCAGGAGGGACGCCTTTCCTTTACCTTTGTGGCCGGACGGGATGGCCGGGTGCGTTATGAGGATGGCGTGAAGAAGAACAACGCCTGTATCCCGGCGCTGCTGCCCAAGGTGTATTACATCGACCATTCCCGGAAGATCGAGGAGATCCAGCGGGATATTTTCAATATCCAGGGCGGGCAGGAGCTGAAAGCGCTGCGGGAAAACCGGTGCATGTTCGACCGCGCCAAGGCCTGCGACAACTGCTTTGACTGTATGGGGGTCATTGAAAAGAAGACACCGGCCCAGCTGTCCATCCAGGAGGCAGAGAAGTTGCTGGACTACAAGCTTTTTCACCTGAACATGGATTCTTTCATGGAAAAATTAAACCAGTATTTCCGGGAAAACAGTTCCCGCCCGGGCGAACTGCTGCTGCATAAGGATATGCGGGTGAGCGAAGCTTTTTCCATGAATACGGTGCTCTATAACCCGGAGCAGAAACGGGTATTTTCCATGGATCAGCTCAGTGAGGGCATGCGCAGCATGTACCTTTTGTCGCTGCTGGAAGCCTACGCCCAGGAGCCCACCAGTCTGCCGTCCATTATCCTCATGGAGGATCCGGAGATTTTCCTTCATCCGAAAATGCAGAAGACGGCGGGGGAGGTGCTGTATCGGTTATCTCGGAAAAATCAGATCATTTTCTGTACCCATTCGCCCACGATGATTTTTAACTTTAATTCCCGGCAGATCAAGCAGATCCGGCTGGATGAGGACGGCTACACGGTGGCGGACGAGAATCCCGATATCGACGAGGTGCTGGATAATCTGGGCTATTCGGCCAACGACCTGATGAACGTCAGCTTTGTTTTTATCGTGGAGGGCAAGCAGGACAGCAGCCGTCTGCCCCTGCTTCTGGAAAAATATTACGCTGAGATTTACACTGGGGACGACAAGCTGCGGCGCATCGCCATCATCCCCACCAACAGCTGCACGAACATTCGCACCTACGCGAACCTGAAATACATCAACAAGCTGTACCTGAAAGACCAGTTTCTCATGATCCGGGACTCCGACGGGAAAGACCGGGAGGGGCTGGTGCGGCAGCTCTGCGGCTATTACAAAGACAGGGAGCGGCAGGATCGGGGCAACCTTCCCCGGGTGCAGCCCCGCAACGTGCTGGTGCTGAAATACTATTCCTTTGAAAATTATTTTCTCGATCCGAAGGTCATGGCGAAGATCGGCGTGGTGAAATCGGAGGAGGATTTTTACCGGATTCTCTATGGAAAATTCCGGGAATATCTGAATAAGCTCACCAGCGTCAAGCATATGGAAAAAGTCACCGGCGTGCGCATCCGCTCCGAGGCCGATGTGAAAGCCCACATGGAGGAAATCCGCACTTACGTCCGGGGGCACAATCTGTATGATATTTTTTACGGGCGGTATAAAGGGGTGAAAGAAGAGGAAATCCTGCGGCGGTATATCGATGAGGCACCCCGGGAGACCTTTGCGGACATCCTGGAAGCCATTGACAGGTTTGTTTATTTCGAAAATCGAAAACAGTAAAAAGAAGTCGTACAGTTCACGAGCGCCATTCGCAAAACCGCATCTGCGATGCTTTCCGCTGCGCTGCAGCTTATTTTTGCTCATTACATGGCGCTCCCTTCGCAGATTCATGAAGACAAATTTTTATGCGAGCATAAAATTTGCCCACAAGCATCTGCGAGTGAACTGTGACTAAAAATTGTTCTTGACATTTGACGGGAAAAGAAGTATTGTAGATTCAACAGAATGAAGCAGAAACCGAAGAGAGAGAGTAGTAGGTCAGTGCATGAAGGTGCAGAGAGCCGCCGGTGGTGTGAGTGCGGTACGGATTCCTGATTGAATGGACTCTTGAGGACAGCCCGAAATCATTCTTCCTGTTTGATTATCAGGAGAAGAGAAGGAAGAAGACAGTAGGCGCTGGCGGGAACCGAACCCGTTATCAATCAGGCATGTATGGTTGTACATGAAGCGAGTGGACGAACGTCAATTTGAGTGGTACCGCGATAATAAGAACTTATTACCGCCTCAGAATATTATTTCTGAGGCGGTTTTTTGTTGCACCAGTGTTCCAAGGTCTGCATTCGCCTGTGCTTGCACAGTGGCGGATGTCAGCCTTTGGAACACGCCCCCACATGAGCATAAAAGTGGAGCGTCAGCTTCACGATATGTGAATTCATCCACTTCGCAATCAACATCGGAATCTTGATCTTTCATCTGTGACAGTAAACGGGCAATGACCCCACAGCAGAAAAGGAGAAGAAGATTATGAAAAAGAAAGTAGTAGCAGTCGTACTGGCAGCAGCAATGACAACAGCCCTTAGCGCATGCGGAAGCAGCGACAACACCCAGCAGAGCGCTTCCACAGACAGCGCAGCAGAGGAGACAACAGATGCGGCAGCGGCAGAGGATACCGCAGCTGACAGCACAGACGGCGATTCTTATACCATCGGCATTTCCCAGTTTGCCATGCACGGTTCCCTGGACAACTGCCGGGAAGGCTTCCTGGAAGGCCTGAAGGAAGAGGGCATCGAGGAAGGCAAGAACCTGACTGTAGATTATAAGAACGCAGAGGCAGCCATGGATGTGGCAAACCAGATCGCCCAGGGCTTTGTATCAGACGGCGTGGATCTGATCTGTGCCATCGCAACACCCAGTGCCCAGAGCGCATACAACGCAGCGATGAATGCTGATATCCCGGTGATCTACACCGCCATCACCGATCCGGTGGCAGCGGAGCTGGCCAAAGAGGATAAGACTTCCGTAGGAAATGTGACCGGAACCAGCGATAAGCTGCCGGTAGAGAAGCAGCTGGAAATGATCCGTGAGATTTTACCGGATGCCAAGACCATTGGCATCATGTATACCACCAGCGAGGCAAATTCCGAGTCCACCATCGCAGAGTACGAGGCAGCAGTGGAGAAATACGGCTTCACCCTGGAGACTGTTGGCATTTCCACCATCTCCGATGTACCCACCGCAGCAGACACCCTGATTTCCAAGGTTGACTGTCTGAATAACCTGACAGACAACACCGTCGTACAGGCACTGCCCACCATTCTGGAGAAAGCCAATGCCAAGGGCATCCCGGTATTTGGCAGTGAGATCGAGCAGGTAAAGATCGGTTGCCTGGCTGCAGAGGGTTTGGATTATGTAGAACTTGGAAAAACCACCGGTAAGATGGCAGCAAAGGTGTTAAAGGGCGAGGCAAAGGCATCTGATATCCCTTACGAGATGATCGAGGACAGCAGCCTGTACCTGAACACCAAAGTGGCAGAAAACCTGAATCTGGAAGTACCGCAGGCAGCTGTTGACCGTGCAGTAGAGACTTTCACAGAAATTTCCGCAGAATAAAGGGCGGACACTCTCTTCGGAGGGCGAAAGGAGAACAACATGACTTTGTTTATCGGCATATTGGAACAGGGCTTCATTTACGGCATTATGGCGCTGGGAGCCTACATTACCTACAAAATACTGGATTTTCCGGATCTGACGGTGGACGGCAGTTTCCCCCTGGGGGCAGCGGTGACCGTGGCACTCATCAGCCGTGGCGTGAATCCGTACCTTACATTCCCCATTGCGGCGCTCTGCGGCGCCCTGGCAGGGATGTGCACCGGTCTGATCCACGTAAAGGGCAAGGTGAGAGATCTTCTGTCCGGCATCATCATGATGACCGCCCTTTACACCATCAATTACCGGATCGCAGGCAAATCCAATGTGCCGATGTTCAGTATGAAAACGGCATTTGACAATGATTTCATCAACAGCCTTCCGGCAGGTCTGACGCCGGTACGCTCCCTACTCGTGATCCTCATCGTGTCCCTGGCATGTAAGTTCCTTCTGGACGCTTACCTGTGCACCCGCTCCGGATTTCTGCTGCGGGCCGTGGGTGACAACGATATGCTGGTCACCTCTCTGGCAAAAAATAACGGCACGGTGAAAATCATCGGTCTGGCCATCGCCAACGGTCTGGTGGCACTGGGCGGCAGCGTGATGTGCCAGCAGCAGCGGTTTTTTGATCTGTCCATGGGCACGGGTACTGTGGTCATCTGTCTGGCCAGTGTTATCATTGGCACCAGCGTTTTTAAAAATGTGACCTTTTTAAAACCTACTACAGCGGTGCTTCTGGGCTCCATTTTTTACAAAGCGTGCGTTGCCATCGCCATGAACGTGGGCTTCCAGGCAACGGATATGAAACTCATTATGGCAGTGCTGTTCCTGGTGATTTTGATCGTGAACAGAGACCGGAAAAGGAAGGTGAAGGGCCATGCTTGAACTGCAGCACATTGATAAATATTACAACCCGGGCACAGTCAATGAAATGTGCCTGTTCAAAGATTTCTCCCTGACGGTGCAGGACGGCGAGTTTGTCTCCATCGTGGGCAGCAATGGCTCCGGCAAAACCTCCCTGCTGAACATCATCTGCGGCAGCATTCCGGTGGATGCCGGGAAGATCATCATGCACGGCACGGACATCACCAACATGAGCGAGTACCGCCGTCATGAAAATATCGGCCGCGTGTTCCAGAACCCGTCCGCAGGCACCAGCCCGGGCATGACCATTCTGGAAAACATGTCCCTGGCGGACAACAAGGGCAAGAGCTATAACCTGGGCCGGGGCATCAACAAAAAACGTATTCCTTTTTATAAGGAAGAACTGGCGCAGCTGGGGCTGGGACTGGAAGATAAACTGGATGTGCAGGTGGGAGCGCTCTCCGGCGGACAGCGACAGGCCATCGCCCTGCTCATGGCGACCATGACACCCATCGAGTTTCTCATCCTGGATGAGCACACGGCGGCGCTGGACCCGAAAACTGCGGACATCATCATGCGTCTCACGGATAAAGTGGTGAAGGAAAAGAAGCTCACCACTATGATGGTTACCCACAATCTGCGCTATGCCGTGGAATACGGCAACCGGCTGGTGATGATGCATGAAGGGCATGCGGTCATCGACGCGGCAGGGGGAAGCGAAAGCAAAGCTTTCCGTGGACGATGTGCTGGATGAATTTAACCAGATCAGCATTGAATGTGGAAACTGATCCCAAACCGAAAAAAACAGCGGAAATATGATATAAAAAAGGGAACATGCGCCCGGCCGGGATGGAAAATTCTGTCCGGGCGTTTCTTTGGGTGCTTCTTTAATACAATAAAGTGCTATTTCGTTGACAATAAAGTATCATGTACGGTATAATTATAATTTATAAATGGTAAATTTCAGGAGGAATACAAGTTATGGTTCGTTATTTTGCAAAACGGCTGGGCATGATGTTCATCGCCCTGTTTTTGATACTCCTGCTTACTTTTACACTGATGCACTCCATTCCGGGCGGCCCCTTTACCAGCGACCGCAAGGTGAGTGAAGAGGTGGAAGCGGCGCTGAATGAGAAGTATCATCTGGATCGACCGCTGCCGGAACAGTTTCTGGAATATGTGAGCGGGATTCTGCACGGGGATCTGGGCCCCTCTTACCGGTATACCGGCAAGCAGGTCAATGATTTTATCGCCAACGGTTTCCCGGTGTCTGCCAAGCTGGGCTTTATCACCATCATTTTCGTGCTGCTAGCGGCCATTCCCATGGGCATCCTGGCCGCGGTGAAGAACGGCAAATGGCAGGACATGATCGTGATGGCGGTGGCCACCATCGGGGTGACGATCCCGTCCTTTGTCATTGCGTCCGGCCTCATTTACATATTTGCATTCAAGTTTAATTTTCTGCCCAGCTTCGGCGTGGAGAGCTGGAAGGGCTATATTCTGCCGGTGATCGCCCTGGGCGGCTACTCGGTGAGCTACATGGCAAGACTCATGCGCTCCAGCCTGCTGGAGGTCATGGGACAGGATTATATCCGGACAGCCCGGGCCAAGGGATTGAGTGAGACGAAGGTCATTCTCAAGCATGCTATGCGAAATGCCCTGATTCCGGTCATTACCGTGCTGGGCCCCACCATCGCCAACCTGCTGACGGGCAGTTTTGTGGTGGAGAAGATTTTCGCCATTCCGGGACTGGGTGTACATTTTGTCAACAGTGTTTCCCAGCGGGATTATACGACGATCATGGGCGTGACGATTTTCTATGCCAGCTTCCTGATGGCAATGATCTTCCTGGTAGATATTTTCTACTGCCTCATCGACCCGAGAATCAAATATGAATAGGACGGATAAGGATATGGATAATAAATGGGATATGCTCGAGTCCTCCAACGAGGATCGGGAGAAAATATGGGCGAAGAACCGAACCTTCGCCGGGGACGTGTGGTTCCGGTTCCGGCATAAGCCGACGGCCATCGCAGGTCTTGTCATCATCGTGGTGCTCATCCTGTTTGCACTGGTGGGTCCCATGTTTACCAGCTACAGCTATTCGGCGCAGAATCTGGACGTGGTCAACATTCCGCCGCGGATGAAGGTGTTCGAGACGCCGGACGGAGACGGCTACCTGTACATTACCCAGGCGCTGAAGATTCTGCATGTGAATGCGGACGGCACGCTGGGAGAGCAGCTTCGCAAGGTGAAGGACGACAAGAGCCAGTCCATGCTGATCTACGATTACAACGGCAAAGAGGTGGGCCTCTACTATGGCGTGAAGCCTTACGTGGTGGCTGACCCGCAGGCCAGAACGATCTATCCTTCCACAAAAGTGTGGAACAAGTCATATATTCTGGGCACGGATAATCTGGGAAGAGACATCCTCACCCGTCTGATGTACGGCACCCGGGTATCCTTGCTGGTGGCTTTCGTGGCCGCAGCGGTAAACATGGTCATCGGCATTCTGTTCGGCGGCATTTCCGGTTATGCGGGCGGCATGGTGGATACGGTGATGATGCGTATTGTGGACATCATCAGCACGATCCCGCTGACGCTGTACGTGATCCTCATCATGGTGGTGATGGGCTCCGGCCTGAAAAGCATCATCGTGGCGCTGGGTACGGTGTACTGGGTGGATATGGCCCGGGTGGTCCGCGGCCAGGTACTGAGCTTAAAAGGGCAGGAATTCGTCATGGCGGCCAAGACCATCGGTTCCTCCACGAAAACCATTTTGCTGGAGCATCTGATCCCCAACGCCATGGGTTCTATTCTCGTGACAGTGACCATGCTCATTCCTTCCGCCATTTTCATGGAGGCATTTCTGGGCTATGTGGGCATCGGCTTACAGCCGCCGCTGGCCAGCCTGGGAACCATGTGCAACGATGCCACAGAGAACTTAAGAAGCTGTCCGCATCAGCTGTTCCTTCCGGCCCTCGTCATCTGTCTGATCATGTTCGGATTCAATTTCGTCGGTGACGGCCTGCGGGATGCGCTGGATCCGAAGCTGAAGAAATAGGAGGGGCAGAATGGACGAAATATTAACAGTAGATAATCTGAAAACGTCATTTATGACGAGCAACGGGGAAGTGCAGGCCGTCCGCGGCGTCAGCTTTTCCGTGAAAAAAAGGAGAGATTCTGGGTATTGTAGGCGAGTCGGGAAGCGGCAAGAGCGTGACCTCCATGTCGATCCTGCGGCTGCTGGCAGACACGGCCCGGATCAAAGAGGGAAAAATTGTTTTTGACGGCACAGATCTTCTGGGCCTTTCGAAAAAAGAGCTGCGGCAGATCCGGGGCGAAAAGATCTCCATGATTTTCCAGGATCCCATGTCCTCCCTGAACCCGCTCATTCCGGTGGGCAAGCAGGTGGCGGAGATGATCCGGGAGCATCATCCCGGCCGGAGCAAGGAAGAGATTAGAAAAGAAGTGCTGGCGCTTTTTGAAAAAGTGCGGATCCCGGAGCCGGAGCGCCGGTATAAATGCTATCCCCATGAGTTTTCCGGCGGTATGCGGCAGCGTGTCATGATCGCCATGGCACTGGCCAACAAGCCGGAACTGCTGATCGCCGATGAGCCCACCACAGCGCTGGACGTGACGATCCAGGATCAGATCTTAAAACAGCTGCGGGAGCTGGAAAAAGAATACGGTACCAGCATCATTTTCATCACCCACGATCTGGGGGTAGTGGCGGAGCTGTGTGACCGGGTTATTGTCATGTACGGCGGTCTGGTCATGGAGGAAGCCTCTATTTTCGATATTTTTGAACAGCCGAAGCACCCGTACACCATGGGCCTTCTGGCATCCATTCCGGATCTGCATCAGGATAAAAGCGTGCGGCTCATGCCGATCCCGGGCTCCCCGCCGGATATGACCAATCCGCCCAAGGGATGTCCCTTCGCGCCCCGCTGTCCCTATGCGAGAAACATCTGTGCGGCGGAGCTTCCGGAATTTACCGAGGTGGGAGAGAACCATCACTCCCGGTGCTTCCTGCTCTATCCGGACGCACCGGCCGACGAGAATAACCCATTTCGCAGTAAGGAGTAAGTCATGAGTGAATATATTTTGGAGGTCAGAGACCTCACGAAGCATTTTAAAGCGGGGGGCAAGCAGATCGTCCACGCGGTGGACGGCGTCAGCTTTTCGCTGGAGAAGGGAAAAACGCTGGGCATCGTGGGAGAGTCCGGCTGCGGCAAATCCAGCTGCGCCAGAACCATTATCCGCATGTATGATCCCACGGCGGGCCAGATCATCCTGGACGGCGACGACATCACGAACCTGCATCAGAAGCAGTTAAAGCCCTACCGGCGGAAAATGCAGATGATCTTCCAGGATCCGTATGCGTCCCTCAATGCCAGAATGACTGTGCGGGACATCATCGCCGAGCCGCTCATCGCCCACGGCGTGGTCAGCAGCAAGGAACAGGCCAACGACATCGTCTATCCCATGCTGGAGCGGGTGGGCCTGACCAAGGAGCATGCCAACCGGTACGCCCATGAGTTTTCCGGCGGCCAGCGGCAGCGTGTCGGCATCGCCCGGGCACTGGTGCTGGAGCCCCAGCTGGTCATCTGTGACGAGCCCATTTCCGCACTGGATGTGTCCATCCAGGCCCAGGTCATCAACCTGCTGAAGGATTTCCAGGAGGAAAAGAAGGTTTCCTACCTGTTCATCGCCCATGATCTTTCCATGGTGCGCTATGTGTCAGACGATGTGGGCGTCATGTATCTGGGACAGATGGTGGAGCTGTGCGAGGCGGACGAGATCTATGCCCATCCGCTGCACCCGTACACCAAGGGACTGCTGGGCAGTATCCCCATCGCCAATCCCCGTCTGGCCAGACAGAAAGAGAAGAGCAGTATCGAGGGCGACATTCCCAGTCCCATCAACCCGCCTGCCGGGTGCCGGTTCCACACACGCTGTCCGTATGCGAAGCCGGAGTGTGCACAGGAAAAGCCCCAGATGAAGGATGTGGGCGGCGGCCATATGGTGGCGTGCCATTTGTTCTGATTAATACCATGAGCATAAAAGTGAAGCGTATGCTTCGTGATATGCGAATGTTGTGGATGGATTGTGGGAGCGCGAAGCACGGAGCAATCCATGTGATGTGTTTACGAGTTTGAGGGAATACAAGCGTTCCCTGAAACATAAATTTTCCAAAAGGAGGAGAAGTGTAGTTATGAAAAAGAAGTTAAGCCTGCTTCTGACAGCTGCTCTGGCAGCATCCGCAGTGATGACCGGCTGCGGCGGAAGCGACAACAGCGCAAGCGAGCCTCAGACCATCGATGATATCCAGTCTGAGGAAGCAGACGGCGAAGAGAGCACAGCAGCGGGGGAGCTGGCTGATGCACAGGAACTCACCTTCGTTCTGAACAATGAGCCAGATGGAATCGACCCGAACGTGACCAACAATTCCTTTGCGGTACCGTTCCTGGTGAACTGCTTCGAAGGTCTGGTGACCTACAACGAGAAGGGCGAGGTTGTGGCAGGTAATGCGGAGAGCTGGGAGTCCAACGATGACCTGACTGTATACACCTTCCACTTGAGAGATGGACTGAAGTGGAGCGATGGCAGCGATCTGACCGCCAATGACTATGTATATTCCGCACTGCGTGTCCTGACACCGGCAACTGCCGGCCAGTATGTGAACATGATTTCTGATTATGTGGTAAATGCAGAAGAATTTTACAACGGAACTGCAAAGGCAGAGGATGTGGGAATCAAGGCTGTGGATGAAAAAACACTGGAGTTCACCCTGAAATCTCCCTGCCCGTACTTCGTTGACCTGGTAAGCATGTGGGTATATTTCCCGGTACAGGAAGCAACCATCGAGGCAAACGGTGACAAATGGACCAACCAGGCTGACACCTACATCTGCAACGGCCCCTTCAAGATTACGGAGATGAAGATGGGTGAGAGTGTTGTCCTTGAGAAGAACGAGAACTACTGGGATGCAGCGAATGTAACGCTGGAGAAGCTGACTTACCGTTATATTCTGGATACTTCCACCGCACTGACGGCTTATGAAAACGGTGAGGTAGACGGTGTCCGCACCATTCCTGCCAGCGATGTTGCCCGTTTGCAGGCTGACAACGCCGGTGTGGTAACCGCACCCAGCTATGGTACGGTATACTATAACATCAACTGCAGCGCAGCACCGTATGACAATCCACTGGTAAGAAAAGCACTTTGCCTGGCTGTTGACCGGGATTCTCTCATCAACAACGTGGCGCAGCTGGATGCAGAGCCTGCTTACAGCTTCCTGGCACCGGGCTATGTGGTAGACGGCAAGGACATTACTGAAGGTCGTTCTGACTTCGGTCTTTCTGAAAAAGCAGATCCGGAAGCTGCCAAGGCAGCACTGGCCGAGGCCGGATATCCGGATGGAGAGGGCTTCCCGACAGTGAAGCTGACGTTCTATTCTGATGACAACGTAAAGAAGATTGCAGAAGCAATCAAGGAAATGTGGGAGCAGAATCTGGGTATTACGGTTGAAGTAAGCTCCGCTGACTGGGCAGTATATTATGATTCCATTCAGAGTGGAAACTATGAGATCGGAGCGATGGGATGGAGTGCAGACTATGTCAATCCCATGAGTTTCCTGCCGCTTCTGTATACAGATGATGTGACCAATAACGCATTCTACAGCAACCCGGACTACGATGCCATCGTAGATCAGATCAAGGTAGAGAAGGATCCCGCCAAGTTCGCAGAGCTGGTAAAACAGGCTGACGAGCTGGTATCCGCAACCTACCCGGTTGTTCCGCTGTACTACAAGTCTAACAACTACCTTTTAAAAGACTACGTACAGGGCGTTTACATGACATCCTCCTCCAACCTGTACTTCAAGAACGCATCCGTTCTTGCAAAGTAAGAGGCGAAAGGTGAAATGCACGATCACGACGGAAGGCTTCGGGGATATGGTCTTTGAACTGTACCCCGACCTTGCGCCGATCACGGTAAAAAACTTTGTGGACACGGCCAGAAGCGGTTTCTATGACGGCCTGGCCTGGTGCCGCATTGTGAAAGACTATGTGATCCAGGGCGGATCCCCCGACAATGACATCATGACAGACAGTGACTGGCATATTAAAGGGGAATTCGAGGAAAACGGCATCGCCAATCCCATCCCCCACAAGCGGGGCGCCATCTCCATGGCAAGGGATGACGGCTACGATACCGCCGGTACCCAGTTTTTTGTCGTCCATCAGGACGCCCATAAGCTGGACGGCCGCTATGCCGCCTTCGGGGAAATGATCTCCGGCTTCGAAGTGCTGGATCAGATCGCCGCACTGCCCACCTCCGGGTCTGAGACCTGGAACAAGCCGGATGTCATGCCGGTCATGAGCAGGGTCAGGATAGAGGAATAAAAGAAAATAAAAGGACTGCAAAGCGCAGCGTGGGACAGGATATCGTGAGAGCGGTATCCTGTTTTTCTGTTTGCACCAGGTAAACTTTTCGGGTATACTGGAAACAGATGGAGATAGATGGGACGGAATGAAAATGTCAAAGAAGAATGAAAAAGATTATCTTTACCTGATCTGGAAAGCAGAAAAAAACGGTAAGCGATATATTGTGGGACAGCTGGCAAAAAATGGCGAATATGAGTTTCGATATTATGAGAAAGAAATCAGAGAGGCAATAAAGGAAGGATTTGAACCGTTTTTTTGCTTTAGAGAGCTGGACAAAGTATATACAGATACGGTGCTTTTTCCTGTTTTTGCAAGTCGCCTGCCGGATCGAAAACGAAAAGACATTGATAAAATTCTGCAAAAATACGGGTTGAAAGAATTTGACGAATATGAGTTGTTGAAAAAGAGTGGGGCCAGATTGCCAATAGATAATCTGGAATTTATTGTTCCGCACATGGCAAAGGAACCTGCTTTTGCTTTGGGAGGGGAAAACAGAGATGAATGAAGCTTTTGTAGAATTTATGGAAGATATGAAATTATGGTGTATAGCAGAGCAGCGAGACGGTACGAAGACAATGGATTTCGAAGATTTTGTAAAACAGGAAGGTTTTTCTATGGAGGAACTGAAAAAATTAGCTGAAAGCATAGAACTTGAATAAAGATGGAAAAGGAAATCCGCCTCAGGATCGAACGGGTGATGATATCACCGGGGATTCTGGTGCGGATTTTTGTATAAATTTTTATTTAATGCAGAGCAATACAATAAAAGCGACGACAAAAATAATGATTGTTGGAAGCCAGATAAAAAAGCGTTTCCGTGATTGACCGACAAGATTCTTCTCTGCCAGATCGTCTAAAATGGTGGTGCGAAGCAGTGTGAGAAGAAAACTGATGCCACCGACGGTGATCAGATTGTATCCTACAAAACTGCGCAGAGTAGATTCGTTTTCCAACAACTTTACATTAGTAGAAATCAAGCTGAAGATTGCTACGAAAACAGCAAGAATAGCCAGTACATTTGCATAGATAGATTTCTCAATTCCTTTGATATCATCTGCTTTTTCTTCTAACTGTCGAATCTGTTTTTCATAACTTTTCTTGTAGCCACTTAAACCTGTATACGTTCCAATCTCATCCTTGAACGTACCGTTGTAGGGATGATCAGCAGAACTGCTTAACTGTTCAAAAATAATCATAGCATGGCTTTCGCCGGATGTAAGGCTGATCTCATTGGAAGAAATATTGGTCAGGCGAAAAAATACCCGTGTAACATGCCCCGGCTGATAGACAGGTGCTGTCACGGAAAGTCCCTGACGAATCCGGCTATTTCGTCCCTGTACGATAGCTGCCATATTATCAGGCATGTGAATGATCTCCTCGGCGGAAACCATGACGGATTCTCCGGGTGTTAAAATCTTTGTATGCTGTTCGCCGTTCTCATCAAAAAATGCTTTTGATCTTAAATCATATCCAATATTTGTCACGCAGTCTGGATCATAGGTATCATTCTGAATCAGATCATGATTTGCAATCAAATCTGAAAGATCGTGGTCTGTTAAAATCATAGGTCTGCCTCCGTTCTTTCTTTGCTTAAATTATAACGCAGGTCTGAAAATTTGCAATACTTAAAACATCAATCTGTCAGATTTTTGAGGAATGATAAAAGTAAAAATGACGAGGATTTAGCTTACATATCAGAATGCGCTGTTTTACAGACAGTCTCTTCTTTCCGGGCGACGAGCCCTTCCGCAATGACAGTCAGTGACTCAAGCTGTCTGTCATCCAAATGTTTCAGATACTGGATCAGGGTGTGAAGCTTCTCTGGATTAGTGGTTTCTGTATCAAAGAAATCCTGAGGCGTAATAGAGAGAAATTCACAGATATAGAAAAAATTCGTCATAGTAGGGAATGCTTTGCCATTTTCAATGGTGTTGATATATCCGGGGTTTTGGCCGATAGACAGACTCATGTCTCTGGCTGAAACTCCTTTTTTTATGCGAAGCTGGGTGAGACGTCGGGCGAAATCTTCTTCATACATGTGCAATCACCGTCCTTTCGTCATATTGTATCGAATAAAGTTGTCAAAAGTGATGGGATATATCTGTTATTATCGTTGAAATATCGTATTATATGTGATACAATCAGAAATAACGAGTGAAAGAATACAATATTTTACAGAAAATGTAAAAAAAAGAAAAAATGTTGAAGTTTGTTAAGAAGACTCTGTTTTGAGAAAAGATAGGATGCAGTGATGGAATTAACAAATGAGATGATGTTTTATGGAGGGATGATTCTTGCGGCAGTGAGTGCAGTGGGAATCGTTGTATATGCACTGATCGCGCGTATGCGGAAGATGCGTCTGGATATGCAGTTTGATCAGGAATATGGGGAGATAAAGAAGGATCATTCATGACACAGGTAATCGCCGGAACATATGAGATTATCGGCAAGATTGGTTCTGGAGGCGGCGGTGATGTTTATCTGGCACATCATCTTCGCCTGAATAAGAAGGTGGTCTTGAAAGCCGATAAGAGAAAAATATCCACACCGCCGGAACTTTTGCGGGTAGAGGTAGATGTGCTGAAGCATCTGAGCCACACGTATATTCCACAAGTGTATGATTTCTTCACGGAAAACGACACTGTCTATACGGCGATGGATTATATCGAGGGAGAGAGTTTTGATAAAGCTTTAAAGGAAGGGAAGACTTTCACGCAGGCGCAGGTGATCCGATGGGGGAGACAGCTGCTGGAGGCTCTTTCCTATTTGCACAGGCCGATTCACGGGGATCCGCCCCACGGTTACACCCACAGTGATATCAAACCGGCAAACCTGATGCTGACACCGCAGGGGGATATCCGGCTGATTGATTTCAATATTTCTCTTGCACTTGGCGAAGAGACGATCATCGGGCGAAGCGAAGGCTATGCATCGCCGGAGCACTATGGTCTGGATTTTTCCAACGATGAAGCGTATTCGGGAAAAGGAAGCACTGCGACTGCCCGTTCTGACAGGAATCGAGGCACTTCGGCGCTTCGAAGAGCAGTTTCCACCGTTTCCGGCAGAAGCTCTTCCGGGGCGTACCGTGGAACAACAGGTTCCCATTATCAGCTGATCCGGCCGGATGTGCGTTCGGACATTTACAGTACAGGGGCGACCCTTTATCACCTGCTCAGTGGAAGACGCCCTGCTTCCCATGCGAAAAAGGTGATCCCGCTGTCTGAAAAAGAATTCAGCCCGCAGCTGGTGCACATCATCAGTAAAGCGATGGAGCCCAATCCCAACCTGCGCTACCAGACGGCGGATGAGATGCTGGAAGCCTTTAATCGGATCCGGGAAGATGATATCCGGGCAGTACATATGCGACTTCAGAACCGGATCGTCTATGCATTGCTGACAACATGCTGTGTTCTGGGAGCAGGGGTTTCCTTCCTGGGACTGAAAAAGATGGAGACGATAGAGAGCTGGAAAAAGCTGTCCGAGTATTCCAGAACTGCATTGCAGGAAGGCGATTCGATAATAGCTCTACAGGATGCGCTGGATGCATTGCCCCAGGATTCCTCTGTTTTGCACCCGGGATATATCGCGGAAGCGCAGAAGGCTTTGACGGACGCACTGGGGATTTATGATCTGTCGGACGGGTATCGCCCGCAGGGAACATTGGAGTTGCCCTCGGCTCCTTTTTTCATGGAGATATCGCCGGATGGCAGAACAGCAGCGTTTGTCTGTGCCGTCGGTGTGCAGGTGTATAATCTTGCTTCCAGGTCTTTGCTGGAGGAGCTGCCTGCTGCGGATTCAGCACTGGCAGAGGTTGCTTATCTGGATACGGATACTCTCATATATGCGGGGCAGCAGGGACTGACCCGGTATGGCATTTCAGAGGAAAAGACAGTATGGACAGGACAGAAGGCCACAGCAATCGGCATTTCACAGGATGGAAAAACCGTTGCTTCTATATATAAGGATGACACGCAGGTCAATATCACGGATGCGGACAGCGGGAAAGTCCGGGCGGTGATCAATCTGCAGGGCAGACATCCATCGGTGACAGCCAATGATGTGTTTGCAAATCCCAACGACAATCTGCTGGCGCTGAACCAGGACGGCACTTTAGCTGCCGTCAGTATGTCAGACGGTTCGCTGGAAATCTTTGATCTCAGAAATGGAGAGAAAGATGTCGTTATTTATGAGTCTGGCTCTGGTTACACCCATTTTGAGGGTGGTTTTTACGATCATTACTTTGCATGCGCAGCGTCCAACACAGACAGCTCTGTGTTTCTGGTGGTGGACATGAACACCCTGCGGCAGACAGGCGGCTTTGCTTCCGACAGCCGTTTCAGTGTGCAGACCGATGCCAGCGGTATCTATGTGCAGACAGACAATCTGCTGGTGCAGATCGATCCGGCCACAGGAGAGCAGCGACCTCTTGTGACGACAACAGAGAATATCCTTGCCTATGCCACAGGCGGGGAGCATACGCTGATCGCTTCCCAAGACCGGTTGTCTTTCTATGATAAAAATGCACTGGAGATCGATGCCTGTGCGCAGACGGAAGAGGCCGATTTTGTGGGGCTGTCCAATGGTACGGCGGTGATTGGCAGCAGGAGCACGCCGACCATTCGCCTGATGGCCTATGAAAATCATCAGGAGGCGGAGATTTTTTCCTATGATCCGTCTTATCAGCACAGCGAGGCAAGGGTCAGCGCAGACGGAGAGAGGATCATGCTTTTCTCCTGGAAAAATTTTCGGATTTATGACAGAAACGGCAATCTGATCCATGAGGCAGACATCCCGGACGCAGATCAGATTTTCGATCAGCAGTTTCGAAGACAGGGAGAGGATTCCTGGCTGGAAGTGATTTATAACGACGGCAGGTCGCTGTTATACCGGGTGTCGGACGGCACGCTGGAAAAAGAGACCAGAAGCACAGCGCCGGATCGCAGTCTGTATGAAGAGTTCACGGTCAATGGCCTGAAAATCACTTCGCCGTTGCACGGTGCACCGACGGCCTATGATGCCAAAACCGGCAAACGGGTGGGTGTCCTTTCCGAGGAAGATTATCTTACCTATGTGACGTCGGTGGGAGAAAACTTTGTGGCACAGTTTACGACGGCAGACGGATATTTTTATGGCCAGCTGCTGAATGCGGACTGCGAGGTGCTGGCGGAATTTCCGTATCTGTGTGATGTGATCAATAATGTGTTGATTTTCGATTATCCGACGGGTGATTTGCGACAATCACGCATTTATGATACAGAGCAGCTGATCTCGGCTGCCCATACTGTTCTTGGAAAGGAACAATAAAAACTATTACTTTATGACAGGAGGACGAGAAAGTGAGATTCATGAAGAAGGTAGTGGCATTCACCATGGCTGTGATGCTGCTCATTCCGTCTGTGGCAGTCAATGCAGAAGAACCTCAGGTTCTTGGTGTGCAGGCTGCAGAACAGCTAGGCCAGGAGCCGACGGCTGCCGATACGAATACTGGCACAGATGAGAAAAAAGACAATGAGACACCTGCTGTCGGTGATACCGCGGATGAAAATGCGGCACAGCCGGAGGAAAAGCAGGGAAATGCTTCTGAAGAGGGAAAAGATGCGCCGGAAGCAGAAGCACAGGAAGAAGAGAAGCTTCCTGAGGAAGAGCAAGTGCAGAAAGAGGAAGAAGCGCTTCCTAAAAACGGAGCTTCCGAGGAAGGAAAGCCGCAGGATATTGAGAATGTTCAGTTCAACACAGGGGATTATGTGTGGACGATTGTAAATGAGGACGATTTCAACACCTACGAGTACGGCGACGGATATTTCGAGGAAGATGGCAGCTATACCATCAATATCCCTGAGCTGAATCCGTTCTTCCCCTATGAGGTACAGTTCACCAGCAACGGAAAGACGGAAAACAAGTGGTTCCAGTCCCCGGACGACACCGTGGAAGTGGGCGGACATATTTTCAAGGTAGCTGCAAACTTTGACGGAACCGGCATCACACAGATGAGCATGGAAGTGGCCGGGGATACCGTTGTGGTATATCCGGAGGAGAAAACCTTCACCAATGATGGAGACGGGGTACAGGAGATGTCACTGATTCCGTTGGAAAAGAGAAATCTGCGTGTTGACCTGCAGGGGTATACACCCGTTGAGTTGACGAAGGTTAAGGTAAAGACGATTGTAGAAAGCCTGAATTTGTCAGATGATGTAAAAATTGCCTGGAAAAATGAGCGGTACAATGAATATAGTCTGAAAAATCTTGAAGATGAAGTGGATTTAAGCTACAGCGCATTGAGTGGTGGAAAAATCTGGGAGATGATTGTTGGTGACGGTGACCAGTTAAACAGCAATAATGTTCGGTACAAGCTGAATGTTTTGGCAACAAACAGTTCTCAATGGTTAGGCGCAACAGTCTATGTGGAAGATGCGAATCATGTTAGAAAAGAAAAAAGTATACATCAGATTACGAGCAGTGGAAGTTTTGCATCTTATTGGTCTTCAAGCAAGGGAAATGAACAATATACAGAAAATTATTTGAGAATCAATCTTGATGAAGATTGCGCTGGGGAAGATACATTTTTTAACATTACTTTAAGCAAGGACGCTTATAGTAAAACTCAAATTGATCATGTAAGTATATTAGAAGGAAATTTTACTACTCAAAACGAAGAATTTATAAAAAATTATGGTAAAGATGATGATATCACATCTCAAATCATGGGTGTAGATATGTCTCAAAGTATGGCCGGATATAAAAAGAATAACAGCAGTTATTTTACGATAGTTGCTTATGATGGAACCGGAAAGATCATAGGAATTTTACCGGTAGAGTTCTATATAAGTGGGCCTAATATTAAACAGAGGTTTCTCGTGCGGGGATATTTACCAGACTCATCTTTAGATGCTTCGTATGTTGCAGGTGGAAACTGGTATGGAGAAACGAGAATGTGGATTTCACTTGATCGTGAATATCCACTTGATACAAAACTTGCAATGGTCATGCAGAGTGATTATTTCGATGCGATTGCTGTCTATGTTGGAAGATATAGTAGTATAGAGGAAGCAAAGCAGGCAGGAGCAGAAGAAATTAAAGATAGAATTTGGGGAAAATGGAAGGATAATATAGGGGGCTATTTGGCGGATTATAGTAAAGGCGTATGGCTTACTGTATTCAGCAAAAGTGATAAAGATCCCAATCGTATAATAGGAACTAGCATTGTATTGCAGACAAGACATCCGAATCAATATAGTGATACTGAGATTGCATTTACAGGATTGAAAAATGCTGATGGACAGGATATTCCTTCTTACGTTATAAACAAATCGGACGATTCTTATGGAGAAAATAATTATGTTACGATTTTAGTGGCCGAGGATACAGATCTGAGCAAACAATATGCTCCTGTTTTTTATGAGGGCAGTTATGCAAGCGTGTATACAGGCGGTGGAACTTCAAAAGAAGAAAGTGGAAAAACATTGCATTCCTTTGCCAATGGTCCAGTTCAGTATACGGTATATGCAGAGGATGAACAGCATTCAAAAAATTATTGGGTACAGGTAAAGAAAGCTGACAGTTCACTGGGACAGCTGTACATCAGCAGTCTTGCAGACAAGGATGCCAATACCCATGTGGAAAATGGCGTTACTTATTCCACGAGAGAAGTAATGCTGGATAGCTATCATGATCATTACCATGATATTTGCCTGGCAAATATTGGAAAGGAAGCATTTCCAAATCTGTCCGTAGAGTTGACATCGGATGTTGTGGAATTGGATGATTACTGGACTTTAACGGGCAATCAGCCGTTGGCCGGTATGCTGACAGTGGAAACTCCTTCCTGGAGTTCAGGAAAAGAAGGAGAATTGCCGAACCTGGCAAAGCTTCGTCTGAAAGCAAAAAACGGCGTCAAAGATGGTACAGATGTGTCTGGCACGTTGACGATTAAATCTGGCAACAAAGTATTGATGGTACTTACTTTAACTGGCGTGGTGGGTGATCCCTGTATTACGACAGAGAGCATTCCAGATGCAGTAAAGTATGTCCCCTATGGAACGCCGATCCAGAACAGCAATAAGTACAGTTGGATTCAGGTTACCTACAAAGTAGACGCGGGTGAATTGCCAGAAGGCATGGTATTAAAAGAAAACGGTGAACTGTATGGCACACCGCAAAATGCAGGAACATACAATTTTACAGTAAGAGCAAGTTTTACAAGTACGAAAGAGAATTATTCTTTTTGGGATAGTACAGTTCCCTTCACCTTAACCGTCAAGGACAACACAAACGACAACGTATACAACGAGTCTGATATCGCAGACGGTTACATCCTGGAGACTTCCATCGGTAATGAGACCTCCGCGGGAAGTCACGACTTCTATCTGCCGGAGATTACGGATTCTCTGTTTGTATCCAAGGGTATTTATCCGAATTTCGTGGATCTGTGGTTAAATGGTGAGAAGCTGGTGAGAGGCGTGGATTATGATGCTGCTTCCGGCAGTACGAGAATCACCATCAGCGCCCAGACACTGCAGAACAAGGCATTGAAGACCGGCGTGAATACCATCGCAGCAGAGTTCCGTGACGGCGGTGCTGCTAACTTTGCGAAAGACAATGACCCGAAGAATGCACTGAAGAGAACAGCCCAGAATTTCCGTCTGGACAAGACAGATGCAGACGGCGGAAACGGAGGCGGCGGACATTCCCATGGCTCTTCGGATGACGGGGATGATGCAGGAAGCGGCGCAGGCAAGGGCGTTACCATCAGCGGTTATCTGGTAGATGGCAGTGGCAATCCGATCTCCGGCATGACTGTGGAGCTGCATTCCACACCGAGAACGACTGTGACCGCACAGAACGGTTTCTTCCAGTTCACCAACGTGGAGTTCGGACAGCATGAGCTGTTTGCCAAGGATAGTGATGGAAATATTCTTGCTTCAAAGAAATTTGAGCTTCGCAGCGGAAAGACAGTCGGTTTCTCCGGAAATGTTCTGTCTGCACCGGCGGGCTCTGCTGTGGTGATGACTGTAAAGGTTGCAAATGGCAATATGACATTTTCCAATGTCCGCCGGGGAAACCCGCAGACAGGGGATCATGCGAATACAGCAATGTGGCTGCTTCTGATGGCAGGCTCCTGTGCCGTTCTGGCAGGGCTTGCAGCTTACCGGAAGAGACGCAGTGCGAGATAAAAGACAGACAGGAGGAGCAGAAATGAAAATCAGAAAGAAAATTGCCGGACTGATGGCAATGATGCTCCTGGCTGTGGCGACCGTGATGCCTGTACAGGCATCACAGGTCAGCACGGCCGGAAGTGAAGCAGTCAATGATGCCAGAAATGGCGTTCTGCAGGTAAACCTGGCGTATGTGGATCAGAATTCCCAGAGCCATGTGCTGCAGGGAGGAACCGGTTTTCTGATCGGAGACGAGACCGGCGCCGAGTACATGATCACCAATGCCCATGTGGTAAACCTGCGGGATGATGTGCGTTCCGCTGCCGGAGAGGCATTTGGGGTTGATTTCAGCAATGCCAATAATGTGAACTTACAGATTCAGGTCGTGGTAAAGCGTGATGTGTTTATCAATGCTTCTATCGTGAACCAGAGTGAGGATATGGATTTTGCCATCCTGAAGCTGGAACAGACAATTTATGACCGTTCCCCGCTGAGCATTGATGACAACGACGCAGATCTGGTGGAGACCATGCCGGTATATGCACTGGGCTTCCCGTCCGCTATTGAACTGGTGGAGGATACGCCGTTTTATGTGAGCTCTGATGTCAACATCATCAACGGTATTGTTTCTACCAAGACAAGTATTGACGGTATCAAATACATCCGCCACAGTGCAACGATGACGGAAGGCAATTCCGGCGGCCCGCTGCTGAACAGTGACGGTGCGGTTGTGGGTGTGAATACCCTTGGTGTGGATGACACTTACTTTTATTCTTTACAGATTTCTGAGGTGACTGCAATCCTGAATGCTCTGGGCATCAATTATACTTCCGCAGAAGAGGGCAGTGCCCCGGCAGAACAGCCTGCCGCAGAAGCTACACCGGGTGCAGCAGAGACAGTATTGCCGGAACCCGCGCAGACAGAACAGCTTGACAAGACCGCATTATCCTCTCTTATTTCTGAGGTGGGGGCAATGGATTTGAGCAAGTATGACAAGACTTCTTCCGATGCACTGAACAGCGCACTGGCAGATGGACAGCTGGCGCTGAACAATGCGTCCGCCTCCCAGGAGGATATTGATGCGGCTGTGGCTGCCATCAATACGGCGAAGGATGGACTGGTAGAGAAGAGTGGCATATCCATGCCGCTGATCCTTGCAATTGCTGCAGTGATCGTGATCATTGTGATCGTTGTGATCGTAGCTTCTTCCAAAAAGAAGGGCAAAACCGCAGCCAGAGAGTCTGCACCGGCTATGAGCGGCAATCCGGGATATGCTGCCGGTCAGCCGTCCAGAAGTACCGCGCCCATGTCTCATTCGGCAAGCCAGCCGTTGTCTCACAGCGCATCCGGCATGGCCGGAAGCGGGCAGACTAGTGTCCTGAATGAGGGAAGCGGAGAAACCTCTATTCTCGGAAGCGGGGAGACGAGCATTCTCGGCGCAGAGGCACCGGCAGTTGCGGCAACTCTTGTTCGCACAAAGAATGGTGAGCAGATTCAGATCAGAAAACAGATCTTCAAAGTGGGAAAGGAGCGCGTGAAGGTGGATTACTGTATTTCAGACAATAACACCATCAGCAGAACCCATGCGCAGATTACCTATAAGAACGGCGAGTACTATATCACCGATCTGAAATCGACGAACTATACATATGTCAACGGCAATAAGGTTGCCGCAGATCAGGAAATGAAACTGAGAAATGGTGACAAGATCAAGCTGTCTGATGAAGAATTTGAATTCAGATGCTGATAAAAAAGTGTGAGGGGAAGCGGCATGAAAATGCCGCTTCTCTGAAATTCTCAAAAATTTGCGGGGGAAAGATTTCATGAATTTTTTGACAGCGGCACATACCGATGTGGGAATCCGAAAGAAAACCAACCAGGATTCGCTCATGGTACGGGTGGCGGATACGGAATACGGGCAGGTGTGCATGGCAGTGATGTGTGACGGCATGGGCGGCCTGTCTAAGGGAGAACTGGCCAGTGCAACGCTGATCCGCCTGTTTTCCAGCTGGTTTGATCAGGAATTTCCGGAAATCCTGTACAGGGGGATTTCACCGGAATATCTGAGAAGAAACTGGGAGCAGCTGCTGTATGAGACCAATTACCGACTGGGTTCTTACAGCAATCAGCATCAGGTAGTTATGGGTACGACGGTGGCGGCGCTGCTGATCTGTGCCAATATGTATTATATCATCAATGTGGGAGATTCCAGAGTATACGAAATCACAGACCGGGTCTGCTGTCTGACCAAGGATCAGACGGTGGTACAGCGGGAAATTGACCTGGGGAACCTGACACCGGAGCAGGCCGAGCGGGATCCCAGAAGGAACGTGCTGCTGCAGTGTATCGGTGCGTCCAGTGTGATCGACCCGGAGTTTGTATTTGGTGAAGTGAGAAGGAACAGTCATTTTCTTCTGTGCAGTGACGGTTTTCGGCATGTGATCAGCAATGAGGAGATTGGTCAGGCGCTGGGGCCGACGGCGGTCGTTTCCGAACAGCAGATGGAAGAAAATTTGAAATATATGGTTGAGTTGGACAAGTATCGCCGGGAAGAGGATAACATTTCGGGCATCCTCATCCGGGTGCTGTAGGAGGAACTCTATGCTTGGAACAGGAGAACTGGTAAACGGACGATATAGGATTTTACATAAAATAGGACAGGGCGGCATGAGCGTGGTCTATCTGGCCGAGGATGAACGGGACAAAAGCAGATGGGCGATCAAGGAAGTCCGTAGAGAGGGCGTGCAGGATTTTCGTGTGGTGGAGCAGGGCCTGATTACAGAGACCAATATGCTCAAAAGGCTGAACCATCCCCATCTGCCGCGGATCGTGGATGTCATCGAGGACGAAGACTGTTTTCTCATTGTAATGGATTATATCGATGGGATTTCACTGGAAAAACGGCTGAAGCAGAACGGCCCGTTCCCGGAGGCGGATGTGATTCGCTGGGGAAAGCAGCTGTGCGATGTGCTGGGTTATCTGCACCGGCAGCAGCCGCCCATCATTTACCGGGATATGAAGCCATCCAATGTGATGCTACAGCCCGATGGAAATGTGATGCTCATTGATTTTGGAACTGCCCGGGAATATAAGACGGGCAACCAGGAGGATACGATCAACATCGGAACGATCGGGTATGCAGCCCCGGAGCAGTATGGCGGTATGGGGCAGTCAGATGCGAGAACGGATATTTTCTGTCTCGGCGTGACGCTGTACCAGCTGGTGACGGGGCAGAATCCCTGCGAACCGCCATATCTGCTTTCTCCGATCCGGTACTGGAATGAATCTCTTTCCCCGGAACTGGAGGAGATTATCATGAAGTGTACGCAGCCGGATGCGGAGGATCGCTATCAGAGCTGTGAGGAGCTTCTGGATGCGCTTTCCTTTGGCGAGCGGCATGGGTACCCGGAGCGAAGACGGAAGAAGCCGGGGCTTCTGGAGAAGCTTTTTCGCAGGAAGACTTCACCGAAGGGAAGCAGACAGAGGCCGGGAAATGACAGATGAGCAGGCTGCTTTTTCACAGGAGATGGCAGCGTCGGAGCTGGCATATGTGCCGGAGGACGGGGCAGACACGGAACTGCTGGCACCGCTGGCGTCTGCGGGCGTGGGTCGATTTGTCATTGTGAAAAGCATTACAGAAATTCATACGGAAGAAATGATATAAGCAAAGCAGGTGGCGGCAGGAATGATAAAAGTAGGCGGTGTGCTGGACGGCAGATACCGGGTGCTGCGGGAGCTGGGACAGGGCGGCGGCGGTATTATTTTTCAGGCCTATCATATGACGCTTCAAAAGTATGTGGTCATTAAGAAAATAAAAGATGAAAAAGTGAAGGCACTGGATGTTCGGAAAGAAGCGGATATTCTGAAAAAGCTTCACCATCCGTATCTGCCGCAGGTGTATGATTTTCTGATCGTAGACAGGGAAGTGTTTACGGTCATGGATTTCATAGACGGACATGATCTGCGCTGGTATATGGACAGCGGCATCCTTTTCTCTGAACAGCAGCTGCTTCGGATGCTGCTGGAGCTGTGCGATGTGCTGGAATATCTGCACGGGCAGCGGCCGCCCATCATCCATCGGGATATCAAGCCCGGGAATATCATGATTCGGGAAAATGGAGAGATCTGTCTCATTGATTTTAATATTTCTTTTTCGGAAAATGGCGGCCGGGTAGGGGGATACAGCTATTACTTCGCACCGCCGGAGCAGCTGTCAGGCAGTGGTTATGTCCCGGATGTGCGGGGCGATGTCTACAGTCTGGGTGCCACTTTTTTCTATGTGATGACCGGCGTTCGGCCCCGGGAGAGCAGTCTGAAGAGCACGGTGGTAGAAAATGCCTATTCTAAGGGGCTGTTTCGCATCATTCGAAAAGCGATGGAGAAGCAGCCGGAAAAACGATACCAGAACATCGGACAGATGAGACGGGCGCTGGAGCGGCAGGCGGAAGGAGCCTATCGGCTGGTGAAGCCGCTGGCGGGAGCTGCAGGGCTGCTGGTGGTACTGCTTCTTGGCATGGCGCTGGTGCTTTGGCGGCGTGAAAAGCAGGAAGCATTGTTTGCCCAGCAGTACAGTGCCTATGTGCTGGCAGCGTCATCGGAAGATGGCGCAGAACGGGTGACAGACGGGCTTGAAATTCTCAACACGGAAGGTTTCGCGAGGATTCTGAAGCAGCGGCCGAAGCAAAAAGCCGTGATACTGGAAGAAATTGCAGATGGATATTTTGCAGAGGAAAATTACAGCTCTGCGGCATCTTATTATGCGGAAGCAGCGCAGATCCAGCCCGACAGTATCGGTCAGATGGCAGACGTAAGAGATCAGATTCTGGCACTGATCCGCAGTGGCAATCTGGAGGAGGCAGGGCACTGTGTGGAGGAAGATGGCCGAGGGCTGTCGAATGAGACATTGCAATATATAGAAGCGGAATTTCTTGTGGCAGAGGATGAGAAAGAGGCTGCCTTAAAGCAGATGGATCAGCTGCTGGAGAGCGGGCAGGAACGGGATCTTTTGCTGCGGTGCTGTCTGTACGGTGCCCAGTATAGCCGGGAAACAGAAGGCTACGACAGGGAACTGGTCTATTTGAAACGGGCAGAGGCATATGCGGACACCCTGGAATATCACCGGAAGATCGGGGATCTGTTTCTGGATATCTGGCAGAGCGATAACAAAAAGGAACGAAAAAAGGAAGCGCTTGCCGGGGCAGAGCGGTGTTATCAGAAGGTATGCCGGGATCAGAATGCCGGGTATGTGGACAGGCTGAATCTGGCAATGATTTTGGAGATAAAGGGAAGCTACAGGGATGCGCTGGAACTGCTGAAAGCTCTGGTGCAGACAGCCCCGGAGGATTACCGGGCATACCGGGAGGCGGCGTTTGTCCTATATGGACAGGAACAGCAGAAGCCTTTGAAGAACCGGGCGAAAGAGCCAATTTTATATTATGGCAGGCTGGCACAGCAGTATTACGGAGATCGTACAGATGATGAACAGATGGAGCAGCTGAAGGCGATGCTGGAGCGGCTGCAGGGAAAATAGGGGAGAACAGGATGAGCACACAGAACCGTTATCAGGACAATCTGGAAAAGGAAAGAGAACAAAACAGAAGAAAGAAGCGCCGCTTGGCCCTTGGACTTGGCGCGGGAATGCTTGTGCTGGCCGCAGCAGGCTGGTTCCTTTTATCCGGGACGATCTCTGAGAAGCGCTACGCCCAGCGGATGCGGGAGGGCAATCAGTATCTGATCGCTATGGATTATGACGCTGCGGAGATCGCCTATCAGCGGGCACTGGAAGAACAGCCGGAGGAACCGGAAGCCTATGAGAAGCTTGCCAGTATCTATATTGCTCAGAACCGCTATGAAGAGGCCGGGGAGCTGCTGGTATCCGGTATCCGCAAAACCAATGCGCAGTCTCTGATCAAAACCTACGAGCGGGTTTCTCTTGTGTTGGATACGATGGGAGAAGAGGATCTGGCAGCGGGCAGCCTGTCTGCAGATGATCTGCTTCGGATTTCTCAGAATCTGACGGCAGACGCAGCAGTGTATGATGTGGTTGCTTCTTATACATATCAGGATTATGTGCGGGCTTATGGAAAGCCTGTGACGGCAGAGGCCAATGCCTACCGGGGAAAGGATGTAAGGTTTGACGGATTCCCAGGAACTGTGTGTTTTCGGCATGCCTCGTACGGGTATGACCGGGCAGATGCGGTGACCTTTGAAAATCTGTCGGATGTGATCGGCAATTACAGAGGCGCTGCCAGCGGCGCCAGCCTGGAAGTTCTGTTCGGATGCAGCCGTCAGATCACGGCAGCTGATCGAAATGGGGAAAAACAGTATTATGTATCTTTTGTTTACCATGGCTGTACGCTGACTGTAGAAAGTGATGCCAATGGGGATATTTATGGCAATGCGGCCAATGTGCTCTATCCCAATGCTACAGATGAGGACGAGAAAGACACGAAAGCGCAGCGGACGGCAGCAGGATATATCATCAATGCGGTAGATGGCGGTGGTGTGCAGGCATCCCTCCGTTTTATCAGCGGAGGACGCTATGGAAAGACGGCAGCCGAAGGCTCTGCCAGCGGAGATGGCAGTTTTTCCATACAGGTGGCGCCGGGACAGTACACGGTGGAAATCCGGGCGGCAGGATTTATCACTGCTTATGAAGAAATCAGTGTGCCTGAGGGGACAGATGCAAGAGGGTTTAATTTTACCATCTCCCCGGAACTGGAGGAAGGAGAGATCCGTATCGTCTTGACCTGGAGCGCAAGGCCGGTGGATCTGGATGCCCATCTGGAGGGAACCGGCTCCGGCGGACAGAGTGTGGACATATCTTTTGCACATATGAGTGCGACGAATGTGGCAGATCTGGATATTGATGACCGGTCAGGATATGGACCGGAAACGGTGACGATCCATGATGTGGGCGGCAATTATACGTTTCGGGTTCATAACTATTCGTCTGATTATGACAGTGTGCCCATGTCTCAGTCCGGTGCAGTGGTGAAGATATACCGCTCTGACGACAGCACACCGGTGACTTATACGCTTCCTGCCGGTGACGGAATCTGGTGGAATGTATGCCGGATCAGCGGCGGCACCATCACGCCGGTGAATACACTGCAATAGGTTTGCTTGCATAGGGGGAATCAATGAAAACTGTAATTATCGCATGGGCCAAATATGGCATGCAGGAATTCTTTTTGCCGGGAATCCACAATGCTGACCATCGGATCCATTTTGAAAAAGAGATGTTTCGGCTGGAGGAAGATCTGGATGTAAAGCTGGAAATTTATGACGAGGAATGGCGCATTTTCCCGGATGAGACATATGTGGTAAAAAATGAGCGGGAACCGCAGAGCAATCGACTGGAGGACGGGAGCCTGTATACACTGGCGCCTGTGCGGGGACATGTGAAGCTGTCCCTGCTCGTAGTCCAGAAGGAGAATCTGCAGGTGGGTTGCCGGAAATACGATGTCTTCAGGCTGAGCCGTTTTCGTGTGGGGAGCAGTGAAAATAACCAGCTCCGGTATATTTTCCAGAACTACATATCACGGGAGCACGCCCTGTTCGTCAGACAGAACGATTCCTGGACCATCTATGACCAAAGCGGCAACGGGACGTTCGTCAATGGGCGTCGGGTGAAGGAGAGCCAGCGGCTGCGGTTTGGTGACAGCGTGGTGCTTTTCGGCCTGAAGCTCATCTGCCTGGGGGATCTGTTTGCCTGTTCGGTGGTAGGCGGTTCCCTGGAAGCAGAACTGCTGCCGGTTGTGGAAATACCGCAGGAGAGAGGGATCGGAGAACCGGAAAAAGAGAAAAAGAAGCGATATTACAAGAGCGCGCCCCGGACGATAGAACCGCTGTTTACGGATGCCATCGAGATTGAAGGGCCGCCCGCGAAAAAACAGAGGAAGCGAAAGCCGCTGCTTCTGACCATCGGGCCTTCTTTTACCATGGTGATTCCCATGGCACTTGGCAGCGTGCTGGCGATTGTCGCTTCCCGTTCAGGGAGTGCTGGCAGCAGCGCGTTTATGTATACAGGACTTGTGACGGCCATGGGCTCTGCCGGGTTTGGGGTTCTGTGGGCAGTGAAAAATATGCGGTATGCGGCGGAGGAAGCAAAAGAGGAGGAGGCACTTCGCTGCGAAACGTATGGGCAGTATATTGCCGGTAAGACAGAAGAGATCCGACGGGTATATGAGGAAAATCGGAGGGGCATGTTTTTCAATCATCCATCTGGCGAGGAGTGCTGTCAGGTGTCTGATGCGGAAGGTTTGCTCTGGAACCGCAACCCGCTGCAGGAGGATTTCCTGACAGTCCGTCTGGGGCAGGGAACGGTGCCTTTTCAGGGAAAAATCGAGGTTCCGAAACCGAAGTTTGAAATGTTTTATGACGAGCTGACAGAGAAACCGGCCATGGTGAAAGATCATTTTACCATGCTGTATCAGGTGCCGATCTGTTTGAATCTTCTGCAGTATCCCATGGTGGGGGTGATCGGGGGAAGCCGGAAGATCGGGGCCTATATTGTCATCAGAAATATCATCGCGCAGCTTGCCGCAAATACTTCCTATACGGATGTCAAAATGATCTTTATTTATGATGGTAGCCGCGGGGTGGAGAGAAAGCGCTGGGAATTTGTGAAATGGCTGCCGCATGTCTGGTCGGAGGATATGAAGACCCGGTATATCGCCCAGACGAAGGCAGATGTGGGCGATATCAGCTTTTCCCTGGGAACGGTGCTCAGAAGCCGGGCGGAGGAAGCTGTGCAGACGGTGGAGAAACAGAATATCCCCAGGCCCTGGTATGTGTTGTTTCTGATCAGCCCGGAAATGTTGGAAGGAGAACTGATCAGCCGTTATGTGACAAAGCCCCGGTCTGCATACGGACTGACCACCTTCTGGCTGGGGGAACGGTATGAAGATCTGCCCAACAACTGTGAGGAGATCATTCAGCGGGACGGCGCCGGAACGGGGATGTTCCATGTCTATGAGGGCCGGGATCGTTTCACGCAGATCAGCTTTGATACGGTGAGCAGCGATTCTCTGCGGACGCTGGCACAGCGTGTGTGCGGCCTGCGGGTGGCAGAGGAAGACCGCAGCGGCGGCATCCCTACAGACATTGACTTTCTGGAAATGTACCATGTGTCCTCTGTGGAGGAGCTGCACATCCTGCAGCGCTGGAAGAAGAACAAAGTGTATGAGAGCATGCGGGTGCTGGTGGGACAGAAGAACGGTGCCCAGGGCTGTTATCTGGATATCCACGAGAAATATCATGGCCCCCATGGACTGGTGGCGGGCACCACCGGTTCCGGTAAAAGTGAATCGCTGCAGACGTATATCCTTTCCCTGGCTGTGAATTTCAGCCCGGACGACGTGGCCTTTTTCATCATTGATTTCAAGGGCGGCGGTATGGCGAACCTGTTTACGGATCTGCCGCATCTGGCAGGGCAGATTTCCAATCTGTCGGGCAATCAGGTGCATCGTGCCATGGTATCTATCAAAAGTGAAAACCGGAGGCGGCAGAAGATTTTCAATGACCACAGTGTGAACAACATCAACAGCTATACCCGGCTGTATAAAAACGGAGAAGCGGCAGTGCCCATTCCCCATCTGCTCATCATCATTGATGAGTTTGCGGAGCTGAAACGGGAAGAGCCGGATTTCATGAAAGAGCTGATCAGTGTGGCGCAGGTGGGACGAAGCCTTGGGGTACATCTGATCCTGGCGACACAGAAACCGGAGGGAACTGTGGATGATAACATCTGGAGCAACACAAAATTCAGATGGTGTCTGCGGGTACAGGATAAAAAGGACAGTATGGGCATGCTGCACCGGCCGGATGCGGCATATATCACCCAGGCGGGCCGTGGGTATCTGCAGGTGGGCAATGATGAAATTTTTGAATTGTTCCAGTCGGGCTACAGCGGCGCGGTATATGAGAAAGGAACCGGTGCCGGGGAGAACATCGCGGAGATGATCACCATTACCGGTAAGAAGGTCATGACAGGAAGCCGCACGAAGCGGGAACACAGAGAAGCACAGAAAAGAAAATGGTATGAGGATCTGGGAAGGATTCTGGAAGAGACGGCAGGAAAATACCAGGTGCAGCTAGAGCAGCTGGCAGAAATCATGGGAGAGGACAGTCAGTGCCTGGAAGATATCTATGAGAGCATTGCAAAAGCCGGATATGTTTATGAGAAGAAGCCTTACAATACAGCGAATCTGAAATCTTTTGTGAAATATATGCATGTGGGAACAGATGCGCTTCTGCTGCTGACTGCGGGAGCCGGTGTCAGGCTGCCGGAGTGTGAGGAGATCACGCAGCTGCAGGCGGTCATCGACCATGTGACGGAGGTCGCCGCGCACAACCATTATCATAGCCCACAGAAATTATGGCTTCCGGTATTGCCGCGGGTGGAATATCTGCAGCTTCCCGGCCAGTATCAGGACTGGCATACGGTTTTTGAATTAAAGGCGCCGGTGGGTACCTATGATGATCCGGCCAATCAGGAGCAGGGGATACTGGAGATTAATTTCGGGGAGAACGGACATCAGGTGGTATACGGCAGTGTCGCTTCCGGTAAGAGTACCTTTTTGCAGACGGCAGTCTGCTCTCTCATGAGAAAATATGCACCGGATCAGCTGCAGTTCTATTTTGTGGATTATGGAAGCAAGCTGCTGACCTGTTTTGCGGATGCCCCGCATACCGGCGGTATTGTGACGGATGGAGAGCCGGACCGGCTGCGGATCTTATGTGCTATGTTGTCCAGAATGCTGGATGAGCGAAAAGCCATGCTGGAGGGCGGCAGCTACAGCCAGTATGTCAGGATCAGAGGGCCTGTGCTGCCAGCTGTGGTGGTGGTTCTGGACAATTACGGGAATTTTCGGGAGAAGACTCAGGATGCATACGAGCCTGTGTTGCTTCGGCTGCTGAAAGAGGGAATCAGCTGTGGCATCTACTGCCTGTTCAGCGCTGCAGGTGTGGGGATGCATGAATTGCCTTTAAAGCTGGCGGAAAATATGCAGCATATATTTGCACTGGAAATGGGAGATTCCTATAAGTATGGAGAGGTGCTTCGGGTATTGCGGCCGGAGGTGCTTCCGGAGGCTGGTATCAAGGGAAGAGGTCTTTCCAGTGTGAACGGGGAAATCCTGGAATTTCAGACGGCATTGGCGATAGACGCGGCTGACGATTTTGAACGGGGACGAAAGCTGGCAGACATGTGTCAGCAAATGAAGCTGCAATGGCGCGGCTGTGCTGCCATGCGAATACCGGAAATCCCGACAGAACCGGAATTTTCCAGATTTCTGGAAGAACCAGGAGTGAAAAAGGCGCTGACAGATGACCGGTCGCTTCCCGTTGGGTATCGAAAGGCAGATGCCTCTATTTACTGCCTGGATCTTGGCAAAATTTATACATATGTCATTTCCGGAAAAGGAGATACCGGAAAGAAAAATCTGCTGAAGCTTCTGATGCTGATGGGAACGAGAAAATCTGCACAGATCGTGGTGATCGAAGAAGGCACAGAAGAATTAAAGGAAATCGCCGGGCGATGTAAAGGTACCTATGTCCATACCCAGGAAGAGGTTTTCTGGTATTTTCAGAATCTGCTGCCGGAATTTATCCGCAGAAACAAGATCAAACGGCAGTGTCTGGAACAGGGAATGGAGGACGCACAGATTTTCGAAAGGATGCAGAAGGAGCCGCCGATTTTCATTTGCATTGCGGATCTGAATCTGTTTCTGGAGGATGTATACCGCAAGCTGCCAAATGGCGCGGATATGTATCGCTTTGTGGAAAATATCGCGGAAAGGGGAAAAAATCATCATATTTACCTTTTTGGCTGTATGCGGTCGGAGGACGAGGCTTCTCTGGCGGGCAGGAAGATTTATCAGTGTTTTGCAGATAACCGGACAGGGATCCACCTGGGCGGCAATCTGGCAGCGCAGAGAATATTTAACTTTACAAATGTTTCTTTTGTCCAGCAAAATAAGGCGCAAAATCCTGGAAGCGGCATGGTGCCTTCCAGAGAGGACAGTGCCCTGGCAGAGACGGTGATCCTGCCGCTGGTGCGGGGAAATGACGGATGATTCATATGTTGATTGTGGACGGGCAGGCAGATGAGCTTTGGCTGATCCAGCGGGAAGCGCATGAGCAGGCGGCGCTGCTGACGGATGAACGATGGGAAATTCGCGGCATGTTGCACCTGGAGGTGCAGGAAATCAGCGAAAGTGAGGTGCTGGATATTGTATATCTGGATGTGACGGATGCGCAGGGGCTGGCAGCTGCCATGACTGTCCGAAAATGGTGGAAAAATGTATATATGGTGCTGATCGTATCGGAGAGTCTGTCGCCGGTGCAATATCTGCGGCCGTCGATCATGGCGGCTTCCGTGCTGCTGCGCCCGGTGGAACAGATGCAGGCGGCAGAGAGTATCCGGGAGGCGATTCACTGGCTTCCAGGAAAAGCAGATGACGAGGATGTGTTTGTATTCGCTGACCGGGATGGAAAACTGAGGATTCCTTATGGACAGATTTTATATTTTGAGGCGCGGGCCAAGAAGATTTATATTGCTCTGCAAAATGAGGAATACGGGTTTTATGATTCCATGGATCACCTGGTACAGAATCTGCCAGACTATTTTTTTCGATGTCACAGAAGTTATATTGTGAATATGCATCACCTGCGGCGGTACCAGGCTTCTCAGGCGCTCTGTATTCTGACGGACGACGTGGAGATTCCGGTGTCCCGCAGCTATCGACCACTGATGAAGGAGAAGTTTTCAGTATGGAAAACGGAATGATCATAAAAAAACAGGAATTGTGTTTTCTTCTTTTCTGCAAAGGCGTGAAAAAATGCCCGGGGATATTTGCGGTGGATGGGAAGCAGGATGCGGCACAGATTCTGAAGGCGCTTTTTCAAAAAGGGTGGCTGGAAAACACCGGTGAACATTTCCGGGTCAGGGAGCCGCTGGCGAAGCTGCTGGGGCAGATGGCGAAGGCAGAAACTCTGGTGGCGCTTTATCCGGGAAATCCAGCGAGAGAGTGGACTTATCTGTATCCGGGGGAAGAAATCGTCGCGGTGCAGGAGGTACAGCAGCGAAAAGAGGCCGTTCGTCTTTTTTTCATAGAAAAAGACCAGTTTCAGGATTTCCTGCGGGAGCAGGGGCTGACGGGAGAAGACGACAGCTGGGAGGCACTGCCCTATCGGGATATGGAAGAAATACTGCCGCAAACGCTGGATAACAGAAAGGAACTGCAGGCGTATCCGTGGATTTCCCTGCTGGCGGTACAGATGGATGCAAAAAACCGGGAAAAAGCAGGGCAAACAGGGGTTGCGCGCCTGGGTATTCACAGAATGCTGGTGGAAGAGGATGCCATGGATGAGACGAGAAAGACTGGGCCGTACCGGGAAAGCTTCCTTGTGTCCTGGCTGGAAGAGGCTTTAAGCGGTGGAAGATAAGAGGTGACAAACTATAAACAGTCAAGTGTTTTTTTGGAATTTTATGGTTTATAAAAAAGGGTAACCTTAATAAACCATCTGAAAATAGCGTATTTCAGATGGAGGGTGTTAACTTATGAACATGAGCTCATCGAAGTTTCTTTGGGTCAAAGTCGATATCTTGACTCTCCAATGCATAGATGACTCTGACAAGCTTCTTAGCTACATGAGTGATAGCAACCCGGTGAGGCTTGTTCTCTGAACGTTTTCTGGCATAGTATGTAGCAAATGTCACATCAAACCGTATCAACGGCAGACAGCAGTTGATAAGCACATATCGTAGCTGTGAGGAACCGTGTTTTACCATCTTGCCATTATATGCTTCAGTTCCTGACTCATGTACGCTGGGTTCTATTCCGGCAAAAGCAAGCATCTGGTTAGGACTGGAGAAGTTTGAAATATCACCATATTCAGCGTAAATGATAGCAGCGGATATAGGACCGATACCTGGAATGGACATATAGTGTGGATGCACTTCATCTACCAGTCTGTTGATTTCGCTTTCTAATGTTTTGATTTCATCTACAAGGGACTTGTATAAGGTCAGCAGACTATTAAGTTCTACATCGAAGATAGAGTTGTTTACACCGACTGTATTAGCGGCAAGTTCTTTCAAGCGAATAAACTGCTGGGGGAGAAAATTTTCCTCTGGAAATGGATCGAAGTTTCTCATAGGATGCGGAATTCATTCTTGCTATCTTTTCAGCGGAGCCGTAGTTTTCAAGGAGGTATAAGGCAGTTTTAGATAAACGCTCATGGAAGAACGGTTTGAACTCTGGAAAGGTGTGGTCAAGAACGTTTGTAATTTTAACAAGATAAAAAGAACGCTGGCGAACCAGCCTGTCCCGTAAACGAGTTAATGACTTTAAGGAATAAGCGTGGTAAAATCCTTTTGAATGGGGTTTGTATTCAACAGTCATTAACCAACGGGCTATTAACTCGCAGTCGATAGAATCGGTTTTGGTGCGTCGGAGAGTCTGAGACTTCTTGAAATCCTTGATTAAAACTGGATTAATTTCCATGAAGCTGTGGTTGGCATTTTCAAGGAAGAGTTCAAGATTGAGGGCATAATGGGCAGTTGATTCAAACCCTATTTTTATATCCTCAGGAGTGGAGAGTGAATTTAAGATAAGATTTAGTTGTTCAAAACCGGACTTATCATTTTTGAAAGTAAACTTTGAAACAACTTTCTGGTTGGCTGCTGATATGATGCAACAGTCGTGCTTGTACTTGGAAATATCGATTCCAACAAAGTACATGGTCATAGAAATAAGCCTCCTTATAAGATATTTAGCACTGCTGTCTTCCACAGAGAATTCGGCTGCGTAATCACGTAAATACAAACGTCATGCGTTAACAAACTAATTACCAGTAGTAGACGAAAAGCTGTGGTCTGAGTCACCTCGGAACAGTCAAAGCCGTAATGAAATAGGTACAGATCCACAGTGCTGTAATTATTATAATGGAGTATTCAATAAAGCCCAAGAGATTGGGAGAAAGGGGAATAATCCATTACCCTCAAAAGAGGATAATTGGATTATACGTGGCAGAAATGATTCTGGTGAACGTATATGTGCCTGCGGTGGAGCATACGTATGATTTTCGATTGAATGAAAGCTTTGCACCGGGGGTGATCGTCAATGAATTGTGTGAAATGGTGGAACAGAAGGAACAGCTGTCCCCGGGAAACGGCAGGGAGAGGCTGATGCTGTTTGATGCGTCTCTGCAAAGAATGCTGCCATTTGACCGGTCGCTCCGGGAAAGTGGCGTAGTGGATGGACATTTGCTGATTCTGGTTTGAAAAATCAGCTATTCGTCAGATAAAAGCGGTTGTCTGTCAGCTTTTTTCTTATCCGGCAGCAGGGCTGTGGTAATCTACAGATACAGGGAGGACATACTGATGCTTCAGGTTTCGTTGGGACAAATGCATCTTTGCGGTGAGGAACTTTCCGCTTTCCGGGAAAAGCTGGGATCTTTGGAAGGCTGCCTGGGGGATTTGATTTCGAAGTTAAAAACCATGGAATCCTTTGCAGACGTTTCCCAGTGGCTGGAAAGAGAAGAAGAAAATCTGGATATGCAGAGGCGAAAGGCAGCGGAACTGGAGGAAGCGCTGACGATGATCTGCCGTTTTTATGAAAAAAGCGAGACGGAAATTGTGGACTGTCTGGAAAACGGGAAGCCCCAGACCATGGATACCCCACTGACATTCACATCCACGGGAAGTGACGAAAAGTGGGCATCACTGATCACGTTTTAGAGGAGAAATCAAATGGAAAACAGGTACATGGAAGTGCAGTCTGACAGACTCACACAGGACACGGAAGTCCTTCGCGGAGACATTGAGAAAGCCAGACAGGAGATGGAAGCGCTGACAGAGCTTGTGGCATCGCTGCACGTACACTGGGAGGGCGCCGCTGCAGGGGTGTTTGGCCAGCGATTCGCAGAAGGAATGACTGCTTTTGGTGACAGTCTGAAGGAACTGGCATCCTTTGCAGAAAGTCTCGGCTTTGCATCAGAGAAATATGTGGAATGTGAAAATTCCGTGGCGGACATTATTGCTGCCGTCAGAATGTGAGGTGACAACTGTGGCAGAGGAACTGCACGTCAGCATTGCTACAGAGCAGCTGCGGGAGACTGCGCGGGATATTGCAGTAAAGGTATCCGCTCTGAAAGCGGTGTTTGAGGATATGGATATGGCCGTGAAACGGACAGAAGGATACTGGATCGGCGAAGCAGCGGAAGCGCATCGGGAAGCCTATCGCCGGATGTCGCCGGAGCGGGGAAGCAATTCTCGCCTATCTTTTCGGACAGGCGGACGATCTGGCCGCCATTGCGGGGATCTGGGAAGGAAAGGAAGAAGAGGTAAAGGAGCTGGCGCAAAGCCTTCCTGGCGATGTGATTGTATAGGAGGAACGAAAGAATGGGCAATGACAGGATAGAGATTGATTTTCATGCTGCTATGGAAAGTGCGGATGCTCTGGATCAGATCGCAGCAGATCTGGAAAATGCACTGAACAACAGCTACGGAGAGGCGATGATGCGTCTGTCAGAGAGCTGGAAGGGGACAAATGCCAGCTTCTATCAGGAAAAAGCGGCAGCGCTCAAGGAACAGATCCAGAGCTCTGTCAAACAGATTCGTTCGGGGGCGGAGGAAGTGAGAAGAACCGCAAACCGGATCCACAAGGCGGAATTGCTGGCGAGAACGCTGGCTGAGGCAAGAAATTATTGAAAAACAGGAGGAATGAAAGATGGCACAGATCACAGTAACCATGTCACAGTTAAAGACACAGGCGGAACAGCTGGAGAGTTTGAATGAGCAGTTCAAATCACAGGTGGCGGAGCTGGAAGCACTGGAACAGCAGCTTGGCACCATGTGGGAGGGCGAGGCACACACAGCTTTTCACAATGCATTTTCCAGTGATAAGGTACAGATGGATAATTTTTACAATACCATTCGCGTCTATGTGCAGGCGCTTCTGGCAAATGCGGATAAGTACAGTCAGGCAGAGATCGCAAGTTATAATCTGGCAGCAGAGAGAACATATCGGTAGAGCGGGAAAGGAGCAGCGTTATGGATGGATTATTAAGAGTAGTACCGGAAGAGTTAGTTGCAGCGTCAAATGAATTTTCAACAAAGGCAGGAACCGTGGGAAATTTAACTTCTGAGATGATGAATCTGGTTGTCAGCTTGTCGGGCGGCTGGGAAGGCGAGGGTTCTACCGCCTATATTGGGAAGTTCAAAAATCTGGAAGAGGATATTCAGAAAATTGTGCGGATGATCCAGGAGCATTCTTCTGATCTGAATGAAATGGCAAACCGCTATAAGGGTGGCGAGGCAGAAGTGGTGGAGCTGGCCCAGTCTTTACCCGGGGATGTGATTGTCTAATAGGGAGCGTGTATGAGCAGAGAAGATGGTGTGATCTGCTATATGGAAAAACGATATGGGAAAACTTTCACCTGTGAGGGCGAAGTCCATGGGATGTTTGGCTCTAAGTCGATTACTGTCCGTCTGAACTGTCAAGATCATCCAGAAATGCCGGTGCTGGCATCTTATCTGGAAAAGGACGGAGCAGTGTATTACGGGGATAACTTTCCGGCGGTATATTTTCATAAGGAAGCCTGTGGACAGCTTCAGCAGGCAGTAGATGCAGTATTTGCAAATGTCCGGCTGTACTTTAAAGTACCGGATGTGGTGCTGCCGGTGGAGGATCCGAAACGATATACGCTCAGAGACTATATGGCAGATCCGCTGGCTTTCAAATCCGTCCGTATTCTCGCGAAAGAAGCATTGGATGAAAACAGCTTTCAGGCGCTGATGGAGACTTTTGGCCGTGCCGGGATCGCGGTAAAAGGAATCGCGGCGGTTCCGGCGGACTGGAATGCAGTATCTGCCCTTACGGAAAAAACAGTGGATGATTTTCTGGCAAATGCAGATAACGTGCAGACACAGGTCATTTTCAAATATGAAAAAGGAACCATCGTCACGGAAAGATGGAGGAAGTCATAATGGGAAGTGCGGCAGATTCCAGAAAAACACAGATCGCAGCGATGCTGAACATGTTTGAGTATCTGGATTATCATATGGGCGAACCGGGAACAGATCTGCGGACGCTGGTCAGTGAGGCCGAGCAGTATTTTGCCAGCAATCCATCCCAGGCGGACGGGAGCAAGGAAACCATGCTTCGGATCTTGAAAGATGCCATTGATCATGTGGATGGTCTGGGGGATCTTCGACTGGCGATGTCAGACCATGGTGGCGCGATCGAGGCGGATGCCTTTTTCAGTGACAGCAAAAATCAGGAGGCCTATGTGGTGTACCGGGGAACTGGCGATGGAAAGTGGCTGGATAATGGAAGAGGCATGACAGAGGAACTGACAAAGTCTCAGCAGGCGGCCAGCACATTCTGCGACCGGTTTGTTCAGAACTGTGGGATCGACGAAGATGCAGATCTCACGGTCACAGGACATTCCAAAGGGGGAAACAATGCCCAGGCTGCGACGCTGAATGCGGACAACCGAAGATATATTGACCGATGTATTTCCTTTGACGGACAGGGCATGTCCAATGCGGCGGTGGAACGGTATCAAAGAATGCCGGGGTATGAAGAGCAGCGGCAGAAAATGTATGCGGTCAACGGGGAAAATGATGTGGTCAATGAATTGGGAAATGAGGTCATTCCAAAAGAAAATACGACTTACATAGAAACGAATACCGGGATTTCGGATATACTGGAAACCCATATGCTGGAATATCTTTTTCACAGAGAGGACGGAAGCTACGGGTATACGCTGAATGAGGAGACCGATCAGAAAAGCCTGGGAGAATATGCACACCGTCTGTCGGCACTTCTGATGAATATGCCGGAGGAAATACGGGCACACTGTGCCATGACGCTGATGCAGCTTCTGGAGCTGAGCGAGGAAATGAAAATAGGATATGACGGCGACCATGCTTCCTATGCAGATATTTCCGGCTTTATCAAAATCGGGATTCCAACGATTATTTACAGTCTGGTGGACACCCCGGAAGGGAGAGAGGCCATGGCAGATATTCTGCGGGATATGCTGGTTTCCTACGAGGCTGAAAACTGTGCAGTGAAAACCGTGGCGCTGGTAACCGCTTCTGTTTTGTTAATTCCGGTGATTTTTCCGGTAACCGTGACAATCACGGCGGTTGCTTTGGCGGGTGTTGCCTTTGTTATGGATATCTGTGCTTCATTGGAGGCATTGAGAGCAAAGATGGAAGAGCTTCGGGGATATGTGCAGCAGTGTATGGAGATGCTTCAGCAATACTGGAATCATGCCGGTGATCTGATCCAGCATGTGGTTTCCGGCCGTCCCATCATCAAAAACGTAGACTTTTCTGTGGATACAGGAAGTCTGTATGCTAGCGCTTCCGGGCTGTACGATATGCAGCAATCCATGCAGCATGCGGTGGACAGACTTGGTCAGATCCGGCGGACGCTGCCCATGCAGGGTGTCTCAGCAAGTGCGCTGAAAGTATACCTTGCTTTTTCAATGAGCAGTGTCAATCAGACTTCAGGAGCGGTCAGTCGTCTGGGGCAGGCGCTGGAGCAGACGGCCAGGGCTTATGCACGGTATGAAAAAGAGATTGCAGCACATGCTGCATTATATGAATAAAATCGTGGTACAAGCGTTGTCATACGTTCAGGGGGGAAGGTGTTGTCATGATTCCTTTTCCCTGTTATCATTATATGTTTTTAGGCGTTCCACTTCTACAGCATAACTGGATCTCAGTTCAAGCAAAGATCTCACAAGGTTATGCATATCAATATCTTTGAAAAGGTCGGAAGAATCATCCCGGTTAATATCCTCCTGGAGAAAACGGAACCAGTGGCTGTCATCACTGTTGTCAACTGTCATTACCCCATTTTTGGTCTGGAGAGACAATTCAGCTATGAGCTGCATGGAATTTGTGTTAAAAGGTTTTTTGTCTGTTTCTGAATTGGTGATATGTTCCAGGCCCATTTTGAAAGCTGCAATATCTCTGCCGCGGCGACCGTCATTGGTATCTACAACCAGTGCGGATCCACCGATATAGGATTCCCGTTTTATTTCATTTACAATGCGAATATTCCAGAACATGGTACAGCGGCATGGATCGTCTTCTATGGATGTAAAATGGATACGGATACAATTATTGGTGAAAAGGATATCCTCATGCTCAGCGATATATAAATTGAGAGATTCCAGTTTTTTATTGCTGATAAAGCTTGTGTGTTCATGTGCGAAAGCTTTTTTCAAATTTTCGGGTGTGTCGAAGTTATTCAGAATGGCTTTTACTTGTGGCAGTTCAAAGTCCTTGATGCCGAGAATCATGCATGCATAGTACTTGCCTTTGGTTTCGAATAATTTGAAATACCCTGTGTATGCGTGGTAAGCCGAGTGGGATACCATATAATAGCAGCGAAAAAGCTGGTTGGTAAATAAAGTGATATTATCAAAAGAATGGTACGTGTATGTTTGTGTAAAGTATTCTTTTGGAAACTTACGTTTGAAATCACTTGTCGGCAAATACAGATCTTCTGCTGCGAGGCTGTTTTTTGTTGAATCAGATAAATAGTGGCAAAAGCTGTCAGCAATCTGTCGTGCTGTTTTTACAGACAAATTTTCTCCATAGAGTGCTTTTTTCAATGTGGAAAGACTGATATTTAAGTTGTAGAATGTCTGTTTTGGAACATATTTTGACAAAGTAAATGCAGGGCTGACGCAATCAATCAAGTATTTGATATTGTTTCCGTATGTTTCTGAATTCTTTTTAGGCATAAAATAATACCATCCCTTCTGTAAAATATAATAAGATATATATCTTATTATAACATATCATACAGAAAAGTAAATATGATAAATATCTTGAATTGGCTATTATAGGAGGATAAAATAAAAGAAAATAAATTGATAGTAATGAAGGGAGAATGAAAAATGATTCATGAAACAAAGAAACCCGTAATTGTAATTTCCGGCCCGTCTGGGGTGGGAAAGTCAACAGTCATTCATCATTTTGTTGCCCTGCACCCGGAGTTTGCGCTTGTTCGTTCGGTGACGACAAGAAAGAAAAGAAATGACGATGACTGTTACCTTTATGTAGACGAAAGTACGTTTGATAGCATGGAACTGGCTGGCGAATTCCTGGAGACAGACCGGTATCTGGGGTATCCTATGGGACACCTCGCCAGGAATTAGACCGGCTCTATGAAGAAAACAAGATTCCCATCTTGGATATCATTTATTCTGGCATGAAAAATCTGAAAGCAAATAAGGAATTTGACATGAAAACCATCTTCCTCTGGGCATCCCCGCATGTATTGTTAAAGCGTATTCGTGAGCGTGAGGGAGAAGACAAAAATAGGTACAAGCATGCTTCCAAACTTTCATCTGCTATTGCCGCTATCGAGGTAAGTAGTGAGTACGATTTTTTGGTAAATACAGAAAATGACATCGATGATACGACAGACAAATTAGAAAAAATCATACTGGGAGATGGTACTACATATAGCAGTGCTCGCAAAAAAATTGATATAGCTGAGTATATTTACAAAACAAAGCTGGCAATAGCCATTTATTTCGAGAGGGAGAAACGGAAAAAATGAAAAGAAGAATAGTGAGTGCAGGACTTCTTGTGGTGGTTATGATGTGTGCCCTTTGGTGGGCACTGCATCTGTACCACCCTAGGAGGAAAGAGGTTGTAAATGTTTTGAAAGCTTCAGAGGATGAGACCATGAGGGCAAATGAAAATGAAATACAATCCGATTTGCCTATGAAATATATGGTAATGTTAGACAGCTGTTGTGAGATGAAATCATCCTTCAAAGGATACGGAAGCGGTGCGTATTTGAGAGAAGCCTTTCTTCTTTTTGGAAGCATTCTTGCAGAAGAAGATGAGATCCAGATATTTCCAGGTACTACAGCATCCGAAACAAAGTCATCTTATGGCATATCTGGTGGTATGGATCTGCAAGAGATAAAAGCTGTCGTGGATCAGATACCTTATATAACAGAAAATCCGTCTTCCTCTTTGGTTGACGAATGGGAAAGAAAAGTGATGGACGCGGCGGAAGCGGCAAAAGGAAAGGCAAATGTCAGGATTCTGACCATTTGCTGCCATAACCATAAAAAACAGCTGAGTCAAAACGATTTTTCTGCATTTCCCATGGAGCTTATTTCAGATGCACTGGAATTTTCGGAAGAGTATGCGGCTGATGATTGCATCATCGAAGCGAAAGACTTTCCGCAGGCTATGTTTCGGGCAACCCCGTATCTGATGCTGCAGGAGAGTGATTTGATGACAGATCACTTCACCCTGTCCTTTCCGACACCTACGGATCAGTTTTCTATTGTCCTGCAATCGACGTTTCCGGAGGTGATTTTTACTGATCAGGAGTATACATACAAGGGATTGATTTTGTCAAGCGGGAGAATATTATATCAGGTGCATATGGACAGCCCAACGGGAAGCGTGGAGATATTTCTGAACAAGAAAGAGAATCAACAGATCCAGATCATATATCCGATGAATGATGCTGCCTCGGACAAATGGCTTATTTTAAGGGAGGAATGATGGAAATGAAAGAATGGAAAGGGTTTTGTGATCTACATGTACACACCACAAATTCAGACGGGAAGTACACACCGTATGAATTAGCAAGACTATGCATGGATAAGGGGATTCAGACTATTGCTTTTACGGATCACAACGTGATGTTGACGAAGAAGGAAATGAATGCGTTGCGAGAAAAATTCCCCGAGATGCATTTGATTGATGGTTCCGAAATTTCTGCAGCACACCAGTTGCTTTCAGGAAAAATGAAAGAAATCCATATCCTTGGATTATTTTTTAAAACCAACGGATAGATTGGAGAAGTTTCTCCTACAGAATAAAAACCGTGTAGAAGGCGAAACAAAGACACAGATTAAGGAAATGATTGCATTGCTCAATGGGCTGGGAATGAATTTTACATATGAAAACGTCGCAGAGATGTTTCCTGAAAAAATAATTGGTCGTATGGAACTTGCCCGGTTCCTGACAGAAAAAGGAATGGTACGAACAGAAGAAGAGGCATTTGACACGTATATTGGAGATTCGGGAGAAAAACGCGCTTATGTTGAAAGAAGCGTACACTGTGCCAGTATGAAAAAAGTCATTGCCGAGATTCTGGAGGCAGATGGAGTCCCTGTGCTTGCGCATGTTTTTAATTATAGTTTTCCACCGCATGAGAGAAACTATGAGAGAAATTATTTGATAAAAACCTTTGTGCAGGAAGGTGGTCTGGCGATAGAAGCCTTTTATAGTCCTTACATGGAGGCGTTACAGCAATATCTTTATCTTTTTTGTGCAAGGAAAAGAGGGCTGGGAGTCAGCGCCGGATCCGATTTTCATGGTTTTTTTGAACATGATTCACTGGAATGCAGATATCCTGCAGCAATCGCCTGTCTGTTGGGGCAGATGGCCAGGGAGAAAAGAGGGATCGTGTGGGATGATGAGCGTGGGGGAGAGTGAGTATGAAACAGGAGTATATTGAGGTTCTGGAAGAAAGGTTAAAAACGAAAGGATATGTTTTTGATAAGAGATGCAAAGAAGGAAAGGTGACGTTTGTGATCTATATGCAGACGGTAAGCCAGAGTGCCTTGTGCATGGAACTGGAACTGAACGAGAATGGTGTTGGACGACTGTTTTGCACTGTCATCCCTACTTTTCCGGGGAAAAATCGTGACGCTGTGGAAAAGGAGCTGAATCGACTCTTTTTCCTTTCTGAGATGGTTAAATTCGATATCGAAGAAGAGAGCATTGTGGCTGTTTCAGAGTTTGATATGAGAAAAGTTGAAAGAGCAGATGATACTATGCTAATACTATTTTCAAGGCTGCATACGTTTAAAAACCAAATTGAAGCAGCGCTTCCAGGGATTCAGTACGCAATATACAGAAGTGATATTGAAAATATGAGGAGTTCAATATGATAAATATGCGACTTATTTTTGTATGCTTGTTCTATTTCCTGTTTTCACTGTTGCCAGCATGGTTGTTTCTGCTTTTTATTTTTTGCATAACGAAAAAGAGAGGAAAGTTCCCTAAGAAGCGAACATTTTATAAGGCGTTCGTGTGTGCGCTGTCGGCTGCGCTGGTGATTCCATCTCTATATATAGCTGGAGTGATTATTTTTCACGTACCGAAGAAACAGGAGAAAACAACAGAAGAAAGTACGTCTGTTTTTGATGACTATACACTCCTGCAATATGATGAAGATGCAGCCTACAAAGAGTATGAAAATCAAAATCTATTTGGGAGGCTCAGGCAGTCGCACTGGGAGTTATGTGATACAGAACGAAAAATAGAGCTTCTTCAGGAGCTGGCTGACTTCGAGACACGGGAAAATTTACATATTCCAGAAGTGAAAGTGTATGGAGAAACATTACCGGAAACGATAGGTGGGCGCTACCGCGATGGAAAAAATGAGATCCAGATCAATGAACAATATTTGGAAAATGCATCTGAAGCTATCAGAATTTTGCTGCACGAGCTGTTTCATAGAGAACAGGATTATTTGCTGACACACTTGAACATTGATGTAGATACAGCGAGAAATTATTATTTTAAACATATTAGACAGTGGAAGAAGGAAACGCTCAATTATATTGGTTCTAACGGAGAATATGAACGTTACAGCGAGCAAACCCTGGAAAGAGACGCTGAATCATTCGCAGAGGAAGAATGGGAGAAGATTGAACCGTATATAAAATAGCGGCACATTCTTAATTTTATTTGCGTGCGAGTCATTTTTCCGCTATACTGAGATGATAGACTTATGTATACCATATGGCGCGCGGCTGGCTGGTGAACCGACTGGCTGTTGAAAATCAGCTGGGTGTATATGCAAAAGCAGAAGAAGAAATTGAATTTGAATGATGAGGAGAGACAACATGAAACAGACCATCAGGATAAAATATTTCACCGACAAGATTGACAAGCTTGCCTATATCGGCGGAAAATCCGACTGGATCGACCTGCGTGCGGCAGAGCGGGTGGAATTGAAAAAAGGCGAATTCAAGCTGATCCCCCTTGGTGTGGCGCTGGCGCTGCCCAAGGGCTATGAGGCCCATGTGGTGCCTCGAAGCAGTACCTTCAAGACTTACGGTGTGATCCAGGCCAATTCCATGGGGATTATAGATAACTCCTACTGTGGCCCCAATGATCAGTGGAAGTTCCCGGCGCTGGCAGTACGGGATACGGTGATCGAGGTAAATGACCGGATCTGCCAGTTCCGCATTATGGAGAATCAGCCGGAACTGGTCTTTGAGGAGGACAGCCTGGAAGGAAATGCAGACCGGGGCGGCTACGGCACCACCGGGCGGCAGTAAACTGGATTGGGAGAGGCAGAGACATTCGTGGCTGACGGAAGTGATATCCGGTAAGAGATGTGAATACGTGACACCCATGGGCGATGTGGAAAAGCTGCATGGATAATACGGAAAGGGAGGAGTAAATAATGAAAGAACCAAAGCTTCATGAGAGTGTTTTTATCGCGGACGGCGCGAAAGTGCTGGGCGATGTGGTGATGGGGGAGGATTCCTCGGTGTGGTACAATGCGGTGATCCGGGCGGATAATGCGCGGGTGACCATTGGAAAACAGACGAATATCCAGGACGGGGCGATCATTCATGTGGATCCGGACAGTCCGGTGAACATCGGAGATGGCGTGGTGGTGGGCCATGGAGCCATCATCCATGCATGCACGGTGGGAGATCATTCCCCTAGTGGGCATGGGAGCCATCATCCTCAATGATGCTGTGATCGGAAAAGACTGCCTCATCGGCGCCGGGGCGCTGGTGACCGGCGGTACGGTGATCCCGGATGGCATGCTGGTGCTGGGAAGCCCGGCAAAGGCGATCCGACCGGTAACGGAGGCGGAAAAAGCAGATATCCGGGAAAGTGCCGAAGGGTATGCCGCAGAGGCAAGACAGATGAAAGCGGAGCAGAAGAACTGAAAATAGATTCTATTGAAAAGAAAATGCCCGAAAAAATAAAACAAATACAAAAAAGAACAGCGACATCGGACAAACTGATGAAAATATGCCAGATGATATTGCTGTTCTTTTTTGTTGCAATCTATTTCGAAGAAATTATTCACAGAGGCTTTACGCTTCAGCAGTTTCCTCCGCCTGGCAGGGACAGACCTTCCCGGCAGCCTCTTCTCTTGGCAGCAGTTGATCGAAGAATTCATAGGCCTGGAATGCGGAGCGGATGTCCAGACATTTCTGTTCCAGGGCAGCAGCTTCCGGTGCGCGGTTGGGCAGGATGACATCCACCAGCTCTTCATAAGTGACCTTAATGCCGCTGGCCCGCAGAGCTTCTGTGGCAGGAATACTTATGATTTCTGCAAAGAGTTCCCGGATACCTCCGTAACAAAGAAGCAGTGCGTCGGCGCGGCCGATGCGGTGGGCGGCTGCAACGGTGCCGGACAGGCTGTTTTTGTCTTCGCGCAGCTTGTTCAGCAGCAGGCCGGTGTGGTAATCGGCTTCTTCCCAGGTGGAATTCACCCCCATGGCGACGAAGGTCAGTTCTTTGGTTTTGAGCTCATTTTTTGCATTTTCGATGGTGTTCATAGTCATAGCCCCTCTCTTGGTGAAAATAGAATAGATAAGATTAATAATTTTTTAACGAAATTGCTTTCCACATTTTATATCTTGCGTTTGCGAATAAATTCGTGTAAAATGTGTTTAAAACAAATCCTTATGTAATATATTAAACCACCTTTTAAAAGTAAAATCAATACCTTTCAGGTGGAAAAATGTTAAAATATTAACATTGGCGTGAGTGAACGGAAATTGTACCACTGACCAGACAGACATCCAAGGAGAACAAAGAATCATATGATAAGCAATGACGCGACAATTTTGAATATCAAACATGAAGTGCTGTATGAGGTGGCGAAGCTGGCCTTTGCCGGGACGCTGGAGGAGCGAAAGGAGGAGCTTCCTTTTGAGATGATCCCGGGGCCGAAGGCGCGGTTTCGCTGCTGTGTGTATAAGGAGCGGGAGGTGATCCGGCAGCGGATCGCGCTGGCGGAAGGAAAGCCGCCGCTGGGTAAGCAGTCGGACAATATTGTACAGGTCATTGACGCGGCCTGCGAGGACTGTCCGATCTCCCGGTTTGTGGTGACGGATAACTGCCAGAAATGTATGGGAAAGGCCTGCCAGCAGTCGTGCCGCTTTGATGCCATCGAGATGGGGCGGGAGCGGGCGCACATCGATCCAGCCAAATGTAAGGAGTGTGGCAAATGTGCCCAGGCGTGCCCGTATAATGCCATTGCCGATCTGATCCGGCCCTGCCGCAGGAGCTGTCCGGTGGATGCCATCAAGATCCACCCGGAGACGGGGCTGGCGACCATCGACGAGAGCCGTTGCATCAACTGCGGGGCCTGCATCCACCGGTGCCCCTTTGGCGCCATCAGTTCCCGGTCGTTTATCGTGGACGTGATCCGAGCAATCACCGGCGGTAAGCGGGTGATCGCACTGGTGGCACCTGCCACGGAAGGGCAGTTCGGCCCGGGGATCACGATGCAGAGCTGGCGCACGGCCCTGCAAAAGGCAGGTTTTACGGATATGGTAGAGGTGGCCCTGGGGGCGGATCTGACGGCGGCGTCGGAGGCGGAAGAGTGGGCGGAGGCCTATGCGAAAGGGGGAGGAAGAAGACCACCTCCTGCTGTCCGGCCTTTGTGAGCATGGTGCGCAAGCTTTACCCGCAGCTGGCGGGGCATTTGTCGGAGACTGTTTCTCCCATGTGTGCGGTTTCCCGACTGGTGAAGGCCAAGGATCCGGAGGCGGTGACGGTGTTTATCGGCCCCTGTGTGGCCAAGAAGCAGGAAGCGGCAGAGGGAAAAGAGGGAACGGCGGATTTCGCCCTGACTTACGGGGAGATCCGGGTGATTTTGAAAGCCAAGAATGTGGAGCTGCAGCCGGAGGAAAATCAGGAGCAGCAGGCCAGCGTTTACGGCAAACGGTTTGCCAATGCAGGCGGCGTGACAAAAGCGGTGCTGCGATGCATGGAAGAGATGGGACAGCCCACGGACAAGCTGCAGGTGATGGAGTGCAACGGCGCGGCGGACTGCAAGAAAGCGCTGATGCTGTTGAAGATGGGACGGCTCCCGGCAGATTTCATCGAGGGTATGGCCTGCGAGGGCGGCTGTGTGGGCGGCCCCAGCAGTCATATGGCCATTGCCGGATTCCAGAAGGAGCGCAACGCCCAGATCGCCCAGGCGGATGACCGGGGCATTCATGAAAATCTGGCACACTACGATTCTGTTGTGATGCATTGAGGATGGAATATACAAAATGCAGGAACATGCGACGTCGGATCTGGCAGAAGAAACAGAAGATCAGGACACACAAAAAACCTCTCGGAGACTCTTTTCACAGAATCCCCGGGAGGTTTTTTGCTCATACAGAGCGGGTTCCAGCGCCTTTCTTCTACGGATGAGCAAGCCCATGTGGAGACAGATGCCGGAACCCTGATATATTTGTTTTTTCAGGAAGGATTTATTTCTCTTTGTTAGCCTCTGCGACAGCGGCCATTTTCATGGCACGAACCTTTAACGGCAGGCCGAACAGGTTGATGAAGCCTTCTGCGTCGTGGTGGTCGTACAGATCGCCGGTGGTGAAGCTTGCCAGGCTCTCATTGTACAGGGAGTACGGAGAGGTGGTGCCAGCTTTGATGATGTTGCCTTTGTAGAGCTTGAATTTTACTTCGCCGGTGACATACTGCTGGGTGGACTCTACGAAAGCCTGTACAGCCTCGCGGAGCGGTGTGAACCATTTTCCTTCATATACGATGCTGGCAAATTTGCTGCCCATGTCTTTCTTTACGGCGTAGGTGTCGCGGTCAAGGATAAGCTCTTCCAGCTGCTGATGCGCCTCCATGAGGATGGTTCCGCCAGGGGTCTCATAGACACCGCGGGATTTCATGCCGACCACACGGTTTTCTACGATATCTACGATGCCGATGCCGTGCTTACCGCCCAGCTCGTTTAATTTCCTGATGATATCGGAAAGCTTCATTTTTTCGCCGTTGATGGCGGTAGCCACACCTTTTTCAAAGGAAAGGGTCACATATTCGCCCTCATCGGGTGCTTTTTCCGGGGTCACACCCAGAACTAACAGGTGATCGTAGTTGGGCTCGTTGGCCGGATCCTCCAGCTCCAGACCCTCATGGCTGATGTGCCACAGGTTGCGGTCACGGCTGTAGCTGGAATCTGCGGAGAACGGAAGATGAATGCCGTGCTGGTGGCAGTACTCGATCTCATCTTCACGGGACTGCATTTTCCATGTCTCGTTGCAGCGCCAGGGAGCGATGATCTTCAGATCGGGAGCCAGTGCCTTGATGCCCAGCTCGAAACGTACCTGGTCGTTTCCTTTACCGGTAGCGCCGTGGCAGATGGCAACAGCACCTTCTTTGCGGGCGATCTCCACCAGCTTCTTGGCGATCAGCGGACGTGCCATGGAAGTACCCAGCAGGTATTTGTTTTCGTAGATGGCGTTGGCCTGTACGCAGGGAGCGATGTACTCGTCAGCGAACTCGTCGATGACATCTAAGATGTAGCATTTGCAGGCACCTGTGGAGAGCGCACGCTCTTCCAGGCCTTCGGTCTCTTTGCCCTGTCCCACGTCGATACAGCAGCAAACCACATCATAGTCATAATTTTCTTTTAACCACGGGATGATGGCGGTGGTGTCCAGTCCGCCGGAATATGCGAGAATAACTTTTTCTTTCATAATAATGAGCCTCCTGAAATATATTTTTTTCTTTTGTTTTTGGATTTGTTTTTCAAGCGATGTCATTACTATACACCCTGATTAATAAATATGCAAGTATAAATTTGCATAAAATACAAATTATTTTTCAGCTATACTTAAGAAAATAAAATTAATGGTTGCATATTATTCTGATTAATTGTATAATTATGCAAACGAACAACGAGAAAGATGTATAAAGAGAAGAAAGGAGTATTCATGATGATAAAAGCAGGCATCATCGGTGCCACCGGTTATGCGGGCGGCGAGATCGTACGGATTCTGGCAAACCATCCGGATGTGGAGGTTGTCTGGTACGGTTCCAGAAGCTATATAGATAAGAAATATGCGGATGTATTTTCCAATATGTTCCAGATCGTGGAGGGCAAGTGCCTGGATGATAACATGGAAGAGCTGGCAGAGCAGGCGGATGTGATCTTCACCGCCACACCCCAGGGACTGTGCGCTTCCTTATTAACAGAGGATATTTTGAAAAAAACGAAGGTCATCGACCTGAGCGCGGATTTCCGTATCAAGGACGTGGCTACCTATGAAAAATGGTACAAGATCCAGCACGCCAGCCCCCAGTTTATCGGTGAAGCGGTTTACGGGCTGTGCGAGATCAACCGGGAGCAGGTAAAACAGGCGCGCCTTGTGGCGAACCCGGGCTGTTATCCCACCTGTTCCACCCTTTCTATTTATCCTTTATTAAAGGAAGGGATGATCGATCCGTCTACCATCATCATTGATGCAAAGTCGGGGACATCCGGCGCGGGAAGAGGCGCCAAGGTGGATAACCTGTTCTGCGAGGTGAACGAGAACATCAAGGCTTACGGCGTGGCGGGACACCGGCACACCCCGGAGATCGAGGAGCAGCTGTCCTATGCGGCGGGAAAACCGGTGCTGATCAATTTTACGCCGCATCTGGTGCCCATGAACCGTGGCATCCTCATCACGGCTTACGCTTCCCTGACTGGCGATTTTTCCTATGAAGAGGTAAAAGCAGCCTATGACAAATATTATCAGGATGAGTTTTTTGTCCGGGTGCTGGATAAGGACGTGTGCCCCCAGACGAAATGGGTGGAGGGCAGCAACTATGTGGATGTGAATTTTAAAATCGATCCGCGGACTCATCGGGTGATCATGATGGGTGCCATGGATAATCTGGTAAAAGGAGCGGCCGGGCAGGCGGTGCAGAATATGAATCTGATGTTTGGGCTGGAGGAGACGAAGGGACTGAAACTGGTTCCCATGTTCCCGTAGCAGCCGGAAAAAAGAGGTGACCGAAATGATACGACCAATGACAATGGAGGATTTTGAGGAAGTACATGCCCTGTGGATGGGCATTCACGGATTTGGTATCCGCAGCATCGACGATGCCAGAGAGGGTGTGGAGCGTTTTTTGCGAAGAAATCCTGACACCAGCGTGGTGGCGGTGGAGGACGGCAAAATCGTGGGAAGCATTTTGTGCGGTCATGACGGTCGAAGAGGATGTTTTTACCACGTGTGTGTGGCGGAACAGTACCGGAAACAGGGCATCGGAAAGGCCATGGCCATCGCCGCCATGGAAGCGCTCCGCCGGGAAAAAATCAGCAGCGTGACGCTCATCGCCTTCAAGGACAACGAGGTGGGCAATTCCTTCTGGAAGGGCGTGGGCTGGACATTCCGGGATGATCTGAACTATTATGATTTTATCTTAAATGAAGAAAACATTACGGCGTTTAATAAGTAGAATGGATTACAGAGTCAAAAGATCAGAACCTATTGTGCTTGTACCATTGTGGGGGAAAGATTTTGAGACAAGTTTCGACATGAGCATAAAATGATTTGGATTGCTCTGTATCCGAAAGAAACTGCCAGTGGCAGATTCTGCAGGTAATTCATGAAAAGAGTAGGAGGAGAAAATAATGAAAAAAATCGAAGGCAGTGTGACCGCAGCAAAAGGCTTTCTGGCAGCAGGAACCGAGGCCGGTATCAAATATCAGAACCGCAAGGATATGGCAATGATCTACAGTGAGGTGCCTTGTATTCTGGCAGGCACGTTTACCACCAATCTGGTGAAGGCAGCGCCGGTGCTGTGGGATAAAAAGATCGTAAAGGAGTCCCCTTACGGACAGGCAGTGGTGATCAATTCCGGCATTGCCAATGCCTGCACGGGCAAGGAGGGATTTGCTTACTGTGAAAAAACGGCCCAGGTGGCTTCGGAGGTGTTGCATATTCCCGAATCTTCCGTTCTCTGTGCTTCCACCGGCGTCATCGGTATGCAGATTCCCTTTGATAAATTAGAGGCAGGCATCCGTGATCTGTCCACCAAGCTGGGCGGCGGCCAGGAGAAGGCCCACGATGCGGCCTGCGCCATCATGACCACGGACACCATGGCAAAAGAGGTAGCGCTGCAGGTGGAGATCGGCGGCAAGACCGTGACCATCGGCGGCATGAGCAAGGGCTCCGGCATGATCCATCCGAATATGTGCACCATGCTGGCCTTTGTCACCACGGATGTGGATATTTCCAAGGAGCTGCTGCAGGAGGCAGTCAGCGACAGCGTGAAAGATTCCTTCAATATGATTTCCGTGGACGGCGACACCTCCACCAACGACACCCTGCTGGTGATGGCCAACGGCCAGGCAGGCAACCCGAAAATCAATAAAAAGGGCGCGGACTATGACACCTTCAAGGAAGCACTGGATTATGTGAATATGACGCTGGCGAAGATGATGGCCGGAGACGGAGAGGGCGCCACCGCCCTGTTTGAGGTAAAAGTTGTGCACGCGGACACGAAGGAACATGCGGCAGTCATCGCCAAATCCGTCATCACCTCTTCTCTGACGAAGGCGGCCATTTTTTGGACATGACGCCAACTGGGGCAGGATTCTGTGCGCTATGGGGTATTCCGGTGCCCAGTTCGATCCCGAGGCCGTGGAACTCTGGTTTGAGAGCAAGGCTGGCAAGATCCTCATTTACAAGGATGGTGTGGCTGCGGATTACAGCGAGGAGGAAGCAACAAAGATTCTCTCCGAGCCTGAGGTGACGGTCATCGCAGACCTGAAAATGGGCGAGGCAGAGGCGACGGCCTGGGGCTGTGACCTGACCTACGATTACGTGAAGATCAATGCGGATTATCGTTCTTAAGAGGAGGATGAAAAAATGGAAAACGGCATGCACGAATGGATGCAGAAAGCGGAGGTGCTCATCGAGGCGCTCCCCTATATTCAGCGGTTTAACCGGAAGATCATTGTGGTAAAATACGGCGGCAGCGCCATGGTGGATGAAAATATCAAGAAAAACGTCATCAAGGATGTAACCCTGTTGAAACTGGTTGGATTTAAGCCCATCATTGTCCACGGCGGCGGCAAGGAGATCAGCCGGTGGGTGGGCAAGGTAGGCATGGAAGCCCAGTTTGTCAACGGCCTGCGGGTGACGGATGCGGACACCATGGAAATCGCGGAGATGGTGCTGAACAAGGTAAACAAAGGTCTGGTACAGATGGTGGAAGAGCTGGGTGTCCGGGCAGTCGGCATCAGCGGAAAGGACGGCGGCCTTCTGCATGTACAGAAGCGCTATTCTGACGGCAAAGACATCGGCTATGTGGGCGAGATCACCCAGGTGCACCCGGAGGTGCTCTATGACCTGCTGGAAAAAGATTTCCTGCCCATCGTGTGCCCCATCGGTATGGACGACAACTACGATACATACAACATCAATGCGGACGACGCAGCCTGCGCCATTGCCCGGGCGGTGAAAGCCGAGAAGCTGGCTTTCCTCACCGATATCGAGGGCGTTTACAAGGATCCGGCGGACAAGAGCACGCTGATCTCCGAGCTGCATGTGTCGGAGGCCAAGGAGCTCATCGGTCAGGGCTACATTGGTGGCGGCATGCTGCCCAAGCTGAACAACTGCATTGATGCCATCGAAAACGGTGTTTCCCGGGTACATATCCTGGACGGACGGATTTTACACTGTCTGCTTCTGGAAATCTTCACAAACAAAGGAATCGGCACCGCCATTTTAGGCGAAGGGGAGGGAAAATACTATCATGAAGAGCAGTGAATATCAAAGCCGGGCGGAGCAGGTGGTGCTCCACACGTATAATCGTTTCCCTGTGGTGCTGGATCACGGCAAGGGCGTGCGGCTGTATGATGTAGACGGCAACGAATATCTGGATTTCGGCGCAGGCATTGCGGTGTGTGCGCTGGGGTACGGCGATCTGGATTATGAGGAAGCACTGAAAAATCAGATCGGCAAACTGCTGCATACGTCCAATCTCTATTACAATGTGCCTGCCATGGAAGCCGGGGAAAAGCTGGTGAAGGCCAGCGGCCTGAGCAAGGTATTTTTCACCAACAGCGGCACGGAAGCCATTGAGGGCGCCATCAAGGCAGCCCGGAAATATGCCTACAACAAGGACGGCTGCACCGATCATGAGATCATTGCCATGAACCAGTCCTTCCACGGAAGAACCATGGGCGCCCTGTCTGTCACCGGCAATCCCCATTATCAGGAGCCTTTCAAGCCTCTCATCGGTGGCATCAAATTCGCAGATTTCAACGATTTTGACAGTGTGAAGGCCCAGGTGACGGACAAAACCTGCGCCATCCTGCTGGAAACCGTCCAGGGCGAGGGCGGCATTTACCCGGCAGAACCGGCATTTTTAAAGGCGGTGGGCGACCTCTGCGCAGAAAAAGATATCCTGCTGATCCTGGACGAGATCCAGTGCGGCATGGGCAGAATCGGCGCCATGTTTGCCTGGCAGGACTACGGCGTGAAGCCGGACATCATGACCTGCGCTAAGGCGCTGGGCTGCGGCGTGCCGGTGGGGGCGTTTGTGCTGGGAGAAAAGGCGGCGGCTTCCTCTCTGGAGCCCGGCGATCACGGCACCACCTACGGCGGCAACCCTTTTGTGTGCGCAGCCGTCAGCAAGGTGTTTGATTTATTCGAAGAGAAAAAACTGGTGGATCATGTGAAAGCGCTGACTCCGTATCTGGAGCAGAAGCTGGACGAGCTGGTGACATCCCACGATTGTCTTGCCGCCCGTCGGGGCAAGGGCTTCATGCAGGGCCTGGTGGTGACCGGCAAACCGGTGGGCCAGGTGGTGAAAAAAGCACTGGACAATGGTCTCATCGTCATGTCTGCCGGGGCAGATGTGATCCGGCTGGTGCCGCCGCTTGTCATTGAAAAGAGCGATATCGACGAGATGGCGGAAAAATTAGGGAAAGCGCTGGAAGACTAACCCAAAGGCGAGGGCTTGTCATTCCCTGTTTTATATGGTAAAATTGCTTGTAATATTTTTGTAATAATTTGGAAATGTTTACAGGAGAATACCATATGAAACGAGGAGTGACAGGTCTTTTTTTGCTATTGGCGACTGCCTGTGTGGTGGGCGGCTGCGGCGCAAAGAAGGATGCCCAGATAGATGCGTCTGCCCAGGCGGCAGAAGGTGACGCCGCAGAGGAAACGGCGGATACGCAGACAGATACAGAAAGTACGGACGGTGAGGGCACAGACAGTGCCGGGAGCGGCCAGGATGCCCAGACCGGAAATGCCGGAGACGGGGCAGGCGGCAGCTCTGCGGACGGAACGACGGGGGAAGAGGCCCAGCCGGTGTCGCTGACGCTTTGGTACACCCAGCCGGAGCTGGAGGCGTATTTTACCCAGGCGGCAGCAGACTACGAGGCCCAGACCGGCAATTCGGTGACGGCGGTGCAGGTGCCTGCTTTGGATTACATTGAGGCCATCAACGATGCCAGCGTGAAAGACGGGGATTACCCGGATCTTTTTGTGGCAACGCCGGATCTTCTGGAGAAGGCCAAGCTGGCCGGGCTGACCCAGCGGGCCAACGGGGACATCTGTTCGGCAGACAATTTCAGTGAGAAAGCGCTGACGGCAGTCACCTATAAGGATGAAAAAATCGCCTATCCTTTTTATGCGGACACCAGTGTGCTCGTCTACAATGAGAATTATGTGAGCGAGGCGCCGGGCAGCATCGAGGATATCCAGAATTTCTCGGAGAATTTCGAGGGAGACGGCCAGATCCAGGATATTTTTGTGTGGAACGTCAATGATATTTTCGTGGACTTTTTCACCATTGGCAATTATGTGAATCTGGGCGGTACCGCCGGTGACCGGGTGCAGGAAATGACGCTGAACAGCGAGGAGATCCGCAACTGTCTGACGGTTTATCAGGAGCTGAGCCAGTTCTTTGCCATCGACCGGTCGGCGGTGAGCGAAAATCAGATCGTACAGGATTTTGCAGACGGCAAGATCGTGTATGCCATCGTCCGGGACGACTCCATTCAGAAGCTGGACGAGTTGCTGGCGGACGGCCAGTTTTCCTACGGGGTGGCGCCGGTGCCGGATCTGAATAGCGAGCTTGTGGTGCGGCCGCTGTCTATCACCCATTCTTTGGTGGTAAACGGTTATACGAAGCATCCGGCGGCAGCAGATGCCCTGGCAGGGTATCTTACCGTCACGGCAGCGGACAGTCTGTACGAGCAGACAGGGAACATTCCGGTGAAAAATAATGTGACCTTTGCCAACGAAAAGCTGCCTGTGGTGCGTGCCCAGTATGAGGAGGCCGTGGAGGTGCCGAAGATCATGCAGATGAGCAGCTACTGGCTGCTGATGGAGTCAGTATTTTCTGACATCTGGACCGGTGCGGACGTAACAGAGCGCATGGCTGAGGCGGAGAGCTCCATGCTGACGGCACTGGGGCAGTAATAGAGAGAATAAGAAAGCGCCTATTGGAAATACTAAGTACTATAGTAAAATCCAGGAGGCGGCTTTATGTGGGGCATTGTGACAGCACTGATTTCCGGTGCACTGATGAGCATTCAGGGCGTATTTAATACAGAAGTGACAGATCATACAAGCATATGGGTATCCAGCAGCTGGGTACAGGCTACGGCGCTGATCGTCTGTCTTGCGGCATGGTGTTTTACCGGTCGGCAGTCCTTTGGAGGGCTGTGGACGGTAAGACCCTGGTATATGCTGCTGGGCGGCGCGATCGGCGCTTTTATCACGTATACGGTCATCCGCAGCATGGACACCCTGGGGCCTGCCCGGGCGGTGATGCTCATTGTCATTGCCCAGCTTCTTGTGGCGTATGTCATCGAGCTTCTGGGGCTTTTCGGTGTGGAAAAACAGCCGCTGGAATGGCGGAAGGTCATCGGCATGGGCATGGCCATCGTTGGCGTGATTATTTTCAAATGGAACTAAAATCGCTATTGTAAACAGGGCGGATATCCGATACAATAGAAGACAGCATAACAGAGGAATCCGGCGGTCTGCCGCGGGAGATTATGCGGGAAAAGAAAAACAACAGAAAAACGAGCCGGAGAGGGCAAAGAAAAGCTGCATGGACGTATTTTTGTGTGATAGCCATGCTGCTTTTGTGCGCCTGCGGGAAAAAGAGCGAGGTCTGGGAGACGGACGGTGCCGGGCTGTTGCAGATGGAAACGCCGGAGGACGGTGAGAAAATCGTGGAAAAAGGCAGGGAAGTTGTGGCAAACGGTGAAAAAGTCACGAAGGACAGCGGAGCATCTGCGGAAGTATCCGAAAGAGATTCGGAAGGCCTAGAGGCGGATCAGACTACGGAAAGTGATAAAGAATATTCGACGGTGATTGCAGATAGTGAGAATGATCAGCAGTCAACAAGAAATGCCGATGGTGCAAAGCACTCAGAGCAGGTGGACAGTTCATCTTCTGAAATAGAAAATTCCGTGTCGATTTCACAGATTTACGTCTATATCTGCGGTGCGGTCGTTACCCCGGATGTCTATGCCCTGCCGGAGGGCAGCCGGGTGTACGAGGCGGTGCAGCTGGCCGGAGGGCTCGCAGACGATGCGGACGCCGACCAGGTGAATCTGGCGGTGGTGTTATCCGATGGGCAGAAGGTGCGCATCCCCCGAAAAGGGGAGAAGCTTTCCGCAGCGCAGATGCTGTCGGATGGAAGTGCTGGGATCTATGGCGGTTCCTATGGAGCAGAATCTTGGGACACAGGGGTGTCTGATGGCGGATCTGACGGAATGGGAAGCACAGTCAGAGGCGCTGGAAGCGGTGTGGCCGGAAGCGGCGGCCTGGTGAACATCAATACCGCCGGAAAGGAAGCGCTGATGACGTTGAGTGGTATCGGCAGTACCCGGGCGGAGGCGATCATTCGGTACCGGGAAATCCACGGGGCGTTTCAGAGTCCCCGGGATCTTTTGAAAGTAAGTGGCATTAAAGAGAAGACCTATGAGAAGATCAAAGGTCAGATTTCGATAGAATAATGAGGTGGAGATATGGCAAAGAAAGTGCTGGTTGTCGATGATGAGAAGCTGATCGTAAAAGGACTGCGGTTCAGCCTGGAACAGGAAGGAATGGAAGTGGACTGCGCTTACGACGGAGAGGAAGCGCTGGACAAAGCGAAAGAGAAGGAGTACGACATCATCCTTCTGGATGTGATGCTGCCGAAGCAGGACGGTTTTGCCGTGTGCCAGCAGATCCGGGAGTTTTCTTCCGTGCCCATCATTATGCTGACCGCCCGGGGAGAGGATATGGATAAGATCCTGGGACTGGAATACGGCGCCGACGACTACATAACGAAGCCATTCAACATTCTGGAAGTGAAAGCCCGGATCAAGGCGATCATGCGCCGGATGGCAGTGAAACAGCAGAAGGAAGAGCACAACAGCAAGGTGCTGGTGACCGGCGATCTGAAGCTGGATCTGGAGAGCCGCCGGGTTTACATTGCGGGCAAAGAGATCAATCTCACCGCCAAGGAATTCGATGTGCTGGAGCTGCTGCTGACCAACCCCAACAAGGTGTACAGCCGGGAAAATCTGCTGAATCTTGTGTGGGGCTACGAGTATCCCGGCGATGTGCGTACGGTAGATGTTCATATCCGAAGACTGCGGGAGAAGATCGAGAGCAATCCCAGCGAACCGAAGTACGTGCATACCAAGTGGGGAGTAGGGTACTATTTCCAGGTTTAAGGGCGGCAGGGGCCTTCTCGCCAGAAACTATCTGAAGAACAGCTATTTTCAGAGTCTTCGGTTCCGGCTGCTTCTCTGTTTTCTGGTGATCGGCATTGTACCGCTCATTCTTTTAAAAACAATCATGCTGAATGTGTATGAATCCCGGGCAGTGGAGCTGCGCCAGATGGAGCTCCAGGAGCAGTGCCGGATCATCAACAATCAGCTGACGGCCTGTGGCTATATGGACAATCCGGGTTCGGAAGTGATGGACGCGGAGCTTTTGCAGTTCTCCAATATTTATGATGGCCGGGTGCTGATCATCGACAGCAGTCTGCAGATCATCAAGGACACCTATCTGCTGGAAGAGGGGAAAACCGTCGTTTCCGCTGAGGTGATCCGTGGTTTTCAGGGGATGGGCACCACCAATTATTCCAGACGGCATAAATACGTGGAGGTGACGGCACCGGTGAAGGAAGCGGACGGCACCATTTCCGGCGTGATCCTCGTGAGTGCGTCAGTGGACAGCCTGCTGCGCATCCGGGACACCCTGCAGACCAAGGGCATGCTCATCCAGCTGGCGCTGGCGGCGGTGATCGTCGTGCTGTCGGTGGCGGCTTCTGTGGTTCTCGTGAAACCGCTGGGAAAAATCACCCATTCCATGGAAGATCTGTCGAAAGGGGATGTGGAGGAGATCGTTTCGGTTTCCGATTACACGGAGACCAAGGCCATTTCCGATGCCTATAACAATATGATCCGCCGGATCCGCAAGCAGGAGGACAGCCGTCAGGAATTTGTTTCCAACGTGTCCCATGAGCTGAAAACGCCGCTGACATCCATGAAGGTGCTGGCGGATTCCCTCACCATGCAGGGCGACCAGGTGCCGGTGGAGCTGTACCGGGAGTTTATGGAGGACATTGCGGCGGAGATCGACCGGGAAAATAAGATCATCAACGATCTGCTTTCTCTGGTAAAAATGGACAAGAAAAATGCGGACCTGAATATTCAGTCTATCAACATCAATGATTTGCTGGAGCTGATCCTGAAACGGCTGCGGCCCATCGCGGCAAAATCCGATATCGAGCTGGTGTTTGAGAGCTTCCGGCCGGTGGTGGCGGAGGTGGACGAAGTGAAACTGACGCTGGCGCTGAGCAATCTGATTGAAAATGCCATCAAATACAATGTGGAGAGCGGATGGGTGCATGTGTCGCTGAACGCGGATCACAAGTTTTTCTATGTGAAGGTGGCGGACTCCGGCATCGGTATCCCGGAGGAAGACCAGGAGCGGATCTTCGAGCGTTTTTATCGGGTGGACAAATCCCATTCCCGGGAGATCGGCGGCACAGGCCTGGGGCTTGCCATCACGAGAAATGCTATCCTCATGCACCGGGGCGCCATCAAGGTGTACAGTAAGCCCGGCGAGGGGACGACTTTCACCGTGCGGGTGCCGCTGGCGTATATCCGTTAAAACAGGCACACCCCGGATTTGAAGGGAAGGCATGATGGGAAGATGTGTTACAGTTGGTTTTGAAAGGAAAAAAATGAGACGATATTTGGCATTGTTGCTGGCGGCGCTGTTGCTTCTGGTTTCCTGCGGGAAAACGGAAGAAGCAGACCAGGGCGGCTATCAGATTTATTATGTGAATAAAGAGGGCACGGCGCTGGCCCATGAGGGGTACGAACCCCAGGCGACGGACACGGATGCCCTCATCGGGGAACTGCTGGAGCAGATGAACACGGCGCCGAAGGATGCGTCCATGAGGATCGCCAAGCCGGACGGGGTGACCATCAACGGCTACAGCGTGGAGGCGGAATTCATTTATATGGATTTCGGGCCGGAGTATCTCACCATGAACGTGGTGACGGAGGTGCTTTACCGCGCCGCGGTTGTGAAGACGCTGACCCAGATCGCGGGCATTGAGGGGGTGTCCTTCCAGGTGGCGGGCACACCGCTTTCTGACCAGAAGGGCAATGCGGTGGGCGTTATGACCGATGACAGCTTTGTGGAAAATACCGGTGAGACCATCAACGCCTACAGCCGGGATACGCTGACGCTGTATTTTGCATCGGAGGATGGCACCCATCTGCGGCAGGAGCGGGTGAACGTGGTGTACAACAGCAACATGTCCATGGAGAAGCTGATCATGGAGCAGCTCATCGCAGGCCCCCAGGCGGAAGGTTATCGGGCTGTGCTGCCCGCGGATGTGACGGTGCTGAGCATCAGCGTAACGGATGGCACCTGCTACGTGAATTTCGACGGAAAACTGCAGAACATCGAGGCCGACATCACAGAGGATGTGGCACTGTATGCCATTGTGGATTCCCTGACCGAACTGACTTCCATTCAGCGGGTGCAGATCGCCGTCAACGGGGAGACCCAGACGGCGCTGCGGGAAAGCAGAAGACTGGATCAGTCCTATGTGCGGAATCTGGATCTGGTAGAAGAGTGAGGAGGAAAAATAGAATAGGAAGAGAGAACAATACCCGCTGGCGGTGCAGGCGGCCGCTGTGGGGGTGCAGTATCTTTCTGCTGGGCGTCTGCTTTCTTTTCCTGCTGTGGCAGGATCAAAGGGAGCGCGCGCCCGGCTGGGAGGAACGCCTGATCCCATTTACCGGCAGACAGACTGCCGTGGGAGAAATCTATTACCGGGAAACCGGATCGGAACATACCATTCTTTATGTGAAAAATGTGCATCTTGCAGATGCACCCGCAGAGGGCGGACCAAAACGGCTGCTGATCTATGCGGACAACGATTCTGTCATTTCTTATCCTGCCTTTGAAAAAGGCAGTTCTGACCAATCATCCGGTCAGCTATCCATTGGTTCTGTCGTACGGACAGAGGGGAAAATCAAATATATGGAGCACGAGACAAATCCGGGGCAGTTTGATGAGCGGACTTTTTATCGTGCCCGAGGAATTTTGTGGAAGCAGTATGCCGACGATGTACGGATCGTGGGACACACCGGCAGCTTTGATGCCTGGTTCGGAGAAGGGCTGGCTCTTTTTCGGGAAAATGCCTGCGGGCGGTTGGAAAAGCTCTTTGATTCTGACACCGCCGGGCTTTTTGCAAGCCATGCTTTTTGGTGTGAAAAATAATCTGCCTGTGGAACTGGCGGATGGTTTTTCACGGATGGGCACGGGACATCTGCTCAGTATCTCCGGTCTGCATTTTACCCTGCTCATGGGGACGCTGCACCAGGTGCTGCGAAAGCTGGCGGTGCCCATCGGGCCGGAGTTGGTGAGCGGAGAACGGAAGCTGTGCCGTAAGGAACCAGACAGAGGGCAAAGAGAGATATGTCGGAAAGTGCCGGTCAGATGTCAAAAGAGGATGCGTTGGAAGGTGTTAGTCAGAAGTCAAAGGAAGATGCACCGCGAAAAGTCGATGAGAAAGGGGTTACGCAGGTGGGCTTGCTTGTTGTTGGTATTTGGGGCAATTTTCGCGTACATACAGATGCTGGGCGTGCGGGTATCCAGTCTGCGTGCCGGGATCATGCTTGTTCTGTTGCTGCTGGCGGAAGGACTGGGCCGCAGTTGTGACCGGGTGACAGCCTGGGGCTTCGCCGGTCTGGTGGTGCTGGTGGCGCAGCCCTGGGCGCTGCTCACCAGTGGTTTCTGGCTGTCTTTTGGCGCCACCGGTGCGGTGATCATGGCGCTGGAATGGCAGGAGGAGCAGAAACGGCGGGAAAAAGAGGCGGAACTGCTGGAACGGCGAAGACCACTGCCGAAGGAAGGAGAAATCCTGGGTTCGAAAGATCCGTTACCAAAAGAAAGTGGGATAGCAGAGCGGAGAAAGCTGTTGCGTTCGATGAAGAAGGTGTTGGGAGAACGACAAGCGGCTCTGGTAAAAGATCGGATGTGGGTAGGAAACCCGGACGTAAAGCCAGATAAGACAAGAAAGGCCTGGCGCAGCAGTCTGGGCATTCCCCTTTTCATTCAACTTGCCCTTTTGCCGCTGCAGCTGTGGTTTTTCTATGAAGTGCCTGTGTATGCGCTTGTTTGGAATGTGCTGCTGGTGCCAATGGCAGGAATTTTGCTGGGCGCAGGGGTGCTGGCATTGCTTGTCAGTGGACTTCTGGATCTGGCAGGACATTTCATCGTGACTTTCAGTGTGTTTTGTCTGGGACGGTTGTTTGGAATCAGAGTGCCTGGTTTTCTGCGCATGGTTGATTTGACGTTTCAGGAATTTGGAAAAATCATGGGTGTTTTTCTCGGCGGCCCGGCAGCGACGGTGAGTGAAGTTTATCAGCTGTCCTGCAAGGTACAGCGGCTGCTTCCTGGCAGTGTATACGTGTGCGGGAAGCCGGCGCTGTGGCAGGTATTGTTCTATTATGGTGTTTTTCTGGGGGTGCTGTTGGCTGGAAGTGCGGAAAACGAAGAAGCCTTCGGAAATATGGAAAATGCGACATGGGGACAAGGCGGTTTCAGGCGTAAAAGATTGTTGAAAATATGCCTGCCCTTGTATATGGCAGCTTTTCTGTGCCTGCTTTTCTACCGGAACCGTCCGCCCTGGCAGGTGGCTTTCCTTGATGTGGGCCAGGGGGATTGTGCCGTTCTGCAGGAAGAGAGCGGCAGAACCGTGGTGATCGATTGCGGCAGCAGCGACGAGAAAGGCGTGGGGACGTATCGACTGCTGCCTTATCTGAAATATATGGGGGTGCAAAAGGTGGACGCTGTGTTTGTGTCTCATGCGGATGAAGACCATATTTCCGGTATCCGGGAACTGCTGGAGCAGACAGAGCTCCCGGTAGAACATCTGGTCTGCTATGCGGAGGCGGGAGAGAAAATGGAGCCGCTTTTGTGCCTGGCAGAAGAAAGAGAAGTGCCGGTGCTGGGGATGGCAGCGGGCAATTCCCTGCACATCGGTCAGATGCAAATGACCTGTCTGGCACCGAGTATGGGGGATATTTCATCCGATGAAAACAACCGTTCCCTGGTGCTTCTGGAAGAGCAGGAGAGCGTGCGGATGCTGTTTACCGGTGATATGGGAGAGGAGGAAGAAGGACGGCTGTTGGAGCAAATTTATCCTCTTACTGCGCAGATATTAAAGGTGGGCCATCACGGCTCTGCCACTTCCACATCGGTGCCTTTTTTGCAGGAAGTCTCTCCGGGGCTGGCGGTGATTTCCTGCGGGGAAAACAACCGTTACGGCCATCCGGCACCCGAGACAGTGGAGCGCCTTATGGAGGCAGATGTCCGCATTTATAAGACGCCGGAAAACGGGGCGGTGATCCTGCAAATAAAGCGAGGAAAGATCCGCGTGAATTGTTGGAGAAAATAAAAATTTATTGACAATATAGGATATATCCTATATTATGGAGAGGAGGAAGTATAATGCCAGTTATTGCGAGATTTTGTGGAATTGTAATCAAGATGTATTTGCGGCAAAAGGAGCATAATCCACCGCATATCCATGCCATAGCAGGAGAGTATGTGGGGATGTTTTCCTTGAAAGATGCAGAAATGTTTGAGGGAGATCTGCCGCTTCGATATCAGGTGTATGTCAGACAGTTTATTGCAGAATATAGAGATGCGTTGTACAGAATGTGGGAGAACCAGGAGTTCAGAAAGTTGCCGTTTATGGAATAATCAGATCAGGAGGGACTTGTGTATGTCGAACAGAATAGAATGTGTACAGGCGATGGAAAATATGACGTTACGGGTGATTTTTCGGGATGGAACGGAAAAAAGCTATGATGTTCGGCAGATGTATGCGTCTTTTCCGCAGTTCCGGCAACTAGAGGATGATTTTTCGTTATACCAGTCTGTTCAGGTGGATACCGGAGGCTATGGTGTGTCCTGGAATGATGATTTGGATCTGGATGCGGAGGAACTATGGGACAATGGAGTGTGTACAGGCAGACGGTATGAGCTGGATCTGGAGCACAGACTTGCCGCTGCACTGGTAAAAGCAAGAGAGGCAGCCGGTATTACCCAGAAGGAGCTGGCAAGACTCACAGGCATTGCCCAGGGGGATATCAGCAAGATTGAGAATGCCACTGCAAATCCCTCCCTTCGTACACTGAAACGTTTGGCGGCGGGCATGGGAATGCGGGTACAGCTTACGTTTGACAGCCGTGCGGCCACCCCGTATAATGAAGGGCGGAGGAATGAGCATGCAGACCATCAATGAAGATATCAAAAACGGCACGTTTCGCCGGGTATATCTCCTATACGGAGACGAGGATTATCTGAAATTACAATATAAGAACAAGCTGCTCCGGGCGCTGGTGACGGAGGGTGACACCATGAATTTTTCCAGATTTGAGGGGAAGGAGGCCCAGGTGCCCGCCCTCATCGATCTGGCGGAGACCATGCCCTTTTTTGCTGAGCATCGGGTGATTCTGGTGGAGGATTCCGGCTTTTTCAAAAATGCAGCGCCCCAGCTGGCGGAATATCTGCCGGATATGCCGGAGACCACCTGCATGATTTTTATAGAAAAAGAGGTTGACAAGAGAAGCAAGACGTACAAATCTCTGAAGGATATCGGGCGGATGGTGGAATTTAAGACGCCGGATGAGAAAATGCTGACCCGCTGGGTGCTGACAGTGCTGCAGAAGAATGGCAAGAAACTGACCCAGCCCACCATGCAGCTGTTTCTGGAAAAGGCCGGGAATTCCATGGGAAACATTGACCGGGAGCTGGAAAAACTCATCTGCTACGTGGGCGATCGGGAGATCATCCAGATGGACGATGTGGAGGAGATCTGCACCGGCCAGACGGAAAACCGGATTTTCGACATGATCCATATGATGGCGGAGAAGCGGCAGAAGGAAGCGCTGGAGCTGTACTATGATCTGCTGGCATTGAAAGAGCCGCCCATGCGGATCCTGTTTTTGCTGGTGCGCCAGTTCAACATCCTGCTGCAGGTGAAGACCATGGTGGCAGCAGGGATGGAGCAGAACCAGATCGCTGACCGGGCGGGGCTTCGCAGCTTTACCATTCGAAGATACCGCTCCGAGGCAGGGCATTTTTCCGTACAGAAGCTGAAAGAAGCGCTGCGGGACTGTGCCCGGGCGGAAGAGGATGTGAAGACCGGACGGCTGGACGACCGGCTGAGCGTGGAGCTGATCCTTGTAAAATACAGTGCGTAAAATAAAAAGAAGCATCCGGCTGACGGGACCGAATGCTTCTCTTTTATGTTACTCTTTATATCATTCCGAACAACTTATGCGATAGCGTTTACAGCTTTGGTTAAGCGGGAAACCTTTCTGGAAGCTGTGTTCTTGTGATAAACGCCCTTTGTGCAGGCCTTATCGATCTCGGAAATGCAAGCAAGTAAAGCTGCATTAGCTGCCTCTTTATCCTTTGCTGCAACACAAGCCTCAACCTTCTTCACATAGGTCTTCACCTTGGATCTGATTGCTTTATTTCTTGCTGCTTTTGTTTCGTTAACTAAAATTCTCTTCTTCGCGGATTTAATGTTAGCCAATCCTGACACCTCCAAATATTCTTGTAAAAAGTATTTCAATCTCCCTGTTCCATTAAACGAGACACGAAAAAGTCTAATGTAAACATACTCATATAGTATATCGGATGCCCCCGGGAATGTCAATACATATTTGCCGGTATTTTTGAGAAAAATAAAGTTACAGTTCACTCGTATATTCTTGCGGATAGATTCCATGCTTGCATGAAAATCTGTTTGCGAAACTGAGTAGTATACAGGAGGAATTAGGAGGGATCAGCGATGGAAAAATTTCAGGTGCGGACGGATCTGGCGCTGGAAGCCAGGGAACGGTTTGAGGAAGATCATGTGGAGGTGCCGGGGGTGAAGATTGAGGAGCGCTACCGGCAGGAGACGGATATCCGGATCACCCGGGTGGTCATTGAAACGGAAAATGGTTCCAAAATCATGGGAAAACCGAGGGGCGTCTATGTGACGCTGGAAGCGCCGGGCATGTCGGTGCCGGATGAGGGCTATCACCGGGAAATTTCCGAGGAGCTGGCCCGCCAGCTAAAGCAGCTTCTGGATGACGGGCAGGAGCAGCTGTCGGTGCTGGTGGTGGGGCTTGGCAACCGGGAGGTGACGCCGGACGCGCTGGGCCCGGAGGTGGCGGGAAACCTGTGCATTACCAGGCATATCATCAACGAGTACGGGGAGGCTGCCTTTGACGGAGAGCAGGTGAACCGGATCAGCGCCATCGTGCCGGGGGTCATGGCCCAGACTGGCATGGAGACGCTGGAGATCATCCGGGGCATTGTGGAGCAGACCCATCCCACGGCTCTTGTGGTGGTGGATGCCCTGGCGGCCCGGAATACGAAGCGGCTGAACCGGACGATCCAGATTTCGGATGCGGGCATTCATCCGGGTTCCGGGGTAGGCAACCACCGGCAGGCACTGACGAAGGAAACGCTGGGTGTGCCGGTCATCGCCATTGGTGTGCCCACGGTGGTGGATGCGGCCACCATTGCAGCTGATACGATGGAAACGCTGGTGGAGGCCATGAGCCAGGCGGAAAGTCTGAAAAATCTGGGTTATACGTTAAGCCAGCTGGATTCCGCGGAAAAATATCAGCTGATTCGGGAGCTGATCTCGCCCCAGCTTAACGGTATGTTTGTGACGCCCAAGGATATCGACGAGACGGTCAAACGGATCAGTTTTACCATTTCAGAGGGCATCAACCTGGCGCTGAAAGCAGGATGAGATCATAAAATCTGACGCGGTAGTTTGTCAGGAAGCATCGGCAGAAAAAAGAATAAAAATAGAACAGGCATCATATATATACAACACCCGGGAGCAGGGAAAAGCTGTGCCCGGATATAAAGGTGGTGCCTGTGGATGAGACCCGGTTTTTATAAGGGATTGCATAGAGTGCTGCGGCTGGCCTGCGGGGCGGCCGGGGTTTATCTGGTATTGAAAAGTTATGCGGTGCTGGGAAAAGGGGAAAATGCCAGCCATGTGAATGCGTTTTTGCAGCAGTTAGAATATGAGGCCCAGACGGCGGCGGTGCGGCAGGTGCTGCCGGGACTTTTATACCCGGCACAAGCCGGAAAAACCAGTGAGAGCCTGACGGAGGGCATTGTGCGGGAGGCGTTCCGGCTTATGCCCCTGTACCGGTATGCGGAGCAGGCGCTACTGTATGAGGACGGACAGGAGGAAGAATTTTCCCTAGCCGGGGCAGAAGCGCTGGGGACGGATGGAAGTCCGCCATCACATAACAGCCAGTCAGGTGCAGATGGTAACGGCCAATCCGACCAGGTGACAGACAACATAGAGAGTGAAGGACAGATCATGAACAGAAGCAGTGAAGAGTCTGACAATCTGGAAACAAATGGAAGTGATGACGCAATGAATGGACAGTCAACCAACAGTGACGGAACAAGAAGCGCCGGTACAGGAGAAAACGGGCAGCTGCCCCAGACCCGGGTGGAGCTGGCGGACAGTGGCCTGCCTTCCACAGATGCCGGAACAGACGGGGAAGCGGCGGTGGAGACTTCCGTGCAGCCTGCGCCCGGCGGCATCGTGTACAGCGCCGCACAGCTGGCGGATTTTGATTTTCTGCTGGATCATTTTTATACGGTGGATGCTTCCACCGCCATCAGCGGTGCCCTGCTGGACGGTGAGGATCTGCTTTCCAGGGATATGACGGTGGATCATTCCGTGGATGGCCCGGAGATTCTGATCTATCATTCCCATTCCCAGGAGGGCTTTGTGGATTCTGAGGAGGGCAATCTGGACACGACCATTGTGGGAGTGGGGGATTATCTGACGGAGCTTCTGGAAAAAAGGTACGGCTACCGGGTGCTGCACAACCGGGAGGTGTTCGATCTGGTGGACGGGGAGGAAGACCGGAACCGGGCATTTACGCTGTCGGGCAACCGGGTGAAGGAGCTGATGGAACAATATCCCTCCATTCAGGTCATTCTGGATCTGCACCGGGACGGTTTAAGCGAGGACACCCATCTGGTGACGGACATCAATGGAAAGCCCACGGCCCGGTTCATGTTTTTCAACGGGTTGTCTTATTCCCGGAAAAACGGGGAGATTTCCTATCTGCCAAATCCCTATATTGCGGATAATCTGGCGCTGACCCTGCAGCTGCAGTTAAAAGCCCAGGAATATTACCCGGGGGTGACGCGGAAGATTTATCTGAAAACGTACCGCTACAACCTGCACCTGTGCCCGAAGGCCATGCTGGTGGAGTGCGGCGCCCAGACGAACACGCTGGAGGAGGAGAAAAATGCCTGTGAGCCGCTGGCGTCGATTTTACATATGGTATTGCAATAGTATGAAAATCATCCTTGAAGCGAGTTGGCTCCTTTGTTATATTTGAAGTAAGAGCCGGATATCGAATGGCATGGTGCGCCCTGCTTTTTTGAGCAGCTACGGGGAGGTGAAGATTTTGGGGGGCGGAAATAGATATCCGGGACAAAGGAGGAAAACGGTATGGGGTCTATTTTATACTATGAAGAAAGCGGATCGGGATTTCCACTGATTCTGCTGCACGGCAACGGGGAGAGCTGTGAATATTTCGTGCATCAGGTGGCACATTATGAGAAATTTTTTCATGTGATTGCCCTGGATACACGGGGACAGGGAAAATCACCCCGGGGAATGACGGAATATACCATCAACCAGTTTGCGGAGGATGTGCACGAGTTTATGGAAGAGCATCAGATTGCAAAAGCGCATGTGCTGGGATTTTCTGATGGCGGCAACATTGCGGTGACCTTTGCGCTGAAATATCCGCAGATGGTGGAAAAGCTGATCCTGGACGGGGCGAACATTTTCCCAGAGGGCGTGGAGCAGGATTTCCTGGATCGGGTGGAATTTGCCTATGCCAGAGAGTGTCGGAAAGCGAAGGAAGGGCCGGACGAGGAGAGCCGGGCGAGGGCAAAAGCTTATGCGGAGCGGCTGCGGCTCATGATCCGGGAGCCACAGATCCAGCCGGAGGAGCTTGCCGTGCTCACCATGCCGGTGCTGGTCATTGCCGGAACCGAGGACATCATTCTGGAGGATCACACGAAGCTCATCGCGGACAGCCTGCCGGATGGGAAGCTGGTGTGGATCAAGGGGGATCATTTCATCGCCCGGGACAACCCGGATGATTTCAATGCGGCGGTAGACGAATTTTTAGGTATAAAAAAATGATGCTCTATCTGTTGTTTTTACTATGCGTCATCCTTTATTTTGGAAAAATGATGTATAGAAATTATCAAAAAGAAGTCACCACGGCAAAGCGGTGTATATGCATAGGCACAGGCGTTGTTGCAGTTGCTTTCTTTTTGGTCAGTGAACTGTAACGGACAGATGCTGGACATTCCGTGGACAATTATGCTATACTTTAACGTGCATTATCATGCATGGCGGCGGGAGCCGCAGCATAGTTCAGGAGGAATGTGAAATGGCAGAGTACGATCAGAGCAAAATTCGTAATTTCTGTATCATCGCCCATATTGACCACGGCAAATCCACGCTGGCAGACCGGATCATTGAGATGACGGGAACACTTACCAGCCGGGAGATGCAGGCACAGGTGCTGGACAATATGGAACTGGAGCGGGAGCGGGGAATTACCATTAAAGCGCAGACCGTGCGTAACATATATAAAGCAAAAGACGGGGAGGAGTACGTGTTCAACCTCATCGATACGCCCGGGCATGTGGACTTCAACTACGAGGTGTCCAGAAGCTTGGCAGCCTGTGACGGCGCGGTGCTGGTGGTGGATGCGGCCCAGGGCATTGAGGCCCAGACGCTGGCCAATGTGTATCTGGCGCTGGATCACGATCTGGACATCATTCCGGTGATCAACAAGATCGACCTTCCCAGTGCAGAGCCTCAGCGGGTCATTGACGAGATCGAGGACGTGATCGGACTGGAAGCCCAGGATGCACCGCTGATTTCCGCGAAAAACGGCATCAACATCGAGGCGGTGCTGGAAGCCATTGTGGAAAAGATCCCGGCGCCTACCGGAGACCCGGACGCGCCGCTGCAGGCGCTGATCTTCGACTCCCTGTATGATTCCTACAAGGGCGTCATCATTTTCTGCCGGATCAAAGAGGGCCGTGTGCGAAAAGGTACCCGGATCCGGATGATGGCCACCGGCGCGGTGGAGGAAGTGGTGGAAGTCGGCTATTTCGGCGCAGGGCAGTTTATCCCCTGCGAGGAGCTGGCGGCAGGCATGGTTGGTTACATCACTGCCAGCCTGAAAAATGTAAAACAGACCCGGGTGGGCGATACGGTGACGGATGAGGACCGTCCCTGTGCAGAGCCACTGCCGGGCTATAAGAAGGTACAGCCCATGGTGTACTGCGGCCTGTATCCGGCGGACGGCGCCAAGTACCCGGATCTGCGGGATGCGCTGGAGAAGCTGCAGCTCAACGATGCTTCTTTGCAGTTCGAGCCGGAGACATCCATTGCGCTGGGCTTTGGTTTCCGTTGCGGTTTTCTGGGCCTGCTGCATCTGGAGATCATCCAGGAGCGGCTGGAGCGGGAGTACAACCTGGATCTGGTGACGACGGCGCCGGGCGTTGTGTACCGGGTATACAAGACCAACGGCGACATGATCGAGCTGACGAACCCGTCCAACCTGCCGGATCCGTCGGAGATCGACCACATGGAGGAGCCCATGGTGGATGCGGAGATCATGGTGACCAAGGAATTCATCGGTTCCATCATGGATCTTTGTCAGGAGCGCCGCGGCACCTACGTGAGCATGGAATATATGGAAGAAAACCGTGCGCTGTTAAAATACGAGCTGCCGCTGAACGAGATCATCTATGATTTCTTTGATGCGCTGAAATCCCGTTCCCGGGGCTATGCGTCCTTCGACTATGAGATCAAGGGCTACAAGACGTCCCAGCTGGTGAAGCTGGACATCCTCATCAACAAGGAAGAGGTGGATGCCCTGTCCTTCATCGTGTTTGAGGGCACGGCCTACGAGCGGGCGAGAAAAATGTGCGAGAAGCTGAAGGAGGAGATTCCCCGTCAGCTGTTTGAAATTCCGATCCAGGCAGCCGTGGGCAGCAAGATCATTGCCCGTGAAACAGTAAAAGCCATGCGCAAAGATGTGCTGGCCAAGTGCTATGGCGGTGATATCAGCCGTAAGAGAAAGCTTCTGGAAAAACAGAAGGAAGGCAAGAAGCGGATGCGCCAGGTGGGCAATGTGGAGATCCCGCAGAAGGCGTTCATGGCAGTGCTGAAGCTGGATGACGAGTAAATAGAAGAATTGTGAGAGTGCGAAGCACGGAACAATGCGTTGGTATCATAAATAATGACAGATGCGATACAGATACAATAGAGAAAATCAGAGAGAAGGAAGCAATATGCAGCAGGAGAGAATCAACAGAGTTTGCGAGGAAATGAAAAAGGACGGGATCAGTCAGCTGCTTGTGACAGATCCGATGGCTATTTTTTATCTGACAGATAAGTGGCTGGTGCCGGGAGAGCGGATGTACGGCCTGTACCTTAACGTGGAGGGCGGCCGCTGCCTGATCATCAATGAGCTGTTCCCGGTGCACGAGGATCTGGGCATGGATATCCTCTGCTATAAAGATACGGATGATTCCATGGCACTGCTGGCGAAGCGTCTGCTGCCCGGTACCCTGGGCGTGGACAAGAATATGGCTGCCCATTTTCTGCTGGAGCTGATGGCTCAGTGGAAGGGCCAGGTGGTCAACGGTTCTCTCATTGTTGACCGGGTGCGCCGGTGCAAGGATGCGGAGGAAATCCGCCGGATGCGCCAGGTGTCTCTCATCAACGATGCGGTGATGGAAGACCTGTGGGGCCATGTGGACGAGCATACCTCCGAGGCAGAACTGGCAAAAATCTGTGAGCAGCTGCAGATCGCCCACGGCTGCGAGACGGTTTCCTTTGAGGCCATCACGGCATTTGGTGCCAACTGCGCAGACCCACATCATGCCAACGACGGCACACTGGGGAAACCGGGAGACAGTGTGGTGCTGGACATTGGCGGCCGGAAGGATTCCTACTGCTCCGACATGACACGTACCGTTTTCCTGGGGGAGGCAAGTCCCAAGGCCAGAGAGGTGTATGAGATCGTAAAGGAGGCCAATCTGCGGGGCATCCAGGCGGCAAAGCCGGGGGCCAGATTCTGTGATGTGGATGCGGCAGCCAGAGATTATATCACCTCCAGGGGCTATGGTCCGTATTTCACCCACCGGACCGGCCACTGCATTGGCTTGGACTGCCACGAGGCCGGGGACGTATCCGGGGCCAACGAGGAAGTGTTAAAGCCGGGCATGTGCTTTTCTGTGGAGCCGGGCATCTATCTGCCGGGCGAGTTTGGCGTGCGCATCGAGGATCTGGTGCTCATCACCGAGGATGGCTGCGAGGTGTTAAACCACCTGAGCAAGGATCTGAAAATCATTCCGTTGAAAAGATAAGGATGCATGGTACAGTCCTGAAAAGTGGAAGAAGGAATATGTGATGGAATCTGGGAAAAAGATGCAGGAAAACAGAAAACCGGGAGAAGCAGGCGAAACGAAAGCCGAGCTTGGCATCTACATCCATATTCCGTTTTGTGTCAGAAAATGTGCTTACTGTGATTTCCTGTCGGCTCCTGCATCGGAAGCGGTGCGGGAGCAGTATGTCCAGGCGCTGCTTTCGGAGATCGAAAGCAAAAATGCCGGCAAAAAAGACCGGATCGTGACGAGTATCTTTTTTGGCGGCGGCACCCCTTCCCTGCTGGATGTTACCCAGACAGAACGGATCCTTTCTGCCCTGCGGCGGGAATTTGTCCTGTCGCCGGAGGCGGAGATCACCACAGAGGCCAATCCGGGCACGCTGGATCTGGAAAAACTCGCCGCCTATCGCCGGATGGGCTTCAACCGTTTAAGCATCGGGGCTCAGAGCTTTGACGATGAGCTTCTGCGTACCCTGGGCCGGATCCACACAGCGGCGGATTTCCGGGCATGTTATGCCTGGGCCAGACAGGCCGGATTTAAGAATATTAATATAGATCTGATGGCAGCCCTGCCGGGACAGACCCGGGAGGGCTTTTGTGCTGCGCTGAAAGAAGCGGTGGCGCTGGCCCCGGAGCATCTGTCGGTGTACAGCCTGATTGTGGAGGAAGGGACGCCTTTTTACGACCGGTATGAGGACGATGTACTGCTGCGGGAGCAGGGAAAGTTGCCGGTGTATCTGCCGGACGAGGAAGCTGAGCGGGGCATGTACGCGGATGCGGAAGCGCTGCTTGGGGCTGCCGGGTATGGGCACTATGAGATTTCCAACTATGCGAAGCCGGGCTTTGTGTGCCGCCACAACGACAACTGCTGGCTGAGGAAGGAGTATGTGGGCTTTGGCATCGGCGCAGCCTCCCTTTATGAGGAATGTCGGTTCACCAATCACCGAAATCTGGAACGGTATGTGCAGGGAGATTTCACACCGGAGAGCCGGGAAGTGTTGTCCCTGCGGGAGCAGATGGAGGAAACCATGTTTCTGGGGCTGCGGCGGACAACTGGCGTGTCGGCGGCAGATTTTGCCCGGACGTTCGGTGTGGATATGCGGGAAATTTATGGACGGCAGCTGGAAAAGTACGAGACAGAAGGGCTGCTGATGATCTGCGACGGGCAGATTTTTTCTCACAGAACGGGGCCGGGATCTGGCCAATTACGTGATGGAGGGATTCCTGGAAGAATAACGATCATAAATGGATCAGGGATGTGCAATGCATGACGATATACAAGATGAAAGATGTGATCGGTGGCAGGTAATGCTTTCGGGCTGGCAGTGTTATTGCGATGAATCACAATGACAGAGCTTATAGTAATGGCAGATACAGATTGTGGCATCGAGATAGGAAATGCTTCGGGATAGGCGAGGGCAAGGAAGTGGCAATGGGGAAAATGTGTAGAACAGGAGTGGGGAGAATACAATGAATTATATAGAAGAAATCCGAAATTTTGTTCCGGGCTGTGAACAGGAGGAGAAGGACCGGGCGCTGATGCTGGCGGCCTGGAAAACTTATGGGGATGCGATCCTGGAGCGCTCCTGTGAGCTGTTTCATCTTACCGCGTCGTCCATGATCTTCAACCGGGAGCGGACGAAGGTGCTCATGGCGTACCACAATATTTTTCAGTCCTGGGCCTGGACCGGCGGACATGCCGACGGAGAGCCGGACGGGCTGGTGACTGCGCTGAAAGAGGCAAGGGAAGAGACGGGCATCCAGACCATCCGTCCGTTGCAGAAGGAATTGGCTGCGGTGGACATCCTGGAGGTGCGGCGGCATATCAAGCGGGGCAAATTTGTCAACGCTCATCTGCATTTCAATCTGACATATCTGTGCGAAGCGGACGAGACGGAAGCCCTGCAGGTGTGCGAAGGGGAGAACAGTCAGGTGGGCTGGCTGCCCATAGAGCAGTTAAGGCAGCAGGTGAGTGAGGCCCACATGCTGCCTGTGTATGAGAAGCTAATCAGGCGCGGACTGACACTTTGATCATTCAGCCCCTAACTTTACAAAGATCGGCTCATGATGCACAGCCGGGAGAAATTTTTCCAGAATATCGTTGGTTTTCATTTTCAGGCTGGATGTGTTGATGCACGGGTGACAGCCGAAACACTCGTCCTTCACTACATCCTCGTCGATGAGCAGCTGCACGCGATTGTCCGTGTCATTCATAAGCCCCAGGACAGTGACGGAGCCGGGGGTCAGGTCAAGAAACTGCTCCATGTATTCTTCTGAGGCGAAGGAAAGTCTGGCGGAACCGATCTGGGCGGACAGCTCTTTCGTGCGGAAGGGCTTGCTGCCGGGCATGAGCAGCAGGTAGAACTGGGTCTTTTGCCGGTTGCACAGGAATAGATTTTTACAGATCTCCATGCCCAGGAGCGCATCGACGCCCTGGCAGGCTTCGATGGTCATGGCCGCCTCGTGGTCTACCCGGACGAACGGAATGGAAAGCCTGTCCAGCAGGTCATAGGTGTGGATTTCTTTTGGCAGGCGTCCGGTCTCGTCGGCGGGACGTCCCTCATAAACGGTGGTATCTATGTGTAAGTCACTCATGGTTCAAACCTCCTGAATTTTTAAATGATATACGAAAAAACTTCCGATGATCTTTTTGTTAAGAATAGCAAACTCCCACGTTGGATGCAAGAAAATTTTCAGGCGGCTTAAGAATTCAGTAAGGATTTCTCCTTCTGTTTTGTGTTAGAATTAGAATGAGTACAGATAAAAGGAAAAAATGAAAGATAAGAGATTCCCATACACTGGCCGTATCCTGTGTGATTTGTTGATAGATTGGTTGTGTTATGGGATATTGTGGAATGATATAGTTAAGAGAGGCAGGAAAATGATATGCAGGAAACGAAGATTCTTGTGGTAGATGATGAGAAGGAGATCGCGGATCTGATCGAGATTTATCTGGTCAGTGACGGCTACAAAGTATATAAGGCGTACAACGCGGCGGACGGCTTGGATATTCTGGCAAAAGAGGACATCAAGCTGGTGCTGCTGGACATCATGATGCCGGGGATGGACGGGCTTGCCATGTGCCGGAAGATCCGGGAGACGAGCAACATACCCATTATTATTTTAAGTGCCAAGTCCACCGACCTGGACAAGATCCTGGGGCTGGGCACAGGTGCCGACGATTATGTGACGAAGCCCTTCAACCCGCTGGAACTGACCGCCCGGGTGAAATCCCAGCTGCGTCGGTTTACCCAGCTGAATCCCGGCAGTGACAAGGGAAAGCCGGAGACGGAGATCCAGATCCGGGGGCTGGTGATCAACAAGGAGAATCACAAGGTGGTCGTGTACGGCGAAGAAGTGAAGCTGACACCCATCGAGTTCAACATTCTGTACCTGCTGGCGTCCAACCCGGGGCGGGTGTTCAGCACCGATGAGATTTTTGAGCGGGTGTGGAACGAGAAGGTCTATGAAGCAAACAACACGGTGATGGTGCACATCCGGCGACTGCGCGGCAAGATGAAGGAGGATACCAGAACCGAGAAGATTATCACGACGGTATGGGGAGTGGGATACAAAATTGAGCGATGAATTGTTCAAATCCTTTCGGAGACGGATTTTTTTCAGTGCCCTGGCCAGCATTCTCATCACCTGCGGCGCGGAGCTGATCGTTATTTTCAATCTGCAGGTGATCGTGGAATTCCTGCGCCGGAACGGGTATCGCAATGCCATTCTTGGAAGAGACGGCCTGAATCCCACCGTGCAGATGATTATTCTCTTTGCGGTGGGCGGTGCGGTGTTTCTCATAAGCTTTGCCATGTGTATGGACGGTGTGGTGCGTTATGTCCGGGAGATTTCCAATGGCATCACCCGGATTGCCTGCGGTGACCTGAATACGGAGATCAGTGTCCGGGGACAGGATGAGTTTGCATCCATTGCCCGGAGCCTGAACAAGATGACCGGGGAGGTTCGGGTACTCATGGACAAGGAGCGGGAAGCGGAGCGATCGAAGAATGATCTGATCACCAACGTGGCCCACGATCTGCGCACGCCGCTGACGTCGGTCATCGGATATCTGGAGCTTCTGAAGACACGGCCTGATCTGGAACCGGAAGTGCGTCAGAACTTTGTGGACATTGCCTATAAGAAATCCAAGCGGCTGGAGAAGCTGATCGAGGATCTGTTTGGCTTTACGAAACTGAATTATGGAAAAATTACGATGAAGCCGGGGATGTTGGACATTGTCAAGCTGCTGGAACAGATGCTGGATGAGTTTTATCCGAATTTTCAGGAGGCGGGGCTTACCTATGAGTTTACCAGCTCCCAGAACAGTCTCCAGATCGAGGCGGACGGCAACCTGCTGGCGCGGCTGTTTGACAACCTGATCAACAACGCCATCAAGTACGGCGCGGACGGGAAGAAGATCGTGGTCAGCGTGGAGCGGGAGGATCCCATGGTGGTCATCCGTGTGCTGAACTATGGGAAGATCATCCCGCCGGAGGAGCTGGATCATATTTTTGAAAAATTCTACCGTGTGGAGCATTCCCGTTCCATGAATACCGGGGGCACCGGACTGGGGCTGGCCATTGCGAAGGGTGTGGTGGAGCTTCACGGCGGAACGATCCATGCAACCAGCAATATCCGGGGAACGGTTTTTGAGGTGCGCCTGTATCAGTCGCTGAAGGACCGGCCGGAGCATTTTGATTCTTGCGGTTAGATATATGAGGAGAGGGTATATGCAAACATACAGAAAACAAAGAGTCTGGCGTGTGGCCGGCGTCTGTCTTCTGGCAGTGCTTCTGCTGCTTGGTGCAGGGCGGAGGACAGAAGCGGCAGCGCCTGTGGCGGATACCTTTGATATTTCGCTGACCTATGGGTATGATAATTCGGTAAAATATAACCGGGATGCCGCTTTTCATGTACAGGTAACGAGTAAGGACGCAGATTTTTCCGGAAAGGTGCATCTTCTGACTTCTGCTTACAGACAGGATGTATACTATGGCTCCGGTTCGTTGATGAGCCTGCCTTTTGGCCACAGGGCCTATGCACTCAGCTATGACAATTATGGGGTTTCCAAAGTGCTGGAGCTGGAACCGGGACAGAGCAAGACAGTGACATTTACACTGCCCATGACCGGATGTTCCCCTTTTGTAAAAATTCAGCTCATCGGGGCGGACGGACAGATACAGGCGGAGAAGGACTTTTCCCTGTCAGTGCGCACCTCCTCCGGAGAGTTTCTGGCGGGGGTGCTGACAGATGATCCGACAGGCATGCAGTATCTGGACGGCCTGCGCACGTCGGCCTATTCTTCTGTCAGTCTGGCAGCGGTGCTGTTGGATGAGACCACACTGGAGGATACCCGGGCCGGGCTGGATATGCTGGATCTGCTCCTGGTGCAGGATTTTGATACAGACAGGCTGCGCACGGAACAGAAGGAAGCCATCAAGCGCTGGGTGAGAGACGGCGGTGTGCTGGTGCAGGGCGGCGGACAGAAGGCTGCAGACATGGCAGACCTGACACCGGAGATCGAACCTTACGGAGAGGGACGGATCGTGACCTACCCCCAGCGGCTGACCATGGGAGAGGACGAGGTAGCCGGTACCGATCTGATGGGACAGATGCTTTTGGAGGACTGCTTTTCCAGGCAGCAGCTGGAGGAAGCGGATCCCACGGTAACGCACACCGGGGACGATTACTGGGTCGTTTCCAGTGAGCTGGAGGGCGTCAGCATGGAACATATCCCGAAGACCGGCAGATATGCGGTAGTGCTGGCCGTCTATGTGATCCTGGCAGGGCCGGTGGTTTACCTTGTATTGAAAAAATTTCACGGAAGAAAATATATCTGGGGCTGTGTGGGTGTTCTGGCGATCCTGTTTTCCGGGATCGTGTTTGTCATGGGCAGCCGCACCCGGTTTAATGCGCCCTTTGTCAATTATGTGCGGAAGATCAATCTGATGCCGGGCGTGAAGGATGAGAAGGTAGATTTTTCTGTCCGGGCGCCTTATAACACGGCGTACAGCATTTATGTGAATCAGGACTATGATCTCATGCCGGTGTGCGATACGGCTTATTATGGCGCCGCCTATATGGATGCGGTGCCTGATTTTTCCAGAGAAAGCATGCAGATCGCCTATGGGGAGACGGAAAATGTGCTGTCCATGGAGAGTGACCGGGCGTTTACGGCCAAATATGTGCAGGCCTCCCGGACGGAAAAGACGGATGCGGATTTTGGCGTGCAGGGAGAGCTTTGCTATTTTGATGGCGCACTGACCGGGACGCTGGTCAACCGGACATCTTACAATCTGACGGATGTGTTCCTGATATTTCAGAATCATCTGGTGTATGTGGAACAGTTCCCGGCCGGTGGATCCCTGGATGTGGGAACATGCAGTCTGTATTCCTTTGTTCCGGGAGAGGGATATGAGATTGTGCAAAAATGCCTGGATTATGAAGCGGGATATCACAGGGAAGTGAATGCGGATTTTCTGGATGCCTGCTGGAAGACATCGATCCTTTCCAATCAGTTGGAGGAGGGCTATGAGAAGGAGCCGAAGGGCTGTCGTCTGGTGGGGTTTGTGGACGGTGTGCCACTGGATTTGCTGAAGGACAGTGCCTATCAGACGGAAGGGCAGACACTTGTGAATACAGACATTTCACTTTCTTATGAGAAAGAAGAAAATGGGAAAATCTGGAAATATTTCCCGTTTATCACCAGTACGGTGCGGGTGGTGTCCGGCGATTACGTTACCTATAATAATACCGCTTACGGCAATGATGTGGTGCTGGAATACCAGGTGCCGGAGGATGTGCAGGATCTGTCCCTGATGTTTGGCCGTGAGGATTACTATGATGCGGATGCTTACCAGGAATTTGCCGGGACGATAGAAATTTATAATTACAGGGCCGGTCGGTATGAGAAGGTGTCTGAGGAGGACGAGCTGACGGGTGACCGGCTGGAGCAGTGCATTTCGCTGGATCACCGGCTGCTGTTGCGTTATCGGGATACGACCGTGGGATCAGACAAATCAGACAAGCTGCCGATTTTGATCATGAAGGGGAGGATCTGACCATGCTGAAAATCAGAAATCTGACGAAACGTTATGGCAGATATACAGCGCTGGACAGTCTGGATCTGCAGATTGACAGAGGGGAGATCTTCGGTTTCGTAGGACCAAACGGTGCGGGAAAGACCACAACCATGAAAATCATGGCAGGCCTTCTCAAGGCAGATGCGGGAGAGATTTACATTGATGATATCAAGCTTTTTGAGGATTATAACCGGCTGAAAGAGGTTATCGGTTATATGCCGGATTTTTTTGGCGTTTATAACAATCTGCAGGTAATGGAATATCTGGAATTTTATGCCAGTGCTTATGGCATGGAGACGAGGCAGGCCCGCAGGCTGGGTGGACATCTTCTGGAAATGGTGCATCTGGAGGGCAAGGAAGAGTGCTATGTGGATGAACTTTCCCGGGGAATGAAGCAGCGGCTCTGCCTGGCCCGGGCGCTGATCCATGATCCTCAGTTTCTTATTCTGGATGAGCCGGCATCAGGTCTGGATCCCAGAAGCCGGTTTGAATTTAAGGAGATCCTGAAAGAACTCCGGGATGACGGCAAGACGATCATCATCAGTTCCCACATTCTTATGGAGCTGGCAGAGATGTGTACAAGCATTGGTGTCATCGAGCGGGGTAAGATGATCCTCCAGGGAAGTATCGAAGACATTCTGGAGACAGTGGATACGTCTAATCCGCTGATCATCCGGGTGTATGACCAGGTGGATACAGCAGTGCTGCTGTTGAAGAAGGAGGAGAAGATTGAGAGCCTTACCATCCAGGGCAACAGTATTTTCGCTTCTTTTTCCGGAAACCGGGAGGAGGAAGCAAGACTGTTGAAAACGCTCATCGATAATGGTGTTCTTGTCCAGTCCTATTCCAGAGAGCAGGGCAGCCTGGAATCCCTGTTCCTGAAGATTACAGAACACAGTGAGGAGGCAGGATAAGTGAAGCTGAATCCGGTATTTAAAAATGAGATCAAATTAAGCAGCCGAACGATGAAAAGCAGTTGGATGGTATTTGGCTATAATGCCGTGCTTATCGTGGTGAGCATGATGGTGCTGTACAGTATGATGAATTCGGTACATTATGGATACAGCATGGATTATTCTGAGACGGTGAGCCTGTATGTGGTCATGGCTTATATAGAATTTGGTATGATCCTGCTCATCATCCCGGCCATTACGGCGGGCAGCATCGCCGGGGAGCGGGAACGGCAGACGCTGGACATGCTGCTGGCGACGAAGATGAAGCCCTGGTCTATCGTGCTGGGCAAGCTGGAATCGTCCCTGAGTTCGGTGCTCATGCTGGCCGTCTCCAGTCTGCCGGTGCTGTCCATTGTGTTCATCTTTGGCGGTGTGGGCATTCTGGAGCTGGTGGGATTTGTGGTGATCCTGGGCGTATCGGCAATTTTTGTCGGCAGTGTGGGTATTTTCTTTTCGGCCTACACAAGAAGGGTGACCACTGCCACGGTGCTGACCTATCTGGCGGTGCTGTTCCTGCTGGGCGGCACACTGGTCATCGAAAGCGGCGTTTACAGTCTGGTACAGATGCAGATGTCGGCAGTGGGACAGACGGAGGGCATCACCGTGGGCAACGTCATCGGCCTTCTTCTGGTCAATCCGGCGGTGACCTTCTATGGCATGGTCAGCAGCCAGGTGGGAGACCCGGGAGCCATCGTAGCGCTCTGTACCCGGTTCGGGCTGAACGGGGCGGAAGGCATCCTCACCCACTGGATCGCCGTCAGCGAGGTGGTGCAGCTGCTGCTGTCCGGCGTGCTGCTGTATCTGGCGGGGAGAAAGATCAATCCATTAAAATAGAGGGAAAATCGTGGAAACAGCACAGAACGGTGTAAACATGGAAGCCGGGAAAATAGCTGGAATATGAGAAAAATATGGCGATGAAAAAAGAAAGTTCTGTCAAGATCTTCGATAACAGAAGACCATGACAGAACTTTTTTGTTGCAAACTTTGTGTCAGGCGTAACCTATGGTTTATGCCTGCTTTTTATTTACCGAATGCTGATGCAGCACCACCAGAGCCACCACCAGACACACAATGGCGGAGGCCAGCGTCAGCACCACATTGCCGCCGCTGAACCCGGCCACCACATAGCCGACAAAACAGCAGGAGGCTACGGTGAGTGCGTAGGGCAGCTGGGTAGATACGTGTTCAATATGCTGGCATCCCGCACCGGTGGAGGACAGGATGGTGGTATCAGAAATCGGGGAGCAGTGATCGCCGAATACACTGCCTGCCAGAGTGGCGGACAGAGAGACGATGATCAGCTGCGGCGCGATGGCAGAGCATACCGGTACGATGATGGGAATCAGGATACCGAAGGTGCCCCAGGCTGTGCCCATGGAGAAGGACAAAAATGCCGCAATGACAAAGATCAGGGCCGGAATGATGGCCGGGGGAAGGCTGGAGCTCTCCACAATGCCGCGGACATATTCGCCGGTCATGAGAAGGTCACGGCACACGCCGCTGATGGTCCACGCCATGATCAGGATCAGGTAAGCGGGCACCATGTTTTTCACGCCGCTCTCAATACCGGACATGAAATCATGGAAGGTTACCAGTTTGCGCGGAATGAACAGAATAAAAGCTACGATCAGGGCACCGAAGCCGCCCAGCACCAGCGCATCAGAGGCGCTGCAGTTACCGAAGGCTGCCATAATGGTGTGATAAGCCGGATCGTCTCCCCAGAGGCCGCCGTTCTGCAGCATGGCCAGAATGGAGAAAATGATCAGGGCGATGACCGGGATGAGCATGTCCGATACCCGGCCACGCTCGGAAATGTGCACGGATTCTTCGATGGGCGCATCAAAATCACCCAGGTCGCCTGCCTGTGCAGCCTCTTCCTTTTCTTCCATGGGGCCGAAGTCCAGATCCTTCAGACAGAGAAGCAGTACCATTAATATAGAAAGAATGGCATATAAGTTGTAAGGGATCGTTGCCATAAAGGCTGCGATATCACTGGTAAATTCACCGGTGGCTGCCAGAGAAGAGCCGACAGCGGCTGCCCAGCTGGAAACCGGGGCAATGATACATACCGGGGCAGCGGTGGCATCGATGATGTAAGCCAGCTTGGCCCGGGGAATGTTATGCTTGTCTGTCAGCGGTTTCATAACGGTGCCGACGGTCAGGCAGTTGAAATAGTCGTCAATAAAGATCAGGATGCCCAGGGCGGCGGTTGCCAGCTGTGCCATGTGGCGGTTTTTGATCTTATCGGATACCCAGCGGCCGTAAGCCCGGGAACCGCCTGCCATGGTTACGACAACGACCAGAGCGCCTAAAAGACCCAGGAATATCAGAATCTTCATATCTACCCGGGATGCCATCAGGTCAAAGGTGGTGGTCAGGGTACCCATAAACGGGTTCAGGCCGGAGGCACAGGCATAGATCAGAGATCCTGACAGAATACCGATGAGCAGGGAGGACATAACCTCCTTGGTGATCAGCGCAAGTGAAATTGCAAGAAGCGGAGGCAGTAAAGACAGCCAGCCGACAAAAATTGGTTCCATATCGTTTTCCCCTCTCAAATTCAAGAAATTTTTAATTCTATCTTATTGTAATCGGTGAATCCGGTTCCGTCAATGAGACTTTACATAAACTTTACATTTGCTTCGTACAGACTTTACAGGAATTTCATATTGTTGAGAAGTAGGTAGATGAATATTCAGAAAAGAAGCAATAACGAGGAGAGAGTAGGAGGACAAAAGAGATGGAGCATATGAAAATGCTGTTTATGTTTATCGGGGGCCTGGGGATGTTCCTGTATGGCATGAACGTCATGGCGGACGGCCTGCAGAAATCTGCAGGAAACCGGATGCGCAAATTATTACAGTTTTTAACGAGCAACCGGCTCATGGGTGTACTGGTAGGACTGGGAGTTACCGCCATCATCCAGAGCTCATCCGCCACAACCGTTATGGTGGTCGGTTTTGTGAATGCAGGCATTCTGAACCTGACCCAGGCTGTGGGCGTGATCATGGGTGCCAATATCGGAACAACAGTGACTGCATGGATCGTGTCCATGAGCGAGTGGGGCAGTATGTTAAAGCCGGAGACGTTTGCACCGCTGCTCATCGGCATTGGCGCTTTTATGCTGTTATTCTGCAAAAAAGAACGGCAGAAGGAAATTGCCCAGATTCTGGTGGGATTTGGTGTACTGTTCGTGGGCTTAAGTTACATGTCCGGTTCCATTGCACCGTATAAGAGTGCGCCGATTTTTTCCACAGCCTTTTCCGTGCTGGGGAACAACCCCATCCTTGGCATCCTGACCGGTGCGGTGGTGACGGGCGTCATCCAGAGCTCTTCCGCTTCTGTAGGTATTCTGCAGACGCTGGCCATGAACGGGATCGTGACATGGAATTCTGCCGTGTTCATCACTCTTGGCCAGAATATCGGTACCTGTGTAACGGCGCTGCTGTCCAGTATCGGCGCTCAGAAAAATGCCAAGCGGGCAGCGGTGATCCACCTTTTATTTAATGTGATCGGTGCGGTAGTCTTTGGTATTGTCATGGTTATCGTGTTTGGCCTGCGCCCGGCTTTCGGCACATCGACCATCAGCAGCGTACAGATTTCCATTTTCCACACGGTATTCAATGTGACCAATACAATCCTGCTGTTCCCCTTTGCCAGAGTACTGGTGAAATTATCGGAAAAAATTGTCCGGGATGAAAAAGAGACCGGCGAGGCAGAGGAGATGGCAGACATCGCTCTGCCGCAGCTGGATGCCCGTGTGCTGGAAACCCCTGCTTTCGCTGTGGAAAATACGATCCAGGAGCTGCTTCGGATGAGTGAGATCACGGTCTGTCATCTGCGCACTGCCATGGATGCAGTGCTGACAGGCAGCCACCGGAAAATCGAGAAGGGGCGGAAACTGGAAGAAACCGTGAATGAATTCGAAAAACTGATCATGGAATATCTGGCGAAGCTGGACCACACTTCCCTGACAGACAAACAGCGGGAGATCGTGGGTGATCTCATGTATACCGTAAAGGATGTGGAGCGGATTTCCGACCACTGTGACAATATCGTAGATCTGGCTGAGGAAATGTCGGATACTTCCATGGAGTTTTCTATGGATGCCAAGGAAGGGTTGCGGGAAATGACGGAGCTGTCTGTGGAGACCATTGAGGGCGCCATTGCGGCCAGAAGAAGCGAGAAGCCGGAGCAGTGCCGGGAAAATGTGCAGAAGGTCAAAGATTTGGAGGACGAGATTGACGGACTGAGAAAGGAACTGCGGAAATCCCATATGGAGCGGATCGCCCGGAACGAGTGCTCTGCCTCCAAGGGCATCATCTTCCTGGATATCATCAGTAATATGGAGCGGGTTTCTGACCATGCCAGAAACATTGTGGAGTATATTTCTTCGGAAATGGCCCACTGATGCTTTTACAAAGACTTAACAAAAAGCAAATATTTCTTTTATACACCGGGTATAGGATGGTTTCAACAGATGAGGAAAACAATCTGAAAGATAAGTTTTAGGAGGAGTATGAGAGAAATGAAAAAAGCAATCGTAATTGGCATGATCGCAGCAATGACAGTAGGCATGACTGCCTGCGGTAACAGCAGCAGTGACAGCGCACCGGCAACAACAGCACCGGCAGCGACAGAGAATACACAGCAGGAGAAGACAGCAGATGCCACAGCAGCAGATACTGCAGCTTCAGACCTTTCCGGTACCGTCGTGATCACAGGTTCTACTTCCGTTGAGAAGATCCTGAATGACATGAAGGATGAGTTCACCGCACAGAACCCCAACGTGACCATCGAGTACACCGGCAGCGGTTCTTCCGCAGGCATCAAGGACACCAAGGCAAAGACCAACAACATCGGCGCTTCTTCCAGAGAGATCAAGGATGATGAAAAGGATGCTGATCTGAAGCAGGAAGTATTTGCTTATGACGGAATCGCAGTCATCGTAAACCCGGCAAATGAGGCAGTGAAAAATATCACCACCGAGCAGCTGGCAGATATTTATTCCGGTAAGATCACAAACTGGAAAGAGGTTGGCGGTGATGATGCAGAGATTTTTGTGGTGTCCCGTGAGGAGAGCTCCGGGACCAGAAGCGCTTTTGAAGAGCTGATTGCCTTAGAGGATGCAGGCGGACTGACCGGTGCAGCTTCTGTATCGGAAGGAAATGGTCCGGTACAGGCAGCAGTGGCAGAGAATGCCAACGCTATCGGCTATGTATCCTTCTCCTTCATCGATGACACGGTAAAAGCGCTGACCGTCAATGATGTGGAGCCTACGGCTGAGCTTGCAAAGACCGGCGAGTATCCGCTGTCCAGACCGTTCATCTTCGTATACTACGATGACACCGTAACAGATGCAGGAAAAGCATTTCTTGACTTTGCCCTGACAGAAGACGGACAGGCGTGCGTAGATAACCACGGCGGAATCCGTGTGAAATAAATTTTCCGGAGAACGAAAAAGAAAAAGAAAGCTGCCCCAAAACAAAGACTGGATATCCGGAGCCTGTTTTGGGGCATTTTTAAAGGGGAAAATATGAACAGAGAAAAATTAGGAGAAAAAAGCATAGAGACATTGTTTCTGCTCTGTGCGCTGGTGGGTGTGGTGTCGGTAACGGCCATCATCGTCTTTGTATTCTACAAAGGGCTACACCCGTTTTTCGGCCCGGATGCTTACAGCTTTCTCGATTTTATCACGGGAACCCGGTGGGCGCCCGGAGAAAACATATATGGTATTTTCTATATGATCGTGGCTTCCGTGCTGGCTACTGTGGGTGCCATTGTCATCGGCGTGCCGGTGGGACTTTTGACTGCAGTCTTTATCTCGGAGCTGGCGCCTGACCGGTTCGTCAGGATCATCAAACCGGCGGTGGAGCTGCTGGCCGGGATCCCGTCGGTGCTGTATGGTGCCTTTGGCCTTGGCATCATCGTACCGCTGATCAAAAAGGTATCGCCCATGGTACAGGGCCAGTCGCTGCTGGCGGTGATCATCGTGCTTACCATTATGATCCTGCCCACCATCGTATCCCTGTCAGAGACATCCCTGCGGGCCGTACCGAAATCTTACCGGGAGGCATCCTATGGGCTGGGGGCTTCCGAGATCCAGACGATTTTTAAAGTGACGATCCCGGCAGCCAAATCCGGTATCCTCTCCGCAGCAGTGCTGGGCATTGGCCGGGCCATCGGAGAAACCATGGCGGTGATGATGATCGCGGGAAATCCCACCTCAGGCCTTCCTAAGAGTATCTGGTCCATGGTACGTCCGCTGACGACGAACATTGCCATGGAAATGAGCTATGCCTCCGGCAGACAGTCAGAAATGCTGTTTGCCACTGGTGTGATCCTTTTTATTTTTATCATGATCGTCAATACGACACTGATCGTACTGACCCATAAGGCAGGTGAGTCGAAGAAATGAGCAGAAAACAGAAAGATGGCATCCTTCGGGGATGTATTTACGGGTGTGCGGGGGTTACCGTGTTGATCCTGGTGGTGATCATCGGTTTTATCCTGATCAAGGGTATGCCTGGTATCACACCGGCATTCCTGACCCACGCCTATGAAGATAAGACCACCTATGTGACCTGTGGCCGGTACGTGGATCCCCAGCCGGACAGCGGCGACTATTATGTGAACACGGTGGGTATCCACCTGGGAATCCGGGACGGCCAGGTAGTGGTGACTGATATGGACAGTTATTCTCCGGTGCGCAGTGCCGTGGATGGCACAGGAGCTACTTATGCGGTGAAAAAAGGGGATATCCTGACCAAGTTCGGCGCCTATGATGTGGAGGCCGCTTATAAAGAAGAGGTAACCGGCGGAAAACTTTCCGAGGAAGCCTTCCTGGCGGAAGCGGTACAGCAGATGGAAGCCCAGACGGACGCGGCCCTTCGGCTGAAGGTGGTGCGGCCCGGTGGTGGTATCGTACCTATGGTGGTGACGACGATTTACATGATTCTTCTTTCTATCGGCATTGCGGCGCCCATTGGTATCCTGGCAGCAGTGTATCTGATCGAATATGCCAAACCGGGCAAGCTGCTGACGATGATCCATTTTGCCATTGAGAATCTGGCCGGTATCCCGTCCATCATATATGGCCTGTTTGGTTCCCTGTTCTTCGTGCAGATTATGCGTTTACAGTATTCCATCCTGGCCGGTGCCCTGACAGTGAGTATCATTTTGCTGCCCACCATCATCACCACTACGGAGGAAGCACTGAAGGCCATTCCAAAAGGTTACCGGGAATCCTCCCTGGGCCTGGGAGCCACCAAGCTGCAGACCATCGGCCATGTGGTGCTGCCCAACGCCATCCCCGGCATTCTGACTGCTGTGCTTTTAAGCATCGGCCGTGTGGTGGGAGAGTCGGCGGCCCTGCTTCTGACAGCGGGAACGGTGGCCCAGATCCCGAAAGCGCTGTTCGGCAATTCTGCCAGCGGCGCCACCCTGACCATCAAGGCCTATACGCTCATGAAGGAAGAGAACGACCTGACGACGGCCTGCGCCATCGGTATCATTTTGCTTATGATTATCATCGGCATCAACGCCCTGTCCAAATGGATCACCAGACGGATGCTGCGTCGGCAGGGAAGATAAAGGAGAATACATATGGAACAGACAAAATCCAAGTTTTCCGTAAAAGACTTAAGCCTGTATTACGGGGACTTTAAAGCATTGAAAAATATCAATATGGAGATTCAGGAAAACGAGATCACCGCGTTCATCGGGCCTTCCGGTTGTGGCAAATCCACCTTCCTGAAAACCGTCAACCGGATGAATGATCTGGTTGACGGCGTGCGGATCGAAGGCAATATCTATCTGGACGGCGTGGATATTTACAGGGATATCGATGTCATCGACCTGCGCCGCCGCGTAGGCATGGTATTCCAGCAGCCCAATCCTTTCCCCATGACCATTTATGACAATGTGGCTTACGGTCCCCGGATTCATGGCATCAAGAAAAAAAGCCAGCTGGATGACATTGTAGAGCGAAGCCTGAGACAGGCGGCCATCTGGGATGAGGTCAAAGATCGGTTAAAGAAAAATGCGCTGGGCGTGTCCGGCGGACAGCAGCAGAGAATCTGTATTGCCCGGGCGCTGGCAGTGGAGCCGGAGGTGCTGCTCATGGATGAACCCACCTCCGCCCTGGATCCCATTTCCACCATGAAGATCGAGGATCTGGCGCTGGAATTAAAGAAAAATTATACGATCATCATTGTGACCCATAACATGCAGCAGGCCAGCCGTATTTCTGATAAGACCGCTTTCTTCCTCACCGGAGAAGTGGTGGAGTACGGCCCGACCCTGCAGATCTTCAATAACCCTGTGGAAAAGAAGACAGAGGAATACATTACCGGCCGGTTTGGCTGATGGAGGAGGAAAACATGACAAGACAGGTATATCTGGATGAATTGGATAAACTTCACAAAAAAGTGGTGGAGATGGGGACGCTGATCGAGGAATCCCTGGATCAGGTGGAGGAAGCCCTCTATAAAATGAACCGGGAAAAGGCCCGGGAAATCATCGCCGGGGACGACCGGGTGGACGCCATGGAGCGGGAGATCGAGCGGGCCTGCATCGACATGATCGCCACCCAGCAGCCGGTGGCCACCGACCTTCGCCGGGTGACCTCCATCATGCGCATCATTTCTGATCTGGAGCGGATCGCGGACCACTGCAGCGACATTTCCGAATACATTCTCCTGCTCTCCGACGAGAAGGAAATTCCCATGCCCGACTGCGTGCCGGACATGATCCGCAGCGTCAAAGACATGATCCACCGCACCGTAGAAGCTTTCGTCAGCGACGACAAGGCAGAGGCAGAGCAGGTGGAAGCCTCCGACGACATCGTGGATGATTACTTTGTAAAAATCAGGGACGAGATTGCCATCGCCATGAAACATAATCCTGACCGGATCAAACAGTATATTGACTATTTGATGATAATCAAGTATCTTGAACGTATGGCAGACCATTCCACCAACATCGCCGGGTGGATCACCTTCGTGGTGACCGGGGAGTTAGACAACCTAAAATAAATAACAGTTCAGTCAAGGGTTTATGGAGCCAGACGTCATGCTTGCATGTAAGGCGGGCTTCGTGAAGCCTTGGACGGAGCGCCCGCTTATGAGCAAAAAATAGCTGCGTAGCAGCGGAGAGCGTGGTACACGCGGTTTTGCGAATGGGTGCGTCTGAACTGTTATAGGGCAGCTGGACGCGAATGGCGCATCTGAACTGTTATGGTGAAGTCAGCAGAAAGGAGAATGCAGGAGCGATGCGGAAGCGACTGTTATTTACATATATAGCACTTGTATTTGTGACGCTGATGGCTTCCCAGATCTCCTTCTGGAGCAGCGGCCAGCGTTTTTTGCAGCAACAAAGTGAGGCGCAGTATACAGATCAGGCAGAACTGATCCGGGATGTGTTTGAGCAGACGGACTTTGCCGGAACGGCAGATTATGATGCCTTTGCAAAAAAATATGCTAGACGGCAGGAAGTCCGTATCACCATTATCGACATGGATGGCACCGTGCTGGGGGAATCTGAGGAAAGCCCGTCTGACATGGAAAATCATAAGGACCGGGAGGAAGTAAAAAAAGCCATGACAGGGGAATCTGCCAGCATTGTCCGGCGTTCCAGCACCCTTGGCATGGATTATTGTTATTGCGCCGTTCCTGTTCGGACAGACAGCTTTGAGGGGGTACTGCGGGTGTCGGTGCCGCTGGAAGAGCTGCACGCCCTGCGGCTGGAATATATGAGATCCACTATTTTTATGCTGGCCATCGGTGTTTTGCTGATCGCCGGGCTGGTGATCGCTTTTACCAGGTTCATTGCAGACCCCATTGATGAGGTCATCGAGGCGGCCGGGAAGATTGCCGAGGGCAGTTACGGAATCCGGCTGAAAACCAGACAGAACAGTCAGATCGGTAAGCTGGCGGACTCTTTCAACTGGATGTCCGGTCGGCTGGAAGCGGCTGTGAAAGAGCTGAAGGACCGTAACAACGAGCTGGAAGCCATTCTGCGCAGTATGCGGAACGGCGTGCTGGCCATCAACGGCAGGGACGAGATTTTGTTTTACAATGATGCTCTTATGAATCTCATCGGCCACCGGGGAGATTTCCTTGGGGAATCCGTATACCATCTGGTACGCAGCTCCCTGATCTTCGATGTCATTGAAAAAGTGCGGGAGTCCCGGGATGTGATCTGCGAGGAGGGGCAGTCCCGGATCATGGGTGAGCAATATCTGCGGATTACAGGCACGGTGCTGAACCGGGAAAAAGAACAGTCCCGCAGCGTCCTTCTCATCATTGAGGACATCACCGATGTGAAAAAACTGGAAAACATGCGGTCAGATTTCGTGTCCAACGTCACCCATGAGCTGAAAACGCCCCTGACATCCATTCGGGGCTTCGTGGATACGCTAAAGCAGGGCGCCATCAAGGATGAGCAGTATGCCCGCAAATTCCTGGACATCATCGACATTGAGGCAGAGCGGCTGTATACCCTCATTCAGGACATTCTGCTGCTATCCGAGATCGAGTCCGGCAGCGACTACAACATCCAGGACTGCGATGTGAACGGTATCATCGATGAGACGTTGAACCTTCTGCAGCCCAAGATCGAGCAGAAACCGGAGGTGGATGTGATCTTCCAGCCGGAGCCCTACATCCGTCCCTTCCCCTGTAACCCGGACCGGATGAAGCAGCTGTTCATCAATCTCATAGATAATGCGGTAAAAAATACAGAAAAAGGCAGCGTCACCGTGACCTGCCGGGTGCATAACGATCACCTGATGATTTCCGTCAAAGACACCGGCATCGGCATTCCCAAGGAACATTTAAGCCGCATTTTCGAACGGTTCTATCGGGTGGACAAGGGACGTTCCCGGAAAATGGGCGGCACAGGCCTTGGCTTATCCATTGTCAAACACATTGTGGAAATGTACGAGGGAGACATTTTTGTGTCCAGCGAAGTGGGCGAGGGCACGGAATTTATCATAAAGCTGCCCTATGACAGAAAACATACAGGCACCAACGTGGTGCGCGTACAGGGCAGAAAGAGAGGAATCGGGCAGGTATGAAAAAAGTAATCTTAACCGTAGACGATGAGGAACACATTCTGGAACTCATCAGTTACAATCTGGAACGCAACGGCTACGAGGTATTAAAGGCGCTGACCGGCGAGGAAGCGCTGGAAATCCTCGATCAGCACCAGGTGGATCTGGTACTTCTGGACCGGATGCTGCCGGGCATCGATGGGATTGAGGTGCTGAAGCAGATCCGTGGGGACAAAAACAAAAAAGATCTGCCGGTCATTCTGCTGACTGCCAAATCCGAGGAATTTGACAAGGTTGTGGGACTGGAGATTGGTGCAGACGATTACATTTGCAAACCCTTTGGGGTCCATGAACTCATTGCCCGGATCAAGGCCGTACTGCGCCGCTCCGGAGACGGCGGCCTTGCGGCGGAAGAGGATGGCGAAGAAGACAAAGACCGGATCTGCATCGATAATCTGGTCATCAACTACACCACCCGGGTTGTTACTGTGGACGGCAGGGAAGTCGATCTCTCTCTGAAAGAATTCGAGCTTCTTTATCTGTTGGCCTCCAACCGCAACCGTGTCTACTCCCGGGACACCCTCCTGGAGAAAATCTGGGGCTACGACTACATGGGCGAGACGCGCACCATCGATGTCCATATCCGGAACCTCCGCAAAAAAATCGAGCAGGATCCCGACCACCCCGAGCATGTCAAGACCGTGAGAGGCGTTGGGTATAAGTTTGTCTGAAAAATGAACATTGTTATAGAAAAAGTTTTATAAGAATCTAGTCATTTAGATTCATTCTATTCAGAGCTTTGAGTTGATCACGCTTTGCATAGATCACATTTAGAATATATACCTTACCTGATGAATCATCTGGTCGATAATAGATATAAAAATTCTTTGCAATAATCTTTCGCACACCTCTGGAATGCCAGGGTTCCTGTTTTACGGGAACAATACTTGAAGCCATATATGTCAGCTTTTGTATTTCGCTGCGAATTGCTCGAATGTAATTTAGTGCCACGTCCGGGACTGACAAAGTGTATGCAATGTAGTCACGGATTTCAAAGAGATCAGCTTCTGCATCCGGTGTGATGATGATTTCATAGGCGTCCATTTATTTAAGACCCCTTTCCAGATCGTCAAACACTGCATCCATTGATCGTCCTTCACCGGCAAGTGACTGTGCATAGCTACGTTGAAGTTTGGCGTCGAGTTCAGCATCAGACATTGCATCGCTGGTTTGTGGTTCAGAAGGAATTGTTAATGAGAATGGAACCCCATGATGATAAATGATCTGACGATAGAGGGAATTGATTACAACAGAGACAGGAATTCCCAGCTTCTGAAGAATATCTTCTGCTTCAAGCTTTATATTATTTTCGACGCGAGCGCTTACAGTTGAATCTTTCATTATAAACACCTCCTGTTGCTTTTATTGTAATTTACTGTCTTGCAGATTGCAAGACATATTGTGCGAAACATTTTAAGAAAAATGGACATTGAGACTGAAAAGTGGACATTCAACGTCAAAAAGTGGATATTCACAACCAAAAGTGGACATGGAAAGGCATGCCAGAATATTTTCATTCTGGCCTGCCTTTTTTTCGTCATAATGAAACTTGTTTTCCCGGGAATTCGATGATAGAATAGATGATGGGTAAATTTTTATAAAATAACAGACAATAATCAATAAACGCAAACCAAAGGAGCAGACTAACTATGAGAAAAACAAAAATCGTATGTACACTGGGACCTGCAAGTGAGAGCGAGGAGATGATCCGTCAGCTGATGCTGGAGGGCATGAACGTTGCCCGCTTTAATTTTTCCCACGGCGATCATGAAGAGCAGCTGCGAAGGCTGCAGATCGTGAAAAAGGTGCGGGAAGAGCTGAATCTCCCGGTGGCAGCCATGCTGGATACCAAGGGACCGGAGATCCGCCTGCGAAATTTCAAGGATCACAAGAAGGTGCTTCTGAAAGAGGGCCAGACGTTTACACTGACTACAGATGAGATCGAGGGAGACGAAACCAGGGTTTCCATTTCCTATAAAGAACTGGTGCATGATATCAAGCCGGGCGGCCGGGTACTGATCGATGATGGCCTGGTGGAGCTGACGGTGCTGAGCGTTACCGATACAGACATTGTATGCCGGGTGCTCAACGAGGGCACGGTGTCCGACCACAAGGGTGTGAATGTGCCGGGGACAGAGCTTTCCATGCCGTTCATCAGTGAACAGGACTACAGCGATATCTGCTTTGGTATCGAACAGGGCTTTGATTTTATCGCCGCATCCTTCGTGCGTAATGCAGAGGATGTACTGGAGATCCGCCGGATCTTCCAGGAGAAAGGCTGCAATTCCATCAATATCATTTCCAAGATTGAGAATATGCAGGGTGTGAAAAATATTGACGAGATCATCCGGGTATCGGACGGCATCATGGTAGCCAGAGGCGACATGGGCGTGGAGGTACCGCTGGAGGATGTGCCGATCATCCAGAAGATGATCATTCATAAAGTATACAATGCGGGCAAGCAGGTCATCACGGCGACCCAGATGCTGGATTCCATGATCCGCAATCCCCGTCCCACCAGAGCAGAGGCTGCTGACGTGGCCAACGCCATTTACGACGGCACCAGCGCTATCATGCTGTCCGGCGAGACCGCTGCGGGCGAGTACCCCATCGAGGCTGTCCGCACCATGGTGAAGATTGCCGAGCGCACAGAGGAAGATATTGACTATACCGATATTTTGAGAAAACGCGTGATCCCGGATAATCCGGATGTGACCAACGCCATTTCTCATGCCACCTGTACCACAGCCAGTGACCTGAAGGCTGCCGCAGTCATTACGGTGACCAAGAGCGGCAAGACGGCAAGAATGCTGTCCAAGTACCGCCCGGCATGCCCCATTGTGGGCTGTACGCCTTATGAAAATGTATGCCGACAGATGAACCTTTCCTGGGGTGTTTATCCGTTCCTGGTACCGGAGAAGACGACCACAGACGAGCTGTTTGAGTGTGCGGTGGAGGCTGCAGAGAAGGGCGGCATTGTAAAAGCAGGCGAGCTGACGGTTATCACCGCCGGGATCCCGCTGGGCATTTCCGGCACCACCAATATGATCAAGGTGCATGTGGTGGGCCACATTCTGGTGACCGGCAAGGGCCTGTCCCACAAGAAAGCATGCGCAGGCCTGTGTGTATGCGAGACGGCAGAGGAGCTGGCCGCACATTATAAGACAGGAGATATCATCGTGGTTCCGGCCACCAACAACTGCATGCTTCCGCAGATCCGTACCTGTTCCGGCCTGATCGTGGAGGAGGGAGGCATCAACTCCCACGCAGCCATTGTGGGCCTGAGCCTGGACATTCCTGTCATCCTGGAAGCAAAGCATGCAACAAAGATTCTGAAATCCGGCGCGATCGTGACGATCGACGGCGAGAAGGGAATTGTCAGCTGCAACTAGCAGTTTGCAATAGATAAGCAGCTGCCTGTTTTTCGGGCAGATAAAAAGAGGAGGAGCATCATGGAATTGTTATCCATCGAGAAGGAACTGAAAAAAAATGCATACCCGGGAAGAGGAATCATCATCGGGCGTTCGAAAGACGGAACGAAGGCAGTCACTGCCTACTTCATCATGGGAAGAAGCGAGAACAGCCGCAACCGTGTATTTGTGGAAGACGGAGACGGCATCCGCACCCAGGCATTTGACCCATCCAAGCTTACCGATCCCAGTCTGATCATTTACGCACCTGTGCGTGTGTTGGGCAACAAGACGATCGTCACCAACGGAGACCAGACAGATACGATCTATGAGCTGATGGATCGTCAGCATACCTTTGAGCAGGCTCTTCGGACGAGAGAGTTCGAGCCGGATGCTCCCAACTATACCCCCCGTATTTCCGGTATCCTGCATATCGAGAACGGAACCTACAATTTTGCCATGTCTATTCTGAAGAGCGACAACGGCAATCCGGCATCCTGTAACCGCTACACTTTTGCCTACAACAACTGTCCTGCAGGCGAGGGCCGTTTCATCCATACCTACCGCTGTGACGGCAACCCGCTGCCCAGCTTTGAGGGTGAGCCGAAGCGGATCGCTATTCCCGATGACTGTGATGCCTTTGCAGACCTGCTCTGGGAGAGCTTAAATGCAGACAACAAGGTGTCCCTGTTTGTGCGGTACATTGACATTGCCACCGGCGCGGTACAGTCGAAGATCATCAACAAGAATAAATAGGAGGAGTACGCAAGATGAAGGAACTGGAATTAAAATACGGATGTAACCCTAACCAGAAGCCGTCCCGGATTTTCATGGAGGAGGGTGAGCTGCCCATTCAGGTGCTGTGCGGCAGACCGGGATATATTAACTTTCTGGACGCTTTCAACGGCTGGCAGCTGGTCAAGGAATTAAAGGAGGCCACCGGTCTTCCGGCAGCTACCTCTTTCAAACACGTTTCTCCGGCAGGGGCAGCAGTAGGCCTGCCCTTAAGCCCGGTGGAGGCGAAGATTTACTGGGTGGATGATCTGGGAGAGCTTTCGCCCCTGGCAAGCGCCTATGCCAGAGCCAGAGGTGCAGACCGCATGTCCTCCTTCGGAGATTTCATTTCTCTGTCGGATGTCTGTGACGTGTCCACCGCGAAGCTGATCAAGAGAGAGGTGTCCGACGGTGTCATCGCACCGGGCTATGAGCCGGAGGCACTGGAGATTTTAAAGGGCAAGAAAAAGGGCAATTACAACATCATCCAGATCGACCCGGACTATGTACCGGCACCGCTGGAGCGCAAGCAGGTATACGGCATCACCTTTGAGCAGGGCAGAAACGAACTGCATATCGGCAAGGATTTCTTTGACAATATCGTCACCGAGAACAAGGAGCTGCCGGATACGGCAAAGATCGACCTGACCATTGCCATGATCACCCTGAAATACACCCAGTCCAACTCCGTCTGCTATGTAAAGGATGGACAGGCCATCGGTATCGGGGCAGGACAGCAGTCCCGGATCCACTGTACCCGTCTGGCCGGCAGCAAGGCAGACAACTGGTTCCTGCGGCAGTCTCCTCAGGTGCTGAACCTGCAGTTTGCAGATAAGATTGGCAGGGCAGACCGGGACAACGCCATCGATCTGTACATCGGAGAGGACTATATGGATGTGCTGGCAGAGGGTGCATGGCAGAAGATTTTCAAAGAGAAGCCGCCGGTATTTACCCGGGAGGAGAAGCGGGCATGGCTGGATCAGATGCAAAACGTGGCGCTGGGTTCCGATGCATTCTTCCCCTTCGGCGACAATATCGAGCGTGCCCACAAGAGCGGCGTGAAATATGTGGCACAGCCGGGCGGCTCCATCCGTGACGACAATGTCATTGAGACCTGCAACAAATACGGCATGGTCATGAGCTTCACAGGCATCCGTCTGTTCCATCACTAAGAAGAAGGGACGGCAGGAGGAGAAAACATGGACGCAGAGGAAAGACGCGGACAGATCATTACGCTTCTGAAGGACAGCAGCAAGCCGATTTCCGGTACGGAGCTGGCAAAAAGGCTGTCTGTGAGCAGGCAGGTGATCGTGCAGGACATTGCCCTGCTTCGGGCAGGTAACAAGAATATCCTTTCCACCAACAAGGGGTATCTGCTGTATGACGATCATGCGCCGGAGAAAACTTACCGGAGAACGGTGCGGGTGCGGCACACTAACGACCAGATCCTGGACGAGCTGTATACCATCGTGGATTACGGCGGCCGCGTGCGGGATGTGGTGGTAGAGCATGATATTTACGGGCAGATCACGGTAGATCTGATCATCAACAACCGGCAGGATGCGGATGAGTTCGTCCGCCGTCTGCAGGCCAATCAGACCCGCCCGCTGAATGAACTGACCTACGGCTATCATTACCATACCATTGAGGCCGAAAAGGAAGCGTATCTGGATCGGATCGAAGAAAAATTAAATGAAAAAGGGTACTTGATAAAATAGATCATTTGTGGTATCTTCTTTCTAGTGACAAGACAGTGGGCTATACAGCTGATAATCACGGTTGTATAGTCCACTTTTGTAAAAAGGAGATATCAGGTTATGGAAAAAGTAAAGAAAGCGTTGAATCACGTATTTATCGACGGTTTGAGCGGCATGGCGCTGGGATTGTTCGCCACACTGATCATCGGAACGATCATTCAGCAGATCGGCAACCTCATCGGTGGCACGGTGGGAGACACCCTTTATCTGTTTGGAAAGGCAGCCTCTGTCATGACCAGTGCGGGCATCGGTGTGGGCGTGGCCTATAAGTTTAAGGAGCCGGTGTATGTGACCCTGTCGGCAGCCACCGCAGGCATGATCGGCGGCTATGCTTCCAAGATCCTGGCAGGCACCCTCATCGGAGAGGGCGGCGTGGTGGTGCTGGCAGGTCCGGGAGAGCCGCTGGGAGCCTTTATTGCAGCAATTGTCGGTATTGAACTGGGTCACCTGGTGGCGGGCAAGACGAAGATCGACCTGCTGGTGACACCGTTTGTTACCATTGTCACCGGTTCCACAGTGGGACTGCTGGTAGGGCCGCCCATTACCCGGTTTATGACCGGGCTTGGCGCCATCATCAACTGGGGTACTGAGCAGCAGCCCTTCCTTATGGGTATTGTAGTATCGGTACTCATGGGCATGATCCTGACGCTGCCCATCAGCTCTGCAGCGCTGGGCATCATCCTGAACCTGTCCGGTCTGGCAGCCGGCGCTGCTGTAGTGGGCTGCTGCTGCAACATGGTTGGTTTTGCGGTGGCCAGCTATCGGGAAAATAAGATCGGTGGTCTGCTGGCTCAGGGCGTGGGAACGTCCATGCTCCAGGTGCCCAACATTGTGCGAAAACCGGTGATCTGGCTGCCTGCTATTATTTCCAGTGCGATTCTGGGACCGGTGAGTACCCTGGTGTTCCATATGACCAGCAATGCCACGGGTTCCGGTATGGGAACAGCAGGTCTGGTGGGACAGATCATGACCTATCAGGTAATGACAGAGACACTGCCGGCGGTTGTCGTGCTGGCAGAAATCGCTCTCATGCATTTCCTTCTGCCGGCTGCTATTTCTCTTGCTGTTTCTGAGGTGATGAGAAAGAAAGCCTGGATCAAGTTCGGGGATATGAAGCTGGATGTAGCATAGACAGATAGACAGAAACGGAGGCCTGTATCAGGAAAATACAGACCTCCGTTTTTTATGGTTATGTGCCGGGTTTTATTCCAGGTTCAGGTGTTTGCTGATGAGCCAGGTGCAGCCGAAGAAGTACAGGCCGCCAAGTACCAGATCCTGGATCAGCTCCACCAGAAAACTGGTGTGCAGGAACTGGCCGCGCAGTACCGTGGTCAGTGCGCCGTTGTTGCTGGGCAGATAGTCCATGGCGCCCATGATGCTTGTGGCCGCCAGGGACAGCACGCTGGTCAGGATGACATAGGCGATGAAAGCGGCCAGCACCCGGTGCTTGTTGAACCGCTGTCCCACACAGATGCAGAAGAACGCAGCCAGCCCTCTGCGCAGCAGCTGTACCGCAAAGGTGACGATAAAGATCACGATCAGGCTACCCTGGTTGACCCGCAGATCTGTTGCCAGGGAAGTGGTGAACACGCTGACATAATAGGGGATATCCCGGACAAAGGTGGCATCCACCGTGGACAGGATGAACATGCACAGCAGGATAATGGCGCCGTCGATGACCTGCCAGAAAAACAGGCCGGTCAGCTTGGAAGCCACCAGCTGCCAGGGCTTCACCGGCAGCGTATGCATCAGGTATCCCTCATCCGTAAACAGATTTTTATAAAACCAGTAAATGAAATAGAAGGAGCTGATGACGCCAACGACAATGACCATCATAACGTAAAAGATGACAAGCAGGGCGAAGATTTCATCCGGCATCTGCATCAGAAAATCCGACCCTAGCGTGATCCGCCCGAGAATGGTGAAGATCAGCAGCGCAATGTGCAGCGGCACCAGCAGCCTGGCGGAATTTTTCAGATCAAAAGCAATCAAATTGGTCAGCATCGGAACACCTCCCTGAATAAAGCATCGACAGATTTCCCCTCCGAAGCACGCACCTCTTCCACGGTGGTGTGCATGCGGACTTCGCCGTTCTGGAGGAAGATCACCTCGTCCAGGATGTTCTCAATGTCCGAGATCAGATGGGTGGCAATGAGAACGGAGGCGTTGGGATTGTAGTTGGTAAGGATCGTGCGCAGGATATAATCCCGGGCCGCCGGGTCTACGCCGCCAATGGGCTCATCCAGAACGTACAGCTTTGCATCCCGGCTCATGACCAGAATGAGCTGTACCTTTTCCTTGGTGCCCTTGGACATGGTTTTCAGCCGGTCATTTACAGAAATGTGCAGCGCTTCCAGCATTTCCAGAGCGCGTTTGCGGTTGAAATTCCGGTAAAAAGAAGAAAAGAAATCCAACAGATCCTTTACCTTCATCCAGCTGTTCAGATAAGTCCGCTCCGGCAGATAGGCAACTTCCGCCTTGGTCTGTACGCCCGGGGCGATGCCCTCGATGAGCACTTCCCCTTCTGTGGGCACCAGAAGGCCGTTGATCAGCTTGATCAGTGTGGATTTGCCGCTTCCGTTGGGCCCCAGAAGGCCGATGATGCGGCCGGATGAAATGGTCAGATTCACGTCTGTCAGCGCATACTTGGAATCGTATCGTTTGCACAGATTCCGGCATGTCAGCAGTTCACTCATAAGGTTCCCTCCTCGATGATTTTCTGGGCCAGTGCCAGCGCCTGCTCCCTCTCGTAGCCAAGGCGGCGGATATTGGAAAGATAGCTCTGGGTGCATTCCCGGGCCAGTTCCTCCCGCACTCGGGAGATGCGTTCCTGATCCTCGGTAATGTACCGTCCGTTCGTCCGTTGGGTGTACACAAGCCCGCTTCGCTCCAGTTCTGTAAAAGCTTTCTGCATGGTATTGGGATTCACGGCAGCGTCCGCCGCCAGCTCCCGCACAGAGGGGAGCTTGTCCCCGGCATGATATACGCCGGATACGATATCCATCTGGATCCGCTCCACGAGCTGAAGATAGATGGGTCTGTTGTTATCCAGGTTCCATGGCATACAGGCATCCACTTCCTTTCTGTATTGCTGTACTAGTCTATTAATACAATAACAAAACCTGTAAAATTTGTCAACTAAATTATTTATTCGCAGTGTTGACTCTGTGCTGTGGATTAGCGGTCAATCAGATATGCACCTGCAATGACTACGGCGACAGCAGGAGGACAAATATTTATCCGAGCGATGTGCAGGAGATCATACGCCTGCTATGATGCTTTACTGTCCACTGCAGATTTTATCAAGTAATTCCGAATCAAATTTCCCTTCCCGCAGCATGGCGATCTCATACTGATAGGGCGGGTATTTTTTCTTGTCCTCCCCCGGCGCGGCCACGTAGGGTGTCTCCAGAATTTTCGGGATCGCCGCAAAATCGGGATGGTGGGCGATGGCGTTCAGCGTGTCAAAACCGATCTGGCCGAAGCCGATGTTTTCGTGGCGGTCTTTTCCGGCGCCCCGCCCGTTTTTGCTGTCATTGAGATGGAAAACTGCGATCTGGTCTTTACCCAGAATGCGGTCAAACTGGTCGATCACCCCGTCGAAATCCTGCACGATGTCATAACCGGCATCGTGGACGTGGCAGGTGTCAAAGCAGACCCGCAGCTTGTCGTTGCAGACAACGCCGTCGTAGATGGCAGCCAGTTCCTCAAAGCTGCGGCCCAGCTCGGAGCCTTTTCCGGCCATGGTTTCCAGCGCCACACAGACAGGTGTCTCCGGGGTCAGCACCTCGTTGAGTCCTTTGACGATCTGCGCGATGCCGGCCTCCACACCGGCGCCCACGTGAGATCCGGGATGCAGCACCAGCACCGGGCTTCCCATAGCTGCCGTCCGGGTCAGCTCCAGCGCCAGAAATTCCACCGCAAGCTCAAAGGTGCGGGGTGTGGTGGTGTTGGCCAGATTGATGATGTAGGGCGCGTGGACAACGAACGTTTCAATGCCGTGTTCCTTCATATATGCCTGCCCGGCGGGAATGTTCAGCTCCGGGATTTCCTTCCGGCGCGTGTTCTGGGGCGCACCGGTATATACCATAAACGTATTCGCACCATAAGATACGGCTTCCTTTACGGAATTCAAAAACATATCCTTGCCGCTCATACTCACATGAGAACCAATGATCATAGGAAAAATCCTCCGTTTTTTATTTCATTATAGGGATAAAAGATCAATTTTTCAATTCCTCTTTCCCAAACTGTTTCAGGATGTTATAATAAACTTTACAGTTCACTCCATGAATAGACGAATGGCGCGCCTCGTTATGAGCAAAAGGGAGCTGCGCTCGTGAACTGTAACGAATACCATAAGGAGCGAATCAGATAAATGAAGAAGATACTGGATTTGATTTCGGAACAGGTGACGGCGGCGTTTGTGCAGGCCGGATACGAAGAAAAATATGGAAAGGTGACGGTGTCCAACCGCCCCGATCTGTGTGAATATCAGTGCAACGGCGCATTGGCGGCTGCCAAGCAGTACCACAAAGCGCCCATCATGATCGCCAGGGACGTGGCTGCCATCCTGGAGACAGAGGACATGTTTTCTCAGGTGGATGCAGTGGCACCGGGATTCCTGAACCTGAAAGTGAAGGAGGCTTTTGTCGGCGATTACTTAAATGAGATGCGTGGCAGTGAGAAGTTCGGCCTGGAACCGGTGGCACATCCCAAGACCATCATGATCGACTACGGCGGCCCCAACGTGGCAAAACCGCTGCATGTGGGACATCTGCGTTCTGCCATCATCGGCGAGAGCATCAAGCGGATGGGCCGTTATGTGGGCCATACGATGATCGGCGACGTGCATCTGGGCGACTGGGGCCTGCAGATGGGCCTCATCATCACCGAGCTGCACAAGAGAAAACCGGAGCTGGTTTATTTTGATGAGGCATATGAAGGAGAATACCCGGAAGAGGCGCCTTTTACCATCTCCGAGCTGGAAGAAATTTACCCGGCGGCCAGTGCTTATTCCAAGGAGCATGCGGACTACAAGGAAGCTGCCATGCAGGCTACCTATGAGCTGCAGCACGGCAGACGGGGCTATCGGGCGCTGCTGGCACATATTTTAAACGTGTCTGTCACCGACCTGAAGAAGAATTATAAGAACTTAAATGTGGATTTTGACCTGTGGAAGGGTGAATCTGATGCCCAGCCCTATATCCCGCAGATGGTGCAGGATATGAAGGATAAGGGCTTTGCCCATATGAGTGACGGCGCACTGGTGGTGGATGTAAAAGAGGATACGGACACCAAAGAGATTCCACCGTGCATGATCCTCAAATCCGACGGAGCTTCCCTGTACAATACCACGGATTTGGCAACCATCGTGTGGAGAATGCAGGATTATCATCCGGATCAGCTGATCTACGTGGTGGACAAGCGGCAGGAGCTGTATTTCACCCAGGTGTTCCGCTGCGCCAGAAAGACCGGGCTGGTAAAACCGGAGACAGAGCTGACGTTCTTAGGGTTCGGCACCATGAATGGCAAGGACGGCAAGCCCTTCAAGACGAGAGAGGGCGGCGTTATGCGTCTGGAGAAGCTGATTTCCGGCATCAATGAGGAAATGTACCGGAAGATTATGGATAATCATGAGGCAGACCCGGAGGAGGCAAAGGAGACGGCAAAGATCGTGGGCCTTTCCGCCATCAAATACGGTGATCTGTCCAACCAGGCGTCCAAGGATTATATTTTTGATATTGACAGATTTACCTCCTTTGAGGGGAATACCGGCCCGTATATCCTGTATACCATTGTCCGGATCAAGTCTATTTTGAATAAATACAGGGACAACGGCGGTACCCTGGAAGGGCTGTCCATCCGTCCGGCCGGCAGTGCCAGCGAGAAAGCACTCATGCTGGAATTGGCAAGATTCAACAGCGTGATGGAGAATGCCTTTGAGGAGATCGCGCCCCACAAGATCTGTTCCTACATTTATGATCTGGCCAACGAGTTCAACCATTTCTACCATGAGACGAAGATCCTGGCTGAGACGGATGCGGAGAAGCAGAAGGGCTACATCGCGCTGCTGCTGCTGACCAGAGGCATTCTGGAGGACTGCATCGACGTACTTGGCTTCTCCGCACCGGAGCGTATGTAAAAAAGCGGGCAGCAGGAACAAAGGAGTAGAAAACATTGACGGAAAAATTATATAACACGGACAGCCATATGCACACCTTCACGGCTCAGGTGCTTTCCTGCGGCATGGAAGGGGAGCACTTTGGCCTGGTACTGGATCGTACCGCCTTCTTCCCGGAGGGTGGCGGCCAGTGCGCGGACACGGGTGTGCTCATCTGTCCGGACGGCGCCCAGGTACAGGTGCTGGACGTGCAGGAAAAAGACGGCCGCATTGTTCATGTGACCGATCAGGCCGTGGAGTCCGGTACGGCTGTGGAAGGACAGCCGGACTGGGCACAGCGGTTTTCCAATATGCAGCAGCACACAGGAGAGCATATCGTCTCCGGTCTGGTGCATGCCGCCTACGGCTATGACAATGTGGGCTTTCATCTGGGAAGAGAGATCGTTACCATGGATTTTAACGGCGCGATCCCGGCAGAGGATGTGCCGGAGCTGGAACGCCGGGCCAATGCAGTGGTGTTTGCCAACCTGCCGGTGCAGGTGACATATCCTTCTCCGGAGGAGTTGAAAACACTGGAATACCGGAGCAAGCTGGAACTGAAAGACAATGTGCGCATTGTGACCATTCCCGGTGTAGATGTGTGTGCCTGCTGCGCACCCCATGTGTCGTACACCGGAGAGATTGGCCTCATCAAGATCGTGCATCTGCAGAAGTATAAGGGCGGCGTGCGCATGACGATCCGGTGCGGCAATCGTGCACTGGCAGATTACCAGACGAAACAGGACAATATTGCGGCGATTTCCAAGGCACTTTCTGCCAGGCAGGAGGAAACTGCGGCTGCGGTGGAGCGGCAGAAGGCAGAGCTGGCAGCCATGGAAGGAAAAATGTGCGGCCATTCAGGGAGAACTGACCATGCTGCGGGCAGAGACAATCCCGGCTACAGAGAGCAGCATCTGTCTGGTGGAGGCGGATATGGATGCCAAAGCCATGCGCACCCTGGTCAATCTGCTGACGGAGAAGGCCGGCCGGGTGGCCGCCGTGTTTGCAGGCAATGACCGGGACGGTTACCGCTATATCATTGGCAGCAAACAAGTAGATCTGCGGGCTCTTTCCAAAGAACTGAATGTGGTGCTGAACGGCCGGGGCGGCGGATCTGCTGCCATGATCCAGGGCAGCGCACAGACAGACGAGACAACGATCAGGGAGTATATCAATGGCATTTAAGACGATTTTATTTGATTTGGACGGTACGCTGACAGATCCGAAGGTAGGCATCACCACCTGCTGTCAGTACGGCCTGCGGGCAGTGGGTGTGGATGTGCCGGACTTAAAAGAACTGGAGCAGTTTATCGGCCCGCCGCTGATTCCTGCTTTTCAGGAGGTATATGGCATCACGGAAGATCAGGCCAGAATGGCGCTGGAAAAATACCGGGAGCGTTTTACGGATATCGGCATTTATGAGAATGAGCTGCTGCCCGGTGTACCGCAGATGCTGGAAGCGCTGAAAGCAGCAGGAAAAGTGGTGGCGACTGCTTCTTCCAAACCGGAGCCTTTTGTAAAACGGATCCTGGAGCATTTTTCCATCGACCGTTACTTTGACGAAATTGCCGGCAGTACCATGGATGAGAAGCATGCGGGAAAGGCAGAGGTGGTGGCAGATGTGCTGCGCCGTCTCCACATCCCGGAGGAAGAGAAGGATTCTGTTATCATGGTGGGAGACCGGAAGCATGATGTGGAAGGGGCAGCAGCCCATGGCATCCGCACCATTGCGGTGACTTTTGGATATGGCAGTGTGGAGGAGCTGACTACCGTCGGCGCCTGGAAGCTTGCCCATACAATGGAAGAGCTGACGGCCCTTCTTCTGGAGGCGTAGGATGAGAAAACATTTGGATATCCGGGGATTTTTCCAGATTGTCATTCCGCCCGTTATTTATGTGATCATTCAGCGGATCGCCGGGTATGTGGTGGTGTTTGGCATGACCCTGATGAGTTTTGGAGCCATGACAGGTATTCTCCGGGGACGTTCCTTTTCTGTCAATCTGGACTGGAATGAGATGGGCTTTGTGGCTATGGCGCTGGCAGCGCTGGTGAGCATCCCGCTTTTCCTGTCCATGAAAAACCGGGATGAGCTGCAGTACCCGTCGGATTATCGCTATGAGCCGGTGGCCCGGTGGCGGTATGTGTATGTGCCGGCGGTGGGATTTCTCATGGCGGTGGGCACCAACCAGCTCATCAGCCTTTTGAACATTGACCGTTTTTTCCCGGGGTATGAGGAAACATCCCAGACCTTGTACGCCATGAATGTGTGGGCGGAGCTGGTAGTGCTGGGAATCCTGGTGCCCATCGTGGAGGAGCTGATCTTCCGGGCGGTGGTATATGAGCGGATCCGCCGGTACTGTTCGGTGACGGCGGCAGCGCTGTGGACCAGCTTTTTCTTCGGCGTATACCATGGCAATATGTCCCAGGGCATTTATGCTTTTCTGTTAAGTCTTCTGATGGTGTACGTGAAAGAGAAGTACCACACCATGACTGCACCCATCTTATTTCACATGAGTGCCAATATCTATTCGGTGCTGGCTACGGAGACCGCCTTGGTGGACTGGGTGACGGAGTCTCTGGAGCTGTATCTGGCGGTAATGGTGCTGTCATTTGCAATTTCTTTGCTGGCAATCTGGCGGATACAGGAGGAAGTTGCACCGGAACGGGTGAAAAAGAACCGGGAATGGCATAATGATTCTGAAAATTATAATACAAACTTATAATTTACAAATAATCTGATAATTTAACAAAAATTTCCTATTTACAAGTCAGCTAATGTGTAGTATAGTGTGTCCATACGAAATGCCGCAGTTCACACGCGCCATTCGCAAAATCGCATCTTTGATGCTTTCCGCTGCTTCACAGCTCATTTTTGCTCATTACATGGCGCTCCCTTCGTATGTTCATGCAGTCAGATTTTCATGCAAGCATGAAATCTGTCTACAAGAGCATACGAGTGAACTGTAACTAAAAAAGAAAGGATAAAGTATGGTGAACAAGGAAAACCGCACGAACCGGTTGACTGGACTGTACGATCCGAGTTTTGAGCATGATAACTGCGGAATCGGAGCGGTCGTCAACATTAAGGGTATCAAGTCGCACGAGACAGTCGTGAACGCACTGAAGATTGTAGAACATTTAGAACATAGAGCTGGCAAAGACGCCGAGGGCAAAACAGGTGACGGAGTTGGAATTCTCTTACAGATTTCCCACAAATTTTTCTCCAAAGCCTGTGAGCCACTCGGCATTTTTTTGGGCTCAGAACGGGATTACGGCGTGGGTATGTTCTTCTTCCCCCAGGAGGAAATGAAGCGCAACCAGGCAAAGAAGATGTTTGAGATCATCGTTGCCAAGGAAGGGCTGGAGTTCTTGGGCTGGAGAGAAGTGCCCATTGATGAGGATATCCTGGGACACAAGGCCAGAGAATGTATGCCTTTTATCATGCAGGCATTCATCCGCAGACCTGCGGACATTCCCCAGGGACTGGATTTTGACCGCCGCCTGTACGTGGTGCGCCGGGTATTCGAACAGAGTAACGATAACACCTATGTGGTATCTCTTTCCAGCAGAACCATCGTGTACAAGGGTATGTTCCTGGTACATCAGCTTCGGAAATTCTTCGGTGATCTGCAGCATCCCGATTATGAATCGGCCATTGCCATCGTGCATTCCCGGTTCAGCACCAACACGAACCCCAGCTGGGAGCGGGCACATCCCAATCGGCTCATTGTTCATAACGGTGAGATCAACACCATTCGCGGAAATGCGGACAACATGCTGGCCAGAGAAGAGACAATGGAATGCGGATGTCTCAAGAGCGAGATGCACAAGGTACTGCCGGTCATCAACGTGGCAGGTTCTGATTCCGCCATGCTGGATAACACGCTGGAGTTCCTGTACATGAACGGTATGGAGCTGCCGCTGGCAGTGATGATCACCATCCCGGAGCCCTGGGCCAACAATCGGATCATGTCCCAGAAGAAGAAAGATTTCTATCAGTATTTTGCAACCATGATGGAGCCCTGGGACGGCCCGGCAGCCATTGTGTTCTCTGACGGCGATGTGATGGGGGCTGTGCTGGACCGCAACGGCCTGCGTCCTTCCCGGTATTATATCACCGACGATGATTACCTGATCCTTTCCTCCGAGGTAGGCGTCATGGATCTGGCACCGGGCCGGATCGTGGCAAAAGAACGCCTCCGTCCGGGCAAAATGCTGCTGGTGGATACGGTAAAAGGCAAGGTTATTGACGATGATGAACTGAAAGAGGGCTATGCGGCAAGACAGCCTTACGGTGAATGGCTGGATCACTATCTGGTAGAACTGAAGGATCTGAAGATCCCAAACCAGAAGATTCCCACCTACAGCAAGGAAGAATGCGTACTTATGCAGAAGGCCTTCGGTTACACCTACGAGGATCTGACCACCGCCATCCTTCCCATGGCAAAGAATGGGGCAGAGAGCATTGCCGCCATGGGTGTGGATACGCCGCTGGCCGTATTGTCCAAGAAGCATCAGCCGCTGTTCAATTATTTCAAGCAGCTGTTTGCCCAGGTAACCAATCCGCCGATAGACGCTATTCGAGAGGAAATCGTCACATCCACCACCGTTTACATCGGCGAGGACGGCAACCTGTTGCAGGAGCGGGCGGAAAACTGCCAGGTGCTGAAGGTGAATAACCCGATCCTGACCAATACCGATATCCTGAAAATTAAAAATATGAAGGTAGAGGGCTTTAAGGTAGCTGAGATTCCCATTACCTATTATAATAACACCAACCTGGAACGGGCACTGGATCGTTTGTATGTGGAGATCGACCGTGCCCACAGAGACGGGGCCAACATCCTGATCCTGACAGACCGGGGGGTGGATGAGTACCATGAAGCCATTCCGTCCCTGCTGGCAGTGGCTGCGGTGCATCAGCATCTGGTCATTACGAAGAAGCGTACCTCCGTGGCAATCATCCTGGAGAGCGGCGAACCGAGAGATGTGCACCATTTTGCAACACTGCTGGGCTATGGCGCCTGTGCCATCAACCCGTATCTGGCCCAGGAGAGCATCCGGCATATGATCGAGGATGGAACGCTGGACAAAGATTACTATGCTGCTGTGGATGATTACAACGCTGCTATTTTACACGGCATTGTCAAGATTGCATCCAAGATGGGAATTTCTACCATCCAGTCCTACCAGGGTGCCAAGATTTTTGAGGCCATTGGTATCGACCGCAGCGTCATTGACAAATACTTTACGAACACCATCAGCCGGATCGGCGGCATTACCCTGGAGGATATCCAAAAGGATGTGGATTACCTGCATTCCAGAGCTTTCGATCCGCTGGGACTGGGGACAGATTCCACCCTGGACAGCATTGGAAACCACAAAATGCGCAGCGGCCAGGAGGAGCATCTGTACAATCCCCAGACCATCCATTTGCTGCAGATGGCAGCCAGAACCGGCGACTACAGCCTGTTCAAGCAGTACACGGCCCTGATCAATTCCGAGACCAATACCGGTAACTTACGCGGCCTGATGGATTTCAAATTCCCGGAAAAAGGCGTGCCCATCGATGAGGTGGAGAGCGTGGACTCCATTGTGCAACGGTTTAAGACCGGCGCCATGTCTTACGGCTCCATTTCCCAGGAGGCCCATGAGACACTGGCCATTGCCATGAACCGGCTGAAAGGAAAGTCCAACAGCGGTGAGGGCGGTGAGAGCCTGGAGCGTCTGACCATCGGGCCGGACGGCGTGAACCGGTGTTCTGCCATCAAGCAGGTGGCATCGGGCCGGTTCGGCGTGACCAGCCGGTATCTGGTCAGCGCCAAAGAGATCCAGATCAAGATGGCCCAGGGCGCAAAGCCCGGCGAGGGCGGCCATCTGCCTGCTGCCAAGGTATATCCGTGGGTGGCAAAGACGAGACATTCCACCCCTGGCGTGGGCCTGATCTCCCCGCCGCCGCATCACGATATTTATTCCATTGAGGATCTGGCCGAGCTGATCTACGACCTGAAAAATGCCAACAAGGATGCGCGGATTTCTGTCAAACTGGTATCTGAGGCCGGTGTGGGAACAGTAGCTGCCGGTGTGGCAAAGGCTGGTGCTCAGGTCATCCTGGTATCCGGTTATGACGGCGGTACCGGTGCGGCACCCAAGAGTTCCATCCACAATGCAGGGCTGCCCTGGGAGCTGGGACTGGCGGAGACCCATCAGACGCTGATCATGAACGGCCTGCGGAACAAGGTTCGCATCGAAACGGATGGAAAACTCATGAGCGGCCGGGATGTGGCCATCGCAGCTCTTCTCGGTGCTGAGGAATTCGGTTTCGCCACCGCACCGCTGGTAACCATGGGCTGTGTCATGATGCGCGTATGTAATCTGGACACCTGCCCGGTAGGCGTGGCAACCCAGAATCCGGAGCTGCGCAAACGGTTTGCAGGTAAGCCGGAATATGTCATGAACTTTATGAAATTTGTTGCCCAGGAGCTGCGGGAATATATGGCCAGGCTGGGTGTGCGCACCGTGGATGAACTGGTGGGCCGTACCGACCTTCTGAAGATGAAAGAGCATCCGGATGCACCCCGGGCAAAACGGGTAGATTTGAGTGCCATCCTGAATAATCCTTTTGCAAAAGAGGGGGAGAAGGTGACCTTTGATCCGAAGCAGATATATGACTTCCAGCTGGAGAAGACGGCAGATGAGCGGATCCTCATGAAAAAGCTGAAAAGTGCCCTGGAATCCGGTCAGAAGAAGAGCATCGAGGTGGATGTAAGCAACACCGACCGTGCCTTCGGAACCATTTTCGGTTCTGAGATCACCAAACGCTACGGCGATGATCTGGAAGAAGACAGCTATGTGATCAAATGTAAGGGTGCAGGCGGACAGAGCTTTGGTGCCTTTATCCCCAGGGGCCTGACCTTGGAGCTTACCGGTGATTCCAATGATTACTTCGGCAAGGGCCTGTCCGGCGGCAAGCTGATCGTCTATCCGCCCAAGGGCGTGCGCTTCAAGCAGGATGAGAACATCATCATCGGTAACGTGGCCCTCTACGGCGCCACCAGCGGCAAAGCCTATATCGGTGGTGTGGCAGGTGAGCGGTTCTGTGTCCGCAACTCCGGCGCCATCGCCGTTGTGGAAGGTGTGGGTGACCACGGCTGTGAGTACATGACCGGCGGCCGCGTGGTCGTGCTGGGTAGCACCGGCAAGAACTTCGCCGCAGGTATGAGCGGCGGTATCGCTTATGTGCTGGATGAAAACAGCGATCTGTATACAAGAATCAATAAAGAAATGGTTTCCATCCGGGAACTGACGAATAAATACGACGTGCTGGAGCTGAAGGATATGATCAAGGAACATGTGGCCTACACCAATTCGGAGAAGGGCAAGATGATCCTGGAAAACTTCGGAGAGTACCTGCCGAAATTCAAAAAGATCATTCCGCACGACTATGAGCGGATGCTCAACGCCATCGTCCAGATGGAGGAAAAAGGTTTAAGCAGCGAGCAGGCACAGATCGAAGCATTTTATGCAAATACGAGAGGTTAGGAGGGGAGTATCATGGGAAAACCAACAGGATTTTTAGAGTTTGCAAGAGAGACAAGTACGGCGATTTCGCCCAAAGACAGAATTAAAAATTTTGACGAGTTCCATATTCCGCTCCCGCTGGAAAAACAACGGCAGCAGGGCGGCCGCTGCATGGACTGCGGCGTTCCCTTCTGTCAGTCCGGTATGATGCTGTTTGGCATGACCAGCGGATGTCCGCTGCATAACCTGGTTCCCGAGTGGAATGACTGTGTGTATACCGGCAATCTGGAGGAGGCCTATGAGCGGCTGCACAAGACCAACAACTTCCCGGAGTTTACCTCCCGGGTGTGCCCGGCTCTGTGCGAAGCAGCCTGCACCTGCGGCCTTAACGGAGACCCGGTGTCCACCAAGGAAAACGAGTATACCATCATTGAGAATGCTTACGAAAAAGGTTATGCGGCACCAAAGCCACCCAAAGCGAGAACCGGTAAGAAGATTGCAGTCATCGGTTCCGGCCCTTCCGGGCTGGCGGCGGCAGATCAGCTGAACCGCAGAGGCCACAGCGTCACTGTTTTCGAACGAAATGACCGGATCGGCGGACTGCTCATGTATGGCATTCCCAATATGAAGCTGGATAAGCGGATCGTGGAACGGAAAGTGGAAGTGATGAAAGCGGAAGGCGTGGAATTTGTCACCGGTGTCAACGTGGGTGTGGACAAAAAAGCCGCAGAGCTTTTGAAAGAGTACGACCGGGTGATTCTGGCCTGCGGTGCTTCCAATCCGAGAGACATCAAGGTACCGGGAAGAGAAGGAAAAGGTATCTACTTTGCGGTGGATTTTCTCACAGCTACCACAAAGAGCCTGCTCAATTCCTCTTTCCGAGACAAACAGTTCATCCCGGCCAAAGGAAAGAAAGTGCTGGTCATCGGCGGCGGTGACACCGGTAATGACTGTGTGGGCACATCCATCCGTCTGGGAGCGGCTTCTGTCATCCAGCTGGAAATGATGCCAAAGCTTCCTTCCAAACGGACAGAGCAGAATCCCTGGCCCCAGTGGCCCAGGGTGCTGAAAACCGATTACGGACAGGAAGAGGCCATTGTGGTGTTCGGCAAAGACCCGCGGGTGTACCAGACCACGGTAAAGGAATTCCTGCTGGATAAAGGCGGCAATGTCACCAGGGCCAAGCTGGTGAAGCTGGAACCGAAGAAAGACGAGAAAACCGGACGTACCGTCATGGAAGAAGTGCCCGGCAGCGAGAACATCATCGATGTGGATCTGGTGCTCATTGCCGCAGGCTTCCTGGGAAGCCAGGACTATGTGACCAGGGCCTTCGGTGTCAAGACCGATGCCAGAACCAATGTGGCCACGGAGGGTGACAGCTACCGTACCAGTCAGCCCGCCGTGTTTGCGGCAGGAGATGTGAGAAGAGGACAGTCCCTGGTTGTGTGGGCCATTGCAGAGGGCAGAAATGTAGCCCGGGCAGTAGACGAGAGCCTCATGGGATACACGAACTTGTAATACCAAGGTAGTAAGTCAGAAAACCACGATACGCTTGCGTATGAGTGGTTGAATGACTTAACGATAGTATTACAAAACATATATAATAGGAAAGGCTTGCTTTATTTACACATACAAATGTGTAGAAAAGGCAGGTCTTTTCTTATTCGAATTTTAGCAGATACAAATACAGGAGAGATACAAGTTCGAAGTGACGATAGCGAGGCTTTCGAAATGACGAGTACGCGAACAGCGACAGTGAGCGCATGTTTGAACCTCGAAGAGGTGAGTTTGCGCAGCAGCTGGAGCGAAAAAGTGCGTACGAGGAGTAGAAAACGAAGCGTGTCACGAGAACTGTATCTGTAATGTCTTAATTCAGAAGGTCTTTGTTTTCCATACTGGACAATTCTTGCTACTTTTAGTATAGTTAAAGAATAGGCGCAAAGATAAGCCCTGAAAGGTGGTGGTTTTTATGGTAAAAAATACAGAGGGACAGGCTTCTGATGTTCCAGGTCGAATGTGTATGAAAAATATCATAAAAATTTCATCTGGAGGAAGCTTATCATGGATATGGACATTGTCATGGATTTAGACAAAATCAAGGAACTGATCGAGACCAAGCAATATTCCCTTCTGCGGGAAATGCTGTCGGAGATGAACGAGGCGGATATTGCGGCAATGATGGAGGAGCTGACCGGCGACGACATGCTGACGGTATTCCGTTTTCTGCCGAAGGATATGGCGGCGGATGTATTTTCCTATCTGCCCATCGAGTATCAGCAGGATATCATCACCGATCTGTCAGATAAAGAGGCGGCCAATGTCATCGACAGCCTGATGGCGGATGATGCGGCGGACCTGATGGAGGAAATGCCGGCCAACGTGGTGAAGAAGCTGCTGGCCAACGCAAGCCCGGAGACACGGCGGGATATCAACCTGCTGCTGCGCTACCCGGAGGATTCCGCCGGAAGCATCATGACGGTGGAGTTTGTGGATCTGAAGGAGACGCTGACGGTGGAGCAGGCGATCCTGCGTATCCGCCGAACCGGTGTGGACAAAGAAACCATTGATGTTTGTTATGTGTTGGATAACCGGAGAAAGCTCATTGGCTCCGTGACGCTGCGGCGTCTGTTGCTGAGTTCCTCTGACGAACTCATTGAAAATATCATGAACGAGCATGTGATCTCCGTTCACACGCTCATGGACCAGGAGGAAGTATCCCGGCAGTTCCAGAAATACGACTTTACTTCCATGCCGGTTGTGGACAACGAGAACCGGCTGGTGGGCATTATCACCGTCGATGATATCGTGGATATCCTGCAGGAAGAGACCACGGAGGATATCGAGAAGATGGCTGCTATCGTGCCGAACGACAAGCCGTACATGCGAACCGGCATCATCGATACGTGGAAAAAACGTATCCCCTGGCTGTTGTTCCTCATGGTGTCGGCCACCTTTACCGGCGCCATCATTTCTTCCTTTGAGGATGCCCTGAGCAGCTATGTGGTGCTGACAGCCTTCATTCCCATGCTCATGGATACCGGCGGAAATGCCGGTGGTCAGGCTTCGGCGACGATCATCCGTGGACTGTCCTTGGAAGAGATCGAGTTCGGGGATATTCTGCGCGTCATGTGGAAGGAAATGCGGGTCGGCGTGTTCTGCGGCGTGACGCTGGCGGGCGCCAATTTTATAAAAATGCTGGTATTCGACCGGACAGGAGTTCCGGTGGCCTGTGTCGTCTGCCTGACCCTGATCGTGGCAGTTACTGTGGCCAAGCTGATCGGCTGCTCCCTGCCGATGATCGCCCGCAGGATCGGTTTTGACCCTGCCGTCATGGCCAGCCCTTTTATTACAACGATAGTGGATGCATTGTCTCTGCTGGTATATTTCCGGTTTGCGACGTTGATCCTTCACATCGGATAAAAAAATAAAAAGAGAGAGAAAGAGAAAATGGAAAGAGAAACATTTCAATCAAGACTTGGTTTCCTGCTGTTGTCTGCAGGCTGCGCCATCGGCATCGGAAACGTATGGAGATTTCCCTATATCACGGGAAAATACGGCGGCGGCGTATTTGTGCTGCTGTACATATTTTTCCTGGTGCTGGTGGGCGTGCCTGTGATGACCATGGAGTTTGCCATCGGCAGAGCCAGTCAGAAGAGCACGGTGCGTGCCTATCATGTACTGGAAAAACCGGGACAGAAATGGCATGTACACGGCTATATCGCCCTTGCCGGCAACTTTGTTCTGATGATGTTCTACACCTCCGTAGCCGGATGGATGATCCACTATTTTTACCGGTATGTCACCGGTTCCATGGAGGGCATCCACGGCGATGCCACAGCAGCGGCTTTCGGTGAGATGCTGGCTTCCCCGGGAACGGTCACCATCTGGATGGTGCTCATCGTTGCGGCAGGATTTTTTATCTGCTCCAGAGGCCTGCAGAAGGGGGTGGAAAACGTTTCCAAATGGATGATGGTATCTCTGCTCATCCTCATGCTTGTGCTGGCGGTGCACAGCTTTACCCTGGAGGGCGGCGGAGAGGGCCTGAAGTTCTATCTGATGCCCGATTTCCAGAGAACGCTGGACAGCGGCCTGTTTGAAACCGTCACCGCAGCCATGAACCAGGCATTTTTCACCCTGAGCCTTGGCATCGGCGCCATGCTGATCTTCGGCAGCTACCTGAAAAAAGACAAAACCCTGCTGGGTGAGTCCATCAGCATTGCCTGCCTGGACACCTTTGTGGCATTCGTATCCGGCCTCATCATTTTCCCGGCCTGCTTTGCCTACAACGTCAGCCCGGACAGCGGCCCGTCCCTGATCTTTATCACCCTGCCCAACATTTTCAATTCCATGGCGGGCGGCAGGATCTGGGGCAGCCTGTTCTTCTTGTTTATGTTTTTTGCATCCTTCTCCACGATCATCGCCGTGTTTGAGAACATTATGGCGTGTACAAGAGATCTGTTCCATATTGGAAGAGGAAAAGCGGCCGTGATCAACGGCATCCTCATGGTGATCCTGTCCATGCCGTGCGTGCTGGGCTACAATGTATGGTCGGCCTTCCAGCCCTTGGGCGCAGGCTCCACCGTTCTGGATCTGGAGGACTTCATCGTCAGCAACTTCCTGCTGCCGCTGGGCTCCCTCGTATATCTGCTCTTCTGTGTCAGCCGCGTGGGCTGGGGCTTTGAAAACTACCGGGCAGAGGCCAATGCGGGCGAGGGTGTGAAGATTCCCAAAGGCATCCGGTTCTATGTGACCTGGATCCTGCCGATCTTCGTCATCATCGTATTTTTACAGGGCCTGATCGCAAAGTTTTCGTAAACAGTTCAGATTATGCCGAACGAGAACAGCGATCGTGCTTGCACGAATAGCTGAGCGAGGAAAGGCATAAGAAGAGCGCCAGAAAATGAGCAGAAAGTAGATGCGAAGCAGTGGAGAGTGCGGAAGCACGATTCTGCGAATGGCGCGGCTGAACTGTTTAGACAATGTTGTAAACAACGTGAAAAAATATCTTGAAATAGTATAGCCTCTGTGCTATACTATTTTAGTCTATGAGAAAACACGCGGGTGGATTCTGGAGATGGTGCCGTTTCGACGGTCTATCCGGAAAGTGGATATCCGCGGAAGAATTTAACCAAATGGAGGAAAGAAACATGAGCGTTATTTCAATGAAGCAGTTACTCGAAGCCGGTGTGCATTTCGGACACCAGACCAGAAGATGGAACCCTAAGATGGCTCCTTACATCTACACAGAGAGAAATGGTATCTACATCATCGACCTGCAGAAGTCCGTTGGCAAAGTGGACGAGGCTTACAAGGCAATCTTCGATATCGCAGCAGACGGCGGCAGCATTCTGTTCGTAGGAACCAAGAAGCAGGCACAGGACGCTATCCGTGTAGAGGCTGAGAGATGCGGCATGTATTTTGTAAATGAGAGATGGCTCGGCGGTATGCTGACTAACTTCAAGACCATCCAGAGCAGAATCGCAAGACTGAAAGCAATCGAGACCATGTCCGAGGACGGCACCTTCGACGTACTTCCGAAGAAAGAAGTTATCGCTCTGAAGAAAGAGTGGGAGAAGCTGGAGAAGAACCTTGGCGGTATCAAGAACATGAAGAAGCTTCCGGATGCCATCTTCATCGTTGACCCGAAGAAGGAGAGAATCTGCGTACAGGAAGCTCACACACTGGGTATTCCGCTGATCGGTATCGCTGATACCAACTGCGATCCGGAAGAGCTGGATTACGTGATCCCGGGTAACGACGATGCCATCCGTGCAGTAAAACTCATCGTTTCCAAGATGGCAGACGCTGTCATCGAGGCAAACCAGGGCGCTGCTGAGGAAGTTGCAGAGGCAGCTGCAGAAGAGGCAGAGGCTACAGAAGAGTAATCATAACCGAGATTCTACACGCTAATTGGAGGAAGATAACATGGCTATTACAGCAGCAATGGTAAAAGAGTTAAGAGAGATGAGCGGCGCCGGCATGATGGACTGCAAGAAAGCTCTTACCGCTACAGACGGTGATATGGACAAGGCAGTAGAGTTCTTAAGAGAGAAAGGCCTTGCAACCGCACAGAAGAAGGCAGGAAGAATCGCAGCAGAGGGTATCGTTATGCTGAAGGTTTCCGATGATTCCAAGAAGGCAGTCGCTGTAGAAGTAAACGCAGAGACAGACTTCGTTGCAAAGAACGAGAAGTTTCAGGGATACGTTGCACAGGTTGCTGAGCAGGCTCTGGACACCACAGCAGCAGATATCGACGCTTTCCTGGCTGAGCCCTGGAAATTCGATACAACCAAGACTGTAAACGAGGCACTTGCAGGACAGATCGCTGTCATCGGTGAGAACATGAAGATCCGTCGTTTCCAGCAGGTTGAGGAGGCAGACGGTTTCGTAGCTTCCTACACCCATATGGGCGGCAAGATCGGCGTTCTCGTTGACGTTGTCACAGATGTTGTCAACGATGCTGTCAAAGAGATGGCTAAGAACGTAGCAATGCAGGTTGCAGCTCTGAAACCGCAGTACACAAGCCGTGCAGAGGTAAGCGCTGACTACATCGAGCATGAGAAAGGCATCCTTCTTGCACAGATCAAGAACGACCCGAAGGAGTCCCAGAAGCCGGAGAAGGTTATCGAGGGCATGATCACAGGCCGTATCAACAAAGAGCTCAAAGAGATCTGCCTGCTTGACCAGGTATACGTAAAGGCTGAGGACGGCAAGCAGTCCGTTGGCAAGTACGTTGAGGAAGTTGCCAAGACAAACGGCGCAAAGATCACCATCAAAGGCTTCGTTCGTTTCGAGACCGGTGAGGGCCTGGAGAAGAAGGAAGAGGATTTTGCAGCAGAAGTTGCAAAGCAGATGAACGCATAATCTTACAGTTCGCATAAGAATTTGAACCGTAATTTTATCATGTAAATCACCGAAAAACCTTGAATTTCCTATGAAAATGGGATAATTCAAGGTTTTTTTTGCGCGTTGGGGAATAAATTTTGACTTATCGTAAATTATCGCTAGGGCATGTAATTTGTGCTTCAAAATTTTATGTGACAAACGTAATAACCTATGGTATTATAAAAACGATATAAGAGAAAATGACTTTTGCGAAAACGAAAGTATCTTTATGTTTTTTGCGCGTATACTTCCTTTTGTGGAAATAAATACTTGAAAAAATATATACAGCATTGGGCGTAACATTATCGCAGTTTTTTCAGGAAGGTAATTCGGAGAATCTGACAGAAAAACGGAAAGAAGTTTTAAGGATATGGAACGATCTGAGTACAAATGAGCAGGAAACAGTAATGTCAATGCTGCGTGGACTTCAGAAGTAGGCGAACAGTTCGAATATATATCGGCTGTTCTCTTTCTGTTTTAAGCGTTAAAACGGTAATGTTTTACTTGTGTACAATGGGGTGCGGGAATGTAAGTACATCAATATTTTTGCATAAGTTTAAAAGCTATAATAAGGAAACCGGCAAAACAGATGAAAGTCTGAGACGCAAAGCTACAGGGCCTGTAAAATGGCAGCCAGTTGCATGAAATGAGGTGCACTGTCTGGCGGACAGTGTTTTTTTCGGTGTTATTTCATAGACGTAACCATAATGATTTTATTAGGAAAGAGAAAAAATATGAACATCAAAAAAGTACAAAGTGCAAGCCTTTTTCTGGCATGTATAGCAGCAACAGGACTTATGGGATGTGGGAAAACAGATGAAACATCAAAGAAACACGAAGCAATTACTTTTATGGCTCCTTATATGGATGTGGACAGCTTTATAGAAGAAGTGCATAAAACATATCCGGAGATTGCGCTTGAAGTAATCCCGTACAGCGGAGCAAATACAACGGTGTATCTGAATACGATACTGAAGGAAAATGATCTGCCGGATATCTGCACACTTTCCCTTTATGATCCGGAGCTGTTGGATCTCAGTGACAGGATGCTTGATCTTTCGGGTTATGCTTTCACAGATAATTATGTAGAATCCCGTCTGAAGGAGGTATCAGATGAAGGGGCGATCTATATGCTTCCATCTGCGTATAACTGTTTTGGTATTACCCATAACAAAACATTATTAGAAAAACATGGATGGACAGTTCCGCAGTCGTTCCGGGAACTCGAACAGCTTGCCAAAGAAGCAGAGGAATCCGGGGTTCAGTTATGTTTGTCCCAGATCCAGTATCCGGGATATGGTTTCCAGTATTTATGCAATATTGCAGATACCGGATTTTTAAGCTCTCTGGATGGAAGACAGTGGCAGAAGGATTATCTGTCAGGGAAAGCAAATGTCAGTGATACAAAGGGTATGATGGACAGCATGGAATATATCCGGAAATGGAAAGACCTTGGTATGCTTGACGGTAGCAACAGCGATCCGATCGATGATGCAGTAACAAGAGATGATTTTATTAAGGGAAATACGCTGTTTATGCTTGGATCACAGAATGGTATCACGGATTCAGATGCTACAACAGATGAATTTGGACTGATGCCGTATCTGTCAGAAGATGGAAGTAAGAATGTCTACATATTGTCAGTGGGACGTTATTATGGGTTGAATAAAAAGTTAGAGGATGATCCGCAGAAACTGGAAGATGCGTTAAAGGTAATGGAAGTGCTGTCTACTGTTGAGGGAACATCTTCCCTTTACCCAGAGGCATCACTAAAAGCCAGTCTCCTTCCATTTAAGGATGCAAAGGCAGACGATACCTATTATGGTGATATCGTAGATGCGATCAATGCAGGAAATACGGCGCCGCTTATTTACTCTGGCTGGGAAAATACACTTGTCACTACAGGAACAAAAATGCTGGAGTATATGCAGGATAAAGCAACGATAGAAGATGTGGTAAAGCAGCTTGAGCATGATCAGGAAAGCGTGGTAAACAATAAGCCGGAAGTCATTACCACAACAACGGAAGTTATTTCTCAGGAGAATTGTGCAAAGCTGGTAGGCAGATGTTTTGCACAGGCAACTGACAGTGATCTGGCACTTGTTTCCCTGGGAACATGGATCAGTGGTAACGGGTTGAATCAGAACAATGACTGCGTAAGTTCAAAGATGTATGCAAAAGAACTTACAGTGGATGATCTCAGTGCGATCATTCCGACAGGCTGGTCGAGGACAATTCAGACGGTCAGTTTAACAGGAAAACAGATAAGAGACCTATATAAAGAGGGATATGATGCAGTCGGTACAGGAAACAATTATCCTTATGTGCTGGTAAGTCCGGTGGAACTGGAAGGTGAGAAGCCTTATCAGGTGGCTGTTTCCGGAATCAGCGAAAAACTTGCTTCGGAAGTGGAAGTGACAGACAGTGGTATTGTAGGCCTGGATGCGGCAAAAGAGTTTTTTGGGCAATTTAAGACTTTAAGTGAAGCAGACGCTGAATGGAAATAAGCGGAGGGGAAGGATGCAGAAGGCAAAGAGTTACCGAAATTTAATATTGGGCTGCTGTATGGCTGGTATAGCGATGCTTCTTGCATTCTTTTTCCTGTATCATACTTATATCCGGGATATTATCTATGAAGAACGGTTAAACCAGATGGAAGAGATTACCCGTCAGATGTTTCAAAATCTGGAGGATGTGATCGATTCCCACTGGGATCGGGTAACGGAAGAGTGCAATTACCTGAAAGATGCAAATATACAGACTACAGATGAACTCTGTAAATATATGAAAAAGAAATATGACTTATCAGCATATGCAGATCATAAGATCACGTTGATGGCAGTGGATTCAGAGGGCGGATATTACACAGAAGCTGGAAACAGAGGACTTTTCCGGGATCTGGATTATTTTGAAGATAATCCCGAACAGATCAGCTTTGTTTTTGATTCTATGACGGATAATCAGTCAGAGATGGTATTTGTGGATCGTCTGCCGGAACCAATACATCTTCAGAATGGAGAAAAGAAAACTTCAATCCTCTATTTTGGAATTGCCCAGGACATGGAACAGCTGAATCCTTATTTTAACTGCGATGCATATAATGGGAACAACAGTGTGTATGTTCTGGATGATAATGGCCTTAAACTGTTCAACAGCAATCAGGTGGAACTGATCAAGGGGCATAATGTTTTTTCTGTTTTACAGAATATGAAGTATCTTCACAGTTCTTCTTTTGACAAAATAAAGGCGGAACTGGAAGAAAAAGGCTGTAGTTATTCTAATGCGGTGTTGGATGGAACAGAATATTTTTACGGATTAAGAAGAATGGACAATGCCGAATGGACACTTATCTTTCTGGTTCCGGCAGAGTATGTTGCTACGAATACATTAAGACTTGTGAATTTTGTAACACTATTTATCGTTATCTTTACGGTTATCGCATCTGTCTGCGTTATGCTGGGAATTTCTTTTGTTATGCGTAGAAACCAGCAGGAAGCGATCCGCGTGGAGCGGGAAAATAATGCGAAGCTGGAAACAGTGAATACAGAACTGCGGCAGGCAAAAAAGGCGGCAGAGGAAGCTTTTCAGGTAGCGCAGGAAGCGAGCAGATCCAAGAGCAGTTTTCTTGCAAATATGTCTCACGATATACGTACCCCTATGAATGCGATCATTGGTATTACATCATTGATCAGACATGATGCCGGTGATAAAAGCAAGGTAATAGAGTATGCGGATAAAATTGACACTTCCTCAAAGCATCTGTTAGGGATCATTAATGATGTTCTGGACATGAGTAAGATTGAAGCCGGAAAAACTGTTTTCAAATATTCTGACTTTTCTATTGTGGATCTTATACAGGAACTTGACACGATATTTTATTCTCAAATATATGAAAAGAAGCAGATTTTTACAATTACAAAAGAAAATATTTGGCATGAGTGGGTGAATGGGGATCGCGTCCATTTGATGCAGATTTTCAGCAACCTGCTGTCTAATGCAATAAAATATACACAGGAAGGTGGAGAAATTCAGCTTCTGGCGGAAGAATGTGAATCAAATTCATCTGTTTACGCAAAATACCGCTTTTTAGTCAGCGATAACGGTATGGGAATGTCGGCAGCTTTCAAGGATACGATCTTTGATGCGTTTACGCGTGCGGAAAGTTCCCTTACAAACAAAATACAGGGAACCGGACTTGGAATGGCGATTACCAGGAACCTGGTTGAGGCAATGGGAGGTACCATTGATGTGGAGAGTGAACCGGGACAGGGAAGCTGTTTTGAGGTTCTCATAGATCTGAAAATTGCAGAGGATAGAACAGCTGCTCTGGCGGCACAAGAAGAAACAGACGAGCAGGATGGTAATATCCTGCAGGGAATGAGGTTCCTGTGTGCAGAGGATAATGAGCTGAATGCGGAGATCCTGACGGAACTGTTAAAGATTGAGGGTGCGAAGTGCACCATCTGTGAAAATGGTGAAGAGCTTTTGAAGTCATTTGAAAAGTCTGCTCCGGGGGATTATGACATGATCCTGATGGATGTGCAGATGCCTGTTATGAATGGTTATGAGGCAACAAAAGCAATCCGCAGAAGTTCCCATGAACTGGCAAAGAAGATTCCGGTCATTGCCATGACCGCCAATGCATTCTCGGAGGATATTCAGCATTCTCTGGCAGCCGGTATGAATGCACATGTTTCAAAACCGGTTGAGATGAGGGTACTGGAAAAGACGATCAGAAGCATAAAATCCTGCGGGGGGGTACCGAACCGCAGGTCATTGAATAGTAACAAATGGCAGGGAATCAGATATGAAAAGGATAGTTAGGGATAGACAGAAAATGAAAGGAAAAAGAGTGATCGCAGGCATTATGCTTGTAGGAATCTTAGCAGTCACCCTGGCAGGGTGCAAAAATACAGATGACAGTAAAAAAGAAACGGAAAAACCCGTCATTACGCTCGGCAGTGACAATTATCCACCATACAATTATCTGAATGAGGATGGGGTACCGACAGGCATCGATGTAGAACTGGCTACAGAAGCCTTCAAAAGAATGGGCTATCAGGTGGAGGTTGTCCAGATCAACTGGGAGAAGAAAAAAGAACTGGTGGAGAGCGGAGAGATTGACTGTATCATGGGCTGCTTTTCCATGGAAGGACGCCTTGACGATTACCGCTGGGCAGGGCCGTACATAGCAAGCCGTCAGGTGGTCGCTGTAAATAAGAACAGTGATATCTATAAACTGACTGACCTGGAGGGAAAGAACCTGGCTGTCCAGTCCACAACCAAACCGGAAAGCATCTTTCTGAACCGGACAGATGAAAGAATCCCAAAACTGGGAAATCTGATCAGTCTTGGACATCGGGAACTGATCTATACGTTTCTGGGGAAAGGATATGTAGATGCAGCTGCAGCACACGAGGAATCTATCGTTCAGTATATGAAGGATTATGATGCAAGCTTTCGTATCCTGGAAGAGCCTCTGATGATCACCGGAATAGGTGTCGCTTTTGCAAAAGAGGATGACAGAGGAATCTGTGAGCAGATGGACCAGACGCTGGAAGAAATGCGTCTGGATGGCACATCCCTGAAAATCATTGAAAAATATCTGGATGATCCGGAAAAGTATCTGGAGGTGGATGATCTTGGATATTAAGAAAAAGAAAAAAGAAAAACGAATCCAGCTGCTCGGAGGCCTGCTCGGAATCTGTGTGGCTGTAGTCTCCCTGTTTTATTTCTTCCACGCAGAAAAGGCGGAAGCAGAGAAAAGAATGGTGGAGATTGTAAACTATGTGAAAGTGCAGTGTTCCACCTACACCCATTATAATGAATCTTCGGAATCCAAAAGCCTCCTCCGTGCCATTGAAAGTGCCAGACAGATGAGTACAAATATTTACATGGAAACAGAAAACGGCGGGCAGCTAAGCGAGGATTTCCTGAGAGAAAACCTGCAGACGCTCTGGGTGGATGGTATCATTGTGCTGGATACAGAAGGAAAGACGGACTGTGAATACAGCACAGATGAATTTCTGGCAAACGAAATTACGGAGTATTTGCAAAAAGACATTATCATGGATTTTGCCGGATATGAAGAAAGAACTTATTCGGAACGATTTGACAGGAAAGAGGGATCACATATCGACATTGCAGCCTGTGCCAGAAAAGATGTGCCGGGTATGGTTGCAATTTACTATTACACCTCTCCCGAATTTGCCAGAAACTATACCCTGACGCTACAAGGGCTTTTAAATGGTTATAGCGTTCAGAAGGATGGAACGATTCTTGTAGCAGACGACGGGATCGTTGTTGCCAGTAATGATGAGAGTCTGTTAGGGCAGAATACAGCCGACAACGGAGTTGTTCAGGCAATGAAAAAGCATACAGACAGTCAGCACATTTATCATTTGAAGAATGAAGGATCCGGATGTTACGGAATCATGCTGAAGCAGCGGGATTATTATATTTATGCGTATCTCCCGGATACGGAAGTCTTTCATAATCTTCCATTAAGTGTAGCAGGTGTTATTTTTCTTTATCTCCTGATATTCAGTATATTCTGGTTCTGGTCATACAGAACCGATCAGGCACATCAGAAACAGGAACAGGAAAAAGATGAAAAATATAAAGCAGAACTTCTGATAGCAGCAAAAAAGGCAGAAGCTGCCAATGAGGCAAAAACCGAGTTTCTCCAGCGGATGAGCCATGATATCCGGACTCCGATCAATGGGATCTGCGGTTTGGTCAATATGGCAGACTATTACGCAGACGATATGGAGAAGCAGACGGAATACAGGGAAAAGGTGAAAGCGGCCTCCAATCTGTTGCTGGAACTGGTAAATGATGTCCTGGACATGAGTAAGCTTGAGGCAGGTGAAATCGTTCTGGAAGAGGTTCCATTTAATCTGAGCAGTATTTTCAGGGAAGTATTTGTTGTGATCGAGCAGATGGCTGCAGAACAGAATATCCGGATCTTGTGGGAGAAAAAAAGAAATCACACACCGGGATTTTATTGGAAGTCCGGAGTATGTGAAACGGGTGATGATGAATATCCTGTCGAATGCGATAAAATATAACAGAGAAAACGGACAGATCTATATCAGCTGCATGGAAATTCCATCCGAACAGCCGGAAATGACGATAATGGAATTTGTCTGCCGGGATACAGGAATCGGAATGACTGAGGAGTTCCAGAAATATGTGTTTGAACCATTTGCACAGGAACACACAGGAAGCCGCACAAAATTTGCAGGAACAGGCCTGGGAATGTCGATTGCAAAGAATCTGGTCGAGAAAATGGGCGGAAGCATTACCTTTGAAAGTGAACAAGGTACGGGAACTACATTTGTGATCCGGGTTCCGTTCCGCATTGATACAGAAAGGGATGGCAGAGTTGAAACTGGAGAAAAAACAGAAGCTTCCATCCGCGGGCTGCACATTCTTCTGGCAGAAGATAATGAGCTGAACATGGAAATCGCTGAATTTATGCTTCAGAATGAAGGCGCCGATGTGACAAAAGCATGGAATGGTCAGGAAGCTGTTGAACTATTCAGAAATAGTGAACCTGGTGAATTTGATGTCATTCTCATGGACATTATGATGCCGGTCATGAATGGTTATGAAGCCACAAAGATGATCAGGTCTCTGGACAGAGAGGATGCAAAGGCAATACCGATCATTGCAATGACAGCAAATGCGTTCACGGAGGACAGAATAAGAGCAAAAGAAGCAGGAATGGATGAACATATTGCGAAGCCTGTTGATGTGGAATTACTGATAAAAGTAATTCATAATTATAAAAACCACACGGATAAAGGGAATAAAATAATATGGATAAAAAACAAAAAATCCTGATTGTAGATATTTCTTTAAATCAAAGAGCGGCATGCATTCGATTGATTACAATGCAATTTCAGGTCAATTAATGATCCTGAACGGAAAACAGCAGATATTATGTCAGAGGTATAATCCGAAATTTGATCTGTTCAAAGAATTCGGAGTAAATGAAGAAGACGTTCAATATATTCGGGTTTTGTTACATCAGACATCTGTACAAAATAAAGAAATCTCTGTACAGATAAAAGCAAAGGTGGAAAATGACAGTCAGATGTACAAGTTGAAATTGCATACGTTGTGGCCGCCTTTAAAGAAGGATGGATACATTGGAATCGTTGGATATTTTGACGCTGTAAAATAGAAGAATGCAAAGGAAGCTCAGAGGGGGATTTGTAATGGAAAAGAAAAAATGGAAAAAGGTTTTGTCTGTATCTTTCGTGATGGTGACAGCGATATCACTTCTGTCAGGCTGCGGCGGGAAGAGTGCAGAAAAAGAAGCTGCAGAAACGATCACGGTGTATTTATGGAGCACAAACCTGTATGAAAAATATGCACCATACATTCAGGAACAGCTCCCGGATATCAATGTTGAATTTGTAGTCGGGAATAATGATCTGGATTTCTATAAGTTTCTGAATGAAAACGGTGGTTTGCCGGATATTATAACCTGCTGTCGGTTTTCCCTGCATGACGCAAGTCCCCTGAAAGACAGTCTGATGGATCTTTCCACAACCAATGTTGCCGGTGCTGTCTATGATACATACCTCAACAATTTTATGAATGAGGATGGAAGCGTAAACTGGCTTCCCGTGTGTGCGGATGCCCATGGTTTTGTAGTCAACAAAGATCTTTTTGAAAAGTATGATATCCCGTTGCCAACAGATTATGAAAGCTTTGTCTCTGCCTGCCAGGCATTTGACCAGGTGGGAATCCGTGGCTTTACTGCAGACTATTATTATGATTATACCTGCATGGAGACATTGCAGGGTCTGTCAGTATCAGACCTGTCTTCTGTGGACGGACGCAAGTGGCGTACCACCTACAGTGACCCGGATAATACAAAGAGAGAAGGTCTGGACAGCACAGTCTGGCCGCAGGCGTTTGAACGTATGGAGCAGTTCATCCGAGATACCGGCCTGAGTCAGGAGGATCTGAATCTGAATTATGATGATATCGTTGAGATGTATCAAAGTGGCAGGCTTGCCATGTACTTTGGCAGTTCTGCCGGTGTAAAAATGTTTCAGGATCAGGGCATCAACACAACCTTTCTTCCATTCTTTCAGGAGAACGGTGAAAAGTGGATTATGACTACGCCATATTTCCAGGTGGCTTTAAACCGTGACCTGACAAAGGATGAGACACGTAGAAAGAAAGCAATGCAGGTACTGAACACAATGCTTTCAGAGAATGCACAGAACCGGGTCGTTAGTGAGGGGCAGGATCTGTTAAGCTATAGTCAGGATGTGGATATCCATCTTACGGAATATATGAAAGATGTAAAATCCGTGATCGAGGAAAATCACATGTATATCCGCATTGCATCAAATGACTTTTTCTCTGTGTCAAAGGACGTGGTTTCGAAGATGATCTCAGGCGAATACGATGCAGGGCAGGCTTACCAGTCATTTGCTTCTCAGCTTCTTGAGGAAGAAGCTGCTTCTGAGGATATCGTGCTGGATTCACAGAAGTCTTATTCCAACCGCTTTCACAGCAGTGGCGGGAACGCGGCATATTCGGTTATGGCAAACACTCTGCGCGGCATGTATGGGGCGGATGTGCTGATCGCAACCGGAAACAGTTTTACGGGAAATGTGCTGAAAGCCGGTTACACAGAAAAAATGGCAGGTGATATGATCATGCCAAATGGTCTTTCGGCTTACAGCAGCAAGATGAGCGGTGCCGAACTGAAAGAGACAGTCAGAAACTTTGTAGAAGGCTATGAGGGAGGCTTTATTCCGTTTAACCGTGGCTCTCTGCCAGTGGTCAGTGGTATTTCTGTGGAAGTCAAAGAAACAGATGATGGCTACACATTGAGCAAAGTTACAAAAGACGGAAAAAAAGTTCAGGACAATGATACTTTCACGGTAACCTGTCTTGCAATACCAAAACACATGGAAGCTTATCCGGCAGATGAGAATATTGTGTTTGCTGGAGGAGATACCACTGTGAGAGACACCTGGACAGGATATATTTCAGATGGTGATGCTATTCTTGCAGAGCCTGAAGATTACATGACTTTGAGGTGAGAAAAATGGACAGTAAGAATCATAATACAAAAAGAGAGAAACATGTCATAAGAAAACGGTTAAAGATAGCTGTCTTTATTGCTGTTTCTCTTGGAATTGTTTTGATGGTTTTCCGATATTTTAGATATGTGTCGAAAACTGTTTATGACGAAAGTGTTTCTCATCTGACGGAAGTGTTTCATCAGTCTGATAACATGCTGCGGGAACTGACAGATAAGAATCTGACCTATCTTCATATGTGGAGTGAGAACCTGCAGAATATTTCCGGCGAAGATGAAATTCGTGATTATATAAAGAAAGCGCAGGAAAATGCCGGATTTTTGGAATTCTTTTTTCTGTCGGACGGCGGAAACTATAAGATGGCAACAGGGGAAACCGGGTACCTTGGATTACAGGAAAATATTGAAGAGGAGATCCGGCAGGGAAATGATGTGATTGCGAATGCGGCAGTTCCCGGAAAATCTCAGCTGCTTGTTTTTGCCACTCCTAAGGCTCACGGAACTTATCAGGGATTTGAATATGATGCCATTGCCATTGCCTATGAAAATTCTGATATCGTAGATGTACTGGATATTTCTGCTTTCGATGGAAATGCCCGGAGTTTTGTTGTTCGTCCGGATGGCCGTGTTGTGGTTGATCATTCTTCTGAGGCATGGGGAAATGTGTATAATTTCCTCGGTGTTCTGAGAGAACATTCGGATATGTCTGAAAAAGAGATCGATGAACTTTCAGAGAAGTTTAAAGCGGGACGTACCGATGCGATGCTGCTAAATCTGGATGGAAGGAACTACTATCTGGTCTATGAAAAATCGGATATCCAGGACTGGATGTTTTTGGGACTTGTCCAGGCGGATATTGTCAATGCCAGTATGAACAGTTTGCAGTTTCATACAATGCTTCTCGTGGGAGCGGTCGTGCTCTGTATTGCGGCTTTTTTTATCAGTTTTATTATTCAAAAAGGCAGAACGGACCTCAGGAGGAAGGATACGGAGATTCTGTATCGGGATGAGCTGTTTCAAAAGCTTTCAATGAAAGTGGATGACGTTTTCCTGATGCTGGACGCAAAAACATATCAGGCAGAGTACGTCAGTCCGAATGCGGAAAGGCTGCTGGGCATTACGGTAGAACAGATTCGTAAAGATATTTGTGTCCTGGGAAAACTGCATCTGGCAGAACAGGAAGATCCAGAAAAAAATTATCTGGAGGAAATCCGGGTTCATGAACAGAGGGAATGGGATTTTGAATATGTTCATCTGAAGACAGGAGAAAGACGCTGGTTCCATAATATTGCAATGGGCAGTGAGGTAAACGGGAAAAAGAAATATATCCTGGTTATGTCAGACCGTACCTCTGACTGGAAAATGAACCAGGCACTTTCCGAGGCAGTACGTGCGGCGGAGACAGCAAACAGGGCAAAGAGTACTTTTCTTTCCAATATGTCTCACGATATCCGGACGCCAATGAATGCGATCATCGGTTTTACCACACTGGCTGTAAGTAATATTGATGACAAGAAAAAGGTTCGGGATTATCTGGGTAAGATTCTTTCATCCGGCAATCATCTGCTTTCACTGCTCAACGATATACTGGATATGAGCCGGATTGAGAGTGGAAAGATCCATCTGGAAGAAACGGAGGTCAGTCTGTCGGATGTGCTTCATGATCTGAAGACAATCATCAGTGGGCAGATCCATGCGAAGCAGCTGGAGCTTTATATGGATGCCATGGATGTGACGAATGAGGATGTCTATTGTGATAAGACGCGGCTAAACCAGGTGCTGCTGAATCTTTTGTCAAATGCAGTTAAGTTTACACCTGCAGGAGGAACCGTTTCTGTCCGGATCAGACAGTGTCCCGGAACACAGAAGGGCAGTGAGCTGTACGAGATCCGGGTAAAGGATAATGGAATCGGCATGAGCCGGGAATTCGTACAGAAGATTTTTTTCTCCATTTGAGAGGGAGCGGACTTCCACCGTCAGCAGGACCCAGGGTACAGGGCTTGGCATGGCCATTACCAAGAACATTGTGGATATGATGGGCGGAAGCATTGAGGTTCAGACAGAACAGGGCAAAGGTACCGAATTTATTGTCCGTCTGCCATTCCGGATCCAGACTGAGCACCAACGGATAGAGAAGATCGCAGAGCTGGAAGGCCTTAAGGCGCTGGTTGTGGATGATGACTTCAATACCTGTGACAGCGTGACAAAAATGCTCGTGAGGGTTGGAATGCGTTCGGAATGGACACTTTCCGGCAGGGAAGCTGTTCTCCGCGCACGACAGTCTATGGAACTGGGAGATGCGTTCCACGCTTATATCATCGACTGGTGTCTGCCGGACATGAATGGCATTGAAGTTACCCGCCAGATCCGCAGTCTTGGGGATGATACACCGATCATTATCCTGACTGCATATGACTGGTCAGATATCGAAGTGGAAGCAAGAGCGGCCGGGGTAACTGCTTTCTGCGCAAAACCAATGTTCATGTCAGATATCAGAGATACCCTGATGACTGCTATCGGCCAGAAGCAGGCAGAGGCAGAGGATACAATCCTTCCGGCAGCAGATTCGGATTTCAGGGGCAGATGTATACTGCTTGTAGAAGACAATGAACTGAACAGCGAAATTGCGGTGGAGATCCTTAATGAATATGGCTTCCTGGTTGATACCGCAGAAAATGGTGCAGAAGCAGTGGAGAAAGTTAAGAATTCAGCGCCAGGTAATTATGATCTGGTGCTGATGGATATACAGATGCCGGTAATGAATGGATATGAGGCTACCAGACAGATCCGTGCGCTGGATGATCCGGCCCGGGCGGGAATTACCATTCTTGCCATGACTGCCAATGCCTTTGATGAGGACAGAAAGAAAGCCCTGGAATGTGGTATGGATGGGTTCTTATCCAAGCCTGTCGTTGTTGAGGAACTGCTTGCCGTATTACAGAAGAATCTGGATTAAGTGTTTGTAACTTCAGGAAAAATAGCAAAGCCGATGGTAGAGTTGGATGAGGAACGGAAGGCGGCATTATTTAAAAGACCTGTTCCCGGAAACTTCTGAAAAGATGATGAAGAAGTGTTTCCGGTACAGGTCTTTTTTATAGTATCACAGGATGCGTATGTTTTACGTATTGGAAAACTTACTCCGCCGCCTGCTTTTTCAGATTCTTATTGGCGGTGGACAGCATGAGCTTGATCCGGTTCAGCTGGTTGACTTCGCTGGCACCGGGGTCATAGTCGATGGCCACGATATTTGCCAGCGGGTACTGGTGCCGCAGCTCTTTGATGACGCCTTTTCCTACCACATGGTTGGGCAGACAGCCGAAGGGCTGGGTACACACGATGTTCGGTGTGCCGCTGTGGATCAGCTCCAGCATTTCTCCTGTCAGGAACCATCCCTCACCGGTCTGGTTACCCAGGGAAACGATGTCTTTTGCCATGGCAGCGGTGTCCTCGATCCGTGCCGGCGGTGTGAAGTGACGGCTCTTCTCAAATTCTTTCCGGGCCGTGTTCCGCACCTTTTCCAGGAACCAGATACCTAAGTTGCACAGCCGGGCGGTCTTCTTGCTCATGCCCAGCTTCTCAGCCTTGAAGTTGGCGTTGTAGAAGCAGTAGAAAAAGAAGTCCAGCAGGTCGGGAACGACAGCCTCAGCGCCCTCACTTTCCAGAAGATCCACCAGATAGTTGTTGGCAGCGGGCAGGAATTTGACGAGGATCTCGCCGACAATGCCCACCCGGGGCTTCTGCTCATCGGTGATGGGCAGGCTGTCAAAGTCTTCGATGATCTCCCGGCAGAGCTTCTTGAACCTGCTGTAGGAAACCTTGGGTGCTGTCAGGAATCTGATGCAGGCAGCTACCCATTTCTCATGCATGGCGTTGGCGCTTCCGGGCTCTTTTTCATAAGGGCGCATCCGGTACAGGCAGCGCATGAAAATGTCACCGAACACAATCGCGTACACGGCTTTCATTGCCAGGGGGAGGGTCAGCTTGAAGCCCGGGTTGGATTCCAGACCGCTTAGGTTGATGGAAATCACCGGAATCTGCTCATAACCGGCTTTTTTCAGTGCCCGGCGGATGAAGCCGATGTAGTTGGAAGCCCGGCAGCCACCGCCTGTCTGGGAAATAATGACAGCTGTTTTACGCAGGTCATATTCTCCGGACAGCAGGGCATCCATGATCTGGCCCACCACCATCAGGGATGGATAGCAGGCATCGTTGTTGACATATTTCAGGCCGGTATTGACGGCGTTCTTATTGTCGTTGGGCAGTACCACCAGATGGTAACCGCAGGAATTTAAGGCCGGTTCCAGAAGCTCGAAATGGATCGGGGACATCTGAGGGCACAGGATTGTATAATTCTTGCGCATTTCCTCGGTGAATACCACGCGCTCGATGTTGGCCGGATGGATGGTGCGCTCCTCCGGATATTTTTTCCCGCACGCGCACGGCGGACAGCAGGGAACGGATGCGGATGCGGGCGGCGCCCAGGTTGTTCACCTCGTCGATCTTCAGGCAGGTGTAGATCTTGCCGGAATTGCTCAGAATATCGTTGACTGCATCGGTGGTCACGGCGTCCAGCCCACAGCCGAAGGAGTTCAGCTGGATGAGATCCAGATCCTCCCGCAGCTTCACATAGTTGGCTGCTGCATACAGACGGGAGTGGTACATCCACTGATCCATGACGATCAGCGGCCGCTCCACCGGATTCAGGTGGGCCACAGATTCTTCGGTCAGCACGGCAATGCCGTAGGAGGTGATGAGCTCCGGGATACCGTGGTTGATCTCGGGATCCAGATGATAGGGACGGCCTGCCAGAACGATGCCACGGCGCTTGTGTTCTTCCATCCAGCGTAGTACTTCCTCTCCCTTTTTCTGCATATCTTTGTGAAGCTGCTGCATTTCTGCCCAGGCAGCGTGTACGGCCTCGGTGATTTCGCCCTTGGAAATGTGGAAATCGTTGCCCAGCTCCTCATACAGCCGGGGGATGAGAACCTCTTCGCTCTGGAAGGAGAGGAAAGGATTGCGGAAATCAATGTCCGGATTGCGCAGCTCTTCAATATTATTTTTGATGTTCTCCGCGTAGGAGGTGACAATGGGGCAGTTGTAGTGGTTGTTGGCATCCGCATACTCGATGCGCTCGTAGGGGATGCACGGGTAGAAGATGAATTTCAGCCCCTGTTTCAGCAGCCATTCCACATGTCCGTGGGCCAGCTTGGCCGGGTAGCACTCGGATTCACTGGGGATGGACTCGATGCCCATCTCGTAGATCTTCCGGTTGGATTCCGGGGAAAGGATCACGCGGAAGCCCAGTTTGGTAAAGAACGTATACCAGAACGGGTAGTTCTCGTACATGTTCAGTACCCGGGGGATACCCACCGTGCCACGGGGCGCTTCCTCCTCCGGAAGAGGATCATAGGAAAACAGCCGCTCGTTCTTGTATGTAAACAGGTTCGGTACATCCTTGCCGGTCTTTTCCTTACCCACACCTTTTTCACAGCGGTTGCCGGTGATGAACCGCCGGCCGTTGCTGAATTTGTTGATGGTCATGAGACAGTTGTTCGTACAGCCGTGGCAGCGGGCCATGGAGGTGGAGAAGGTCAGATTCTCGATCTCCTCAATGGAAAGCATGGAGCTGACCGTGCCCGCCTCGTAGCGCTCCCGGGCGATGAGGGCAGCGCCGAAGGCGCCCATGATACCGGCGATATCCGGGCGGATGGCCTCGCAGTCGGCGATCTTCTCAAAGCTGCGGAGAACGGCATTATTATAGAAGGTACCGCCCTGGACGACAATATTTTTGCCCAGCTCTGCGGCGGAAGACACCTTGATGACCTTGAACAGGGCGTTTTTGATGACGGAGTAAGCCAGCCCTGCGGAGATGTCCGCCACGGAAGCGCCCTCCTTCTGCGCCTGTTTTACCTTGGAGTTCATGAAAACGGTGCAGCGGGTACCCAGATCGATGGGGTGCTTGGCAAACAGTGCCTCCCTGGCGAAATCCTGCACCGAGTAGTTCAACGACTGGGCAAAGGTCTCGATGAAGGAGCCGCAGCCCGAGGAACAGGCCTCGTTGAGCTGTACGCTGTCAACCGTATGATTTTTGATCTTGATGCATTTCATGTCCTGGCCGCCGATGTCCAGAATGCAGTCTACGTTTTTGTCAAAGAACGCGGCAGCATAGTAGTGGGCGACAGTCTCCACCTCACCCTCATCCAGCATCAGGGCAGCTTTGATCAGCGCTTCCCCGTAACCGGTGGAGCAGGAGTAGACGATATGGGCGTCTTCGGGAAGCAGCCGGTGGATCTCCCTGATGGACTCGATGGTGGTAGCCAGCGGACTTCCGTTGTTGCTGTGATAAAAGGAGTACAGAAGGGAGCCGTCCTCGCCCACCAGCGCCGTCTTGGTGGTGGTGGAACCGGCGTCAATGCCCAGATAGCAGTTGCCCTTGTAGGTGGAAAGATCGCCCTTCTTTACTTTATACTGGTTCTGGCGCTCCAGGAAACGGTCAAAATCCGCCTCATCGGTGAACAGCGGATCCAGACGTTCCACCTCGAACTCCATCTTGATCTTGCCGGAAAGCTTTTTCACCATGTCAGAGAGGGTCAGGGACACCTCCTCCTTGTGGTTCATGGCCGAACCGATAGCCGCAAACAGGTGAGAATGGTTCGGGATGATGGTGTGCTCCTCGTCCAGCTTCAGCGTGCGGATGAATGCGTTGCGAAGCTCCGGCAGGAAATGTAAGGGGCCGCCCAGGAAAGCGATATGGCCGCGGATCGGTTTGCCGCAGGCCAGGCCGCTGATGGTCTGGTTCACCACTGCCTGGAAAATGGAGGCGGACAGGTCTTCCTTTGTTGCGCCCTCGTTGATCAGCGGCTGGATATCTGTCTTGGCGAAAACGCCGCAGCGGGCTGCGATGGGATAAATGGCCTTGTAATCTCTGGCATATTCGTTCAGTCCCACAGCGTCTGTCTGCAGCAGTGCGGCCATCTGGTCGATGAAGGAGCCGGTACCGCCTGCGCAGATGCCGTTCATCCGCTGTTCCACGTTGCCGCCCTCAAAATAAATGATCTTGGCGTCCTCGCCGCCCAGCTCGATGGCCACGTCCGTCTTCGGGGCATAGTAGGTCAGCGCGGTGGATACGGCGATCACCTCCTGGACGAAGGGAACGCCCAGATGTTTGGCCAGCGTCAGGCCGCCGGAACCGGTGATCATGGGGGAAACCTGCAGGTCGCCCAGCTCCGCGTGCGCGTCGGAAAGCAGGGAGCTCAGCGTCTCCTGGATGTTGGCGTAGTGTCGTTTGTATGCGGAAAAAAGAATCTTCTGATCAGGGTCAAGAATAGAAATCTTTACTGTGGTGGAACCGATATCTATTCCGAGACTGTTCATCTTAGACTGTTCCATATGTAATCTTTACCTTACCTTTCTGAAAAAATATCTGTTTCATATGAAAAATTGCTTCTATATTAAATGGATAACCGCTAAAGGTCACGCATGATTCTCCATTATACGACAGATACCGATAAATGACAAATAAAATCTTTGTTTAAAAAATAAACAAAATATGGCAGGAGAGGAACCAGGAGACTGCCCGGCGAATAGAATAAGGTAACAATGCAAACCAGAGGATGCGCTGTTATGGAAGATCGAAACACAAATTTTGACCGCTGTTATGGGTTCACCCATGTGATCCAGAAGGGGGATACCCTTTATAAACTGAGCAAACAATACCATGTGAAGGTGTCAGCCCTCATTCTTGCCAACCCTTTTGTCAATATTTACAATCTGCAGGTGGGGGATGAGATCTGCATTCCCCGGATCCGTCCGGTGGTCATCCCGGTGACACCCTATCCCCAGCCGCCCTACACCCGCCCCGGCGTGATCCAGCCCCGAAGTGCGGAAGAGGACAATGGCAGAAGCGTGGACAGTGGAGAACAGATGGACAGTGGGGAAATGGAGGATGCCATGCATGCGTATGATAACGGGATGCGGCAGAGAACCACGGATGACCCTATGCGAAGAGAGCAGGAGCGCACAACTGTGGTGCCGGAAAACCAGAAAATGTCCACTCCGGTTGGGGATGGCAGCTCGTGGGACAGGGAAGATGTTCCTGCAGAATCGGAAATGGAGCTGTCAGAGCTGCCGCCTGCGGGAACAGACAGAAAAATGCCGGAAACGGGAGCAGACAGTGCCTCCGTGGAAACCGCTTCCTGCCCCTGCGAGGAGGAGCGGATCCGGGCCATGACCGTGGACGCCCTGCTGGAGGAATGGGATCTCTCCTATGCGGCTTTCGCCTCCTGCCTGGAACTTCTGAAAAAAATGTGAAAAAAGTATGATAAAAGGCTAATCTGTGGGGCTTTCGTTGACAAACGTTTCACCTGTATTTATAATGGGTCATAGAACTTTTGAAGGACGAAGGAGAAGATATCCATGAATTTTTTAAATAAAATGGAACGGAAATTCGGGAAATACGCCATTCACAATCTGATGTTTTACATCATTGTGCTGTACGGCTGCGGTTTCCTCATCATGAACTTTGCACCGGCGATGTACTGGTCGTACCTGAGCCTGGATGTGCGGGCGATCCTGCACGGGCAGATCTGGCGGCTGGTGACCTTCCTCATGTATCCGCCCAGCAGTGATTTCCTGTTCATCGTATTTTCCCTGTATCTGTATTATATGATCGGGAGACAGCTGGAATACCAGTGGGGCGCGTTCCGGTTCAACGTGTATTTCTTTGTGGGCGTCATCGGCCACATTCTGGCGGCGTTTATCGCGTATTTTGCGCTGGGGCTGACGGGCATCACCTTCCCCATGACGACCTATTACCTGAACTTGTCCCTGTTCATGGCCTTTGCGGCCCAGTACCCGGATATGGAATTCCTGCTGTTTTTCATCATCCCGGTGAAAGCCAAGTGGCTTGGTATGCTGGATGGGGTGCTGTTCGCCTGGGATATTTTCCGTTCGGTGAAAAACGGCATCCTCATCAGTCCGTCCTACTTTGCGACGGCGGTGTGTGCACTGATGGCCGTCATGAACTTCATCATTTTCTTTGCCATGACAAGAAACATGAAGAAATACAGCTACAAGGAAGTGCACCGCAAGAAGGTCTATCGCCAGGAGGTGCACCGTGCGGCATCCGGCCCGCGGCACAAGTGCGCCATCTGCGGACGGACAGAGGCGGACGGCGACCATCTGGAATTCCGTTACTGCTCCAAATGCAACGGCAATTACGAGTACTGCCAGGATCATCTGTTCACACACGAGCATATAAAATGATTGACACAAATGTGAGAATCTGGTATCATATTTAAGTCAATCCGAGTTGCCGGTGTGGCGGAATTGGCAGACGCACATGACTCAAAATCATGCGGAGCGATCCGTGCCGGTTCGAGTCCGGCCACCGGCATGATAAGGAAGTCCATTTTATGGGCTTCCTTTTTTATGTGTTGTATTTCGTGTTATAATTTTATTTTTGCTGTACTTTCTGGAGCAAAGCTTCCTGCAGAACCTGTGAAAAATTAAGTCCCATGGAAGCGGCTGCTTCGTTGAGCCATTCCGGAATGGTCAGCGTCTTTTTGACAGCCTTGTTGTTGTACATTTTTCTATAGCGCAAAGTATCGCAGGCAATATAATTAACGAAAGCATTTCCTGAAAGTGGGATAGCGGCAGGTGCAGACGGAGCCGGAATTTCACGTCCATCTTTTTCATATCCATATAAAACTAAGGCGAGAGCATCCGCAGCCATTTCGATGCCATCTTCCAGACTGTCCCCGCAGGTGTAGCAGCCTTCCAGATCAGGAAAGTTGATAGAATAAGAACCGTCTTCTTCCGGTGTAAAAATTGCAGGGTAAGCATATTTGGCCATTTTGAGTCCTCCTTTAATCAGAATAAAATATGAAGAATGAGAATTATTTGATTCCAGCATCCCTCAATATGTTGTTCAATGTTCCAAATGGAATTTCGGCTTTATGCCGGTTTTCATGATTCCTCCCTTATGATAATACGTGCAGATACGTGTGCCAACGAAAAATAAGTATAAGCACGTACAAAATGAGTTGTTTTTTCTGTGAAAACAGAGAAATTTAGACTTTGTGTGTGATGGACCTGTTCCATGATGTGTCTAAAGATTTGTTTTAGAATTTTATATGAATGATAATAGAAAGTATAGATGAAGTCTTCTGAAATGGCAATAGGAAATATATCCGTTGGAATTGTTGTAAAACCTTCCCCGGTGTGATAAATTGTAAAGTAGATATGCAAAATTTTGCGAAATCAGTTGTTTTTTGCAGGATGAGGGGGAACTGCATTGAAAAATACGGAAAAAGGGCTGACGCGTCACCTGATCGCCAATGTGATCCTGCTGCTTGTGGCAGTGTCGGCGATTCTGATGCTGTCGGGGCGGGAAAATTATGCAAGGCAGATGCAGCAGATGGAGGCGTACATCCAGGGGCTGAGCGGGCGGACTGCTCAGCATGCCAGCGATGTTTTTTGCGGATAAGCAGGCGGCCATCACGTCCATTGCCTATCTTTACGGGGAGGCGGCGCGTACCTCGCAGCTGGGGCAGGAGTGCCTGGCTGCGTTGGAGGAGAATTCAGGTTTCGACCGGATCAGGTTTGTGAATCTGGAAGGGGAGAGTTTTGCCAGCGACGGGAAGATTGCCGATGTGGCAGACCGGGATTATTTTACCCGCGGCGTGCAGGGAGAAAGCGGCGCGGCAGTGATCATGCAGTCCCATTTTGACGGGACAAAGCTCATCGGTTTTTATGCGCCGGTGCGGATGAACGGGGAGATCTGCGGCGTGATGATCGGTTTCCTGGAGGAGGAGACAGTGTCGGATATACTGGAAACCGATGTGTACGGCTATCCGGCGTTTACGATGATCGTGGATCAGGATGGTGCCTCACTGGGCCAGTATCTGGCAGAAGGATATGAGAAAGCGACAGGATTTTCGTCTCTTTTGCCTTACATTCAGGAAGAGGAGCGGAAAACGACCCGGGAGGCGCTGGAAGCGCAGACAGCTGTCAGCTTTTCTTTCACTGGCTCTCATGGCCTTTCTGCCGGAAACATTCAGCCCATTGCCGGGACGGACTGGTCACTGGTACAGCTTTTTTCTTCCAAAATCACGAAACAGTTTGTGGATGAGGTGAACCGGGATGAGTGGTTTGCCATGCTGTTGTTTGCACTGGTGCTGGTGGCTTCCGGTGTGCAGTTTATTTATTTTTCCAGAAAGAAAGCGGCGCTGGAGCATCATAAGGAAGAGCGGGAACGGATGATTGGCCTGCTGCAGAGCGTGGCGGATGAGTATATCTGTCTGATCAGGGTGAACCTGCGGACGGGAAAGGAGGAACAGTTCCGGCTGTCCCGCGGAGGGGAACTGAAGGACTGGGCAGAGGGCAACTATACATACGACCACTGCATCGAAAGCTATGCGGATCATATTGTATGTGAGCAGGATCGCTCCCGGTTCCGCCATGCGACGCAGCTGGTCTTTTTGCGGGAAATACTGGAAAACAGAAGGATTTTATCATAGAATATGACGGTATGCTGGACGGAGAAAAACGCAGACTCCAGAGCCGGTGTACCATCAGCCGGGAGGAGCCGGATGGGCCGTACATGCTTGTGGGCATCCGGGACATCACGGCGCTGACAAGGGAACGGATCCGCACCCGGACGAGTATGGAGCTGATTGTGTCGGCGGCCAGCACGGTGTATCCGTTTATTCTGGAGGAAAATCTGACGAAAAACCGGGTGTTTACGATCTATAACCACGGCATTGTCCATGCGGGCAGAATGGATCATTTTACCATGGAAGAGATGCTGGAGAGCCTGAAGGACACGGTGGAGATTCCGGAGGATTACCAGACCCTTTACGACTGTATGAACCGGGAAGCGCAGCTGGATGCTTATGCAAGAGGAGAACGTATCCTGCATCTGCAGGTGCGCCAGCGCGGGGATGATGGCCGGATACATTGGATGGAGACACGGAACATTCTGATGAAAAATGAGGCCGATGATATCTGCTGTATTTCCATGACCCGCTGCATTGACGAGGATATGCAGCGCACTGCGGAGCTGGAGCAGGCGAAGGATGCGGCGGAGAGCGCCAACCGGGCCAAGAGTACCTTCCTTTTTAATATGTCACACGATATCCGGACCCCCATGAATGCCATCATCGGATTTTCTGATCTGGCGCAGAAGCATGTGGATGATCCGGCACGGGTGAAGGACTGCCTGCAGAAGATCCAGGTGTCAGGTTCTTATCTGCTGAAGCTGATCAACAATGTGCTGGATCTGGCGCGGATCGAGAACGGCAAGCTGGAGCTCCATGTGGAGGCCCATGATCTGGAGGCGGCTGTCAATCATGCCAGATATATTTTTTGAAGCGGATCTGAAGAAAAAACAGCTGGAAATGACCGTTTCCTGTGAACTGGAGGATCGGATCGTTTTCTGCGATCTGCTGAAATTAAAACAGATCGAACTGAATCTCATCGGGAATGGCATCAAATACACGCCGGCTGGCGGCAGGATTTTCTGTCAGGTGCGCCAGCTGGGCCGGGAGGGTGCCTATGGCCAGTATCAGTGTGTTGTGCGGGATACAGGCATCGGCATGAGTGAGCAGTTCCAGCAGCATCTGTTTGCCGCCTTTGAGCGGGAAAGCAGCGGCGTGACTACGGGGATCGAGGGATCCGGCCTGGGTCTTGCCATCACCAAGCGGCTGGTGGAGGCGATGGGAGGAACCATTTCCTGCGAAAGCACCAGGGGAAAGGGCACTGTTTTTACATGTACATTTTCTTTTGCCATTGGCACGGAGGCGGATCTCGCCGGTGAGGCCCAGGAGGAGTCCCACAGAGATATGCGGGGCAAACGGGTACTGCTGGTGGAGGACAATGCGCTGAACCGGGAGATTTCCAGGGAGCTGCTGGAAGGAGAAGGATTCGCGGTGGAGGAAGCCGCGGACGGCGACGAGGCGGTGGAAAAGCTCTGGCAGGAGGGACCGGGCCGGTACGACCTGGTTCTCATGGACATTCAGATGCCGCGGATGGACGGATTTACAGCGACGAGACAGATCCGAAAGCTTCCGGATCCATACTTTTCTTCGGTACCGATTGTGGCGCTGACGGCCAATGCGTTTGAGGAGGACCGGAAAGCGGCGCTGGAGGCAGGCATGAACGGCCATGTGGCCAAGCCCATTGATATGCGGGAACTGCGCAGACAGCTGGATCAATGCTTTTAAAATTATTTGAAAAAAATCTGAGAAACAGTGTTGACAAATACAAAACAGAGTGTTATAACACAAGTATAGCAGATAGAGCTAATAGAACTTGATCCGCTAAATCAGATTTTTGGAGGAAAAGATAAATGAATACTTTAAAAGCTGAAAAAAGAGATCTGGCCGTGAAGGCAAAACGACTGAGAAGAGAAGGTTACGTGACCGGTAACATATTTGGAAGGGAAGTGAAAGGCTCCATTCCGATCAAGATAGAGCGCAAGGACGTGGATCGGCTTCTGAAAACGGACAATAAGGGAAGTCAGATCATGCTGGATGTGGAAGGAACCATGTATGATGTCCTGATCAAGGATGTTGAGTTCAATCCGCTGGCCGGCAAGGTAGACGAGATTGACTTCCAGGCGCTGGTAAGCAATGAGGAAGTACATTCCACCGCAGAGGTCATTCTGCTGAACCATGAGAAGATCGTGGAAGGCGTCTTGCAGCTGGAGATGGAAGAGGTTGCCTATAAGGCACTGCCCGCAGCCTTGGTAGATAAGGTGAAGATTGATGTGGCCGAGATGAAGATCGGCGACGCTGTGAAGGTAAAGGATCTGCCGCTGGCTTCGGCAGCCGGTATTACACTGATTTCCGATCCGGAAGCCGTTGTTGTACGGGTAACACCGGTTCGCGGCGGTGAGGTTCCGGAGGAAGCAGAAGAGGAAGCTGCAGAATAATATTTTAAATAAAGAAGTCCCGGATGGTTTCAGATACGCCTGAAGAAGGAGAAAAGAAGCCGTCCGGGGCTTTTTTGCATGATCGGAAATTACGTCGTCGATGGCGCCTGTTATACCCTGCCCGAAGGGAAACGGAGACGCACGCGGTACTTTCCCTGTTGTCCTTACAGCACAGGTATGTTAAAATGAAGACAACAGGAAAGCGTGACAAAAGTATAAAAAAATCAAATAAAAGAAAACTATATATGATTCCCGGGAATCATAAGATCTACGAAAGGAGAAGGATCACTATGGAAATGAAGATCAGAATTGCAACTGTACAGGATGCTGCGATGTTTGTGACGAAGATGGAGAATGTTGCCGGTGATGCGGATCTGAAGTTGGGGAGCCGTACCGTGGATGCCAAGTCGCTGATCGGTGTGCTGCAGCTCGGCGTGGGTCAGGAGACCGTTCTGGATATTCACAGTGATCAGGAAGGCGAGCGGATGAAGGATGTGCTGAAAGCGTACATTGTCTGAGACAGAGGCACAGCAAAAGAAAAGCAATGATCACGGCGGATCGTTTCAAATGGGCGATCCATACAGCAGGAGACAGAAGATGAACACAAATCTGGAGCATTACCGGATCTTTTATTATGCAGGAAAATATGGTTCCATTACCCAGGCTGCGGAGGAGCTGTCCATTTCTCAGCCTGCGGTAAGCCAGGCGCTGAAGCAGCTGGAGCATACACTGGGGACAGCACTTTTTATCCGCACGGTCAAGGGCGTGCGTTTCACGGCGGAGGGAGAGATGCTCTATTCCTACGTGGCCCGGGGGTATGAGTACATACAGAACGGGGAAGAGAAGCTGATGCAGATGCTGAACCTGTCCACTGGTGAGATCCGGATCGGCGCCAGTGACATGTCCCTGCAGTATTACCTGCTGCCTTATCTGGAACAGTTTCATGAAAAATATCCGAAGATCAAGATCACGGTGTCCAATGCCACCACGCCGGAGACGTTGGTGAATTTGCAGGAGGGTAAGATCGATTTTGGTCTGGTGACAGCGCCGTTTCATATGAGGAAGGATCTGCGCAGCCAGGAGGTGCGGAAGCTCCAGGATATCTTTGTGGCGGGCAGCCGTTTCGCCCATCTGCAGGGGAAAAAGCTTTCCTATGAGGAGCTGCTGTCCCTGCCGCTGATCCTGCTGGAGGATAATACGAGCACGAGAAGATACACCGATGAATTTCTGCGAGAGCAGGGCGTGGTCATCCGACCGGAGTTCGAGCTGGCCACCAGTGACATGCTTGTCCAGTTTGCCCGGAAAAATCTGGGGATCGCCTGTGTGGTATCGGACTTCGCGCAGGAGTATATGGACAGCGGGGAACTGTTTGAGCTGGAATTTGACCGGCGCATTCCCCAGCGCAGCATGTATATGATCGTGGACCGGCACAATCCCGTGTCGCTGGCGGCGAAGAACCTTCTGCAGATGCTGCACGTGAAGTTGATATGAAGGAGCAAAAGAAAAATAAGCGACGCGTCAGCGGCATTTATTTTTCTTGCGACTTCATCGAACGAACCGCCTGCGGGGCAGGCGAATGAGCGCGTCAGCGCGGGTTCGTGAGATGGACCTTTGAAACGATATAAACAATAGTTATGGAAAATATAATAAATATTGATTTTACTTATGCAGACTCCTGTAGTATACTTGTGAAGTAAAAGGGCTTGTATCTTTTACAAAATTACATGATACGAAAAAAGGTATCCATTTAGGAGGAATTTGTAATGGTAAAAGCAGTTGTTGGAGCAAACTGGGGCGATGAGGGCAAAGGTAAGATCACAGATATGCTGGCAGAGACCGCTGACATTATCGTTCGTTTTCAGGGCGGTGCCAATGCGGGACATACGATCGTAAATAACTACGGTAAATTTGCACTGCATACCCTGCCGTCTGGTGTATTTTACAACCACACCACCAGCGTGATCGGCAACGGCGTTGCGCTGAATATCCCTGTATTCTGCAAGGAGCTGGAGTCTGTTGTATCCAGAGGAGTTCCCATGCCGAAGATCCTCGTTTCTGACCGGGCACAGATGGTGATGTCCTATCACATTCTGTTTGACCAGTGTGAGGAAGAGCGCCTGGGCAAGCACTCCTTTGGTTCCACCAAATCAGGAATTGCACCATTTTATTCAGATAAATATGCGAAGATCGGTTTCCAGATCAGCGAGCTGTACGATGAGGAATCTCTGATGGAGCGCGTGAAGAGCGTATGCGAGCAGAAGAGCGTGATCCTGGAGCATCTGTATCACAAACCGGCACTGAAACCGGAGGACGTTTTCGCAGAACTGATGGAATATAAGAAAATGATCTCTCCTTATGTATGCGATACATCCGCTTTCTTATATCAGGCCATCCAGGAAGGCAAGACCATCCTGCTGGAGGGTCAGCTGGGAACCCTGAAGGATCCTGATCACGGCATTTACCCGATGGTTACTTCCTCTTCCACACTGGCTGCTTACGGCGCCATCGGCGCAGGCATCCCGCCTTACGAGATCAAGCAGGTGGTAACGGTGTGCAAGGCATATTCCAGTGCTGTAGGCGCAGGCGCATTCGTCAGCGAGATCTTTGGCGATGAGGCACAGGAGCTGCGTGACCGTGGCGGCGACGGCGGAGAGTACGGCGCTACTACAGGCCGTCCGAGAAGAGTGGGCTGGTTTGACTGTGTGGCTTCCAAATATGGCTGCCGCCTGCAGGGAACCACAGATGTAGCCTTCACCGTACTGGATGTACTGGGCTATCTGGACGAGATTCCGGTTTGCGTCGCTTACGACATCGACGGCAAGATCACCACCGAGTTCCCGACTACCGCAATGCTGGAGAAGGCAAAACCGGTGATCGAGAAGCTGCCTGGCTGGAAGTGCGACATCCGCGGCATCAAGAAGTACGAGGATCTTCCGGAGAACTGCCGGAACTATATTGAATTTATTGAAAAGAAGATCGGCTTCCCGATCCGCATGATTTCCAACGGACCGGAGAGACACGACATCATTTATCGTTAAGATTGCTTGCGTGAAAACTGGCAGAAAAACGGGCTTGGACGGCGGCTGCCGGAGAGCCCGTTTTTCGTATGCATGGGGAAAAACTGCTGATGACAGGGAAGATATGTCTGTATAGGCAGCGCTGAGAATCTGCACGGGCGAATCGGAAAGGAAGAAAAAGGGGAGGACTTTACGGATGGTAAAAAATATTGTGTTTGATATTGGCCGTGTGCTGGTAGACTATGACTGGGAAAGCTATCTGGATTCGTTCGGATTTTCGCCGGAGGTGCGCGCCCGGGTGGCAGCAGCGGTATTTCGGAACAAGGACTGGGGAGAGCTGGATCGGGGCGCGATCCCCGAGGAAGAGGTGCTGGCCCGTTTTATCGCGAAAGCACCGGAGGTGGAGACAGAGATCCGTAAGGTCTGGGGCCATGTGTTTGAGACGATTCATGAACGACCCTATCCGCCCCGGTGGATACAGACCTTGAAAAAGAGAGGCTTCGGCGTCTATTATCTGTCCAACTATTCCTGGCGGGGCTGTAAGGATACGAAAGAGATTCTGGACACCTTCGTGCCGCTGATGGATGGCGGTATTTTCTCCTGTGAGGTGGAGCTGATCAAGCCTGATCCGGCCATTTACCGGACATTTGTGGAGAAATTCGGTCTGCGGCCGGAGGAATGCCTGTTCGTGGACGACATCCCGGCCAATGTGGAGGGAGCCAGATCCATTGGTATGCGGGCAGAGGTGTTCACCACAGCGGAAGAGGTGTGGAAGCTGCTGGAGGCACTGCCGGATCCCCAATAAAGATTTCTGTGGCTGCAGCATGAAATTTTATTTGTCGTCGGACTTTTTTTCGTGATCTCTGGTCACGACTTTATAGATCCACAGATAGATGTACAGCAGCGCTGGGAACAGGAAGGTGCACGCCAGGGAGGCGATGAACCACCGGCCGGCGGCTTCTGATCTGGAGAATGCCAGGATCAGGGTGACCACATACATGGCAGCGATGAGGATGAGTGCGATCACTGCCAGAATTCGTTTTATGGATTTCATGGAAAATGCTCCTTTCGGATAAATTGCTATCTGTTATTATACATGAATAAAAGGGATGAAACAATCATGGATATACAAAATCACCCCATCGGGGTGCTGGATTCCGGCCTTGGTGGCATCAGTGTCCTGCGGGAGCTGGTGCGGCTCATGCCGGAGGAGGATTATCTTTATTTTGGGGACTCGAAAAACGCCCCCTACGGGACGAAGACCGCAGAGGAAGTGCTGCGGCTGACACGAAATACCGTTTCCTTCCTGCTGGAGCAGGGGGCCAAGGCCATTGTGGTCGCCTGCAATACCGCCACCAGTGTGGCGATCCGGGAGCTGCGGCAGGAATACCCTTCGATTCCCATGATCGGCATTGAACCGGCGCTGAAACCGGCGGTGGAGGCCAAGGCCCATTCCACGGTACTGGTGATGGCCACGCCCATGACGCTGAAAAAAGAGAAATTTTCGGATCTGATGCATCGCTACGAATCCGACGCGAAGATCATCAAGGTGCCCTGCCCGGGGCTGGTGGAGCTTATTGAGGGAGGCGTTCTGGAAGGCCCGCAGATGGAAGCTTATCTGCAAAAGGTGTTTGCCGGGGTTGGCAAAGAGCACATGGACGCGGTGGTGCTGGGCTGCACCCATTTTCCGCTGGTGAAGGAGGAGATCCGCAAAGCACTGCCCGCGGAGGTAAAGATCTATGACGGCGGCGCCGGAACGGCCCGGGAGACGAGACGGCGGCTGGTGGCAGCCGGGCTTCGCCGGGAACGGAAGGAAAAGGGCCGGGTGATCTTTTACAACAGCAGCGAGGATGAAAAAATGCTGGAGCTGAGCAGATATCTGCTGGATAAAGCCGGAGAGGAAGAGAGAAAATCATGAGCAGAGTAGAAAAGTTTAAAATGGAGCGGGAGGGATTGGTAAAGCCCGGGGACGAAGTGCATATTTCCGAGCACAAATCCGGTCTGTATGCCTATATCATCGAACCGGCCGTGGCCATGTCCGGCTGCTATGCGTTCCGCGACCGGATCTTAAGCCGCACCGGAACGGTGGTGCAGGTGGAGACGCTGGAGAGCGGCTTCATGGTGTACGTGGAATTCGAAAATTAGACAATCAATAAAAAGAATATTCGATATTGACAATGCGTGTCTAATAGTGTTAGACTAAAGAAAGAGATAAGTCTAACACTATTAGACACGCATTTTTTATGGATACACCAGGGAACATGCTTTATCACAGAAGGAGAAAGTGGGAGTGGAACAGTATCAGTTGGGAGAAATGGAAGAACGGCTGGCGGATCTGATCTGGGAAAAGGAGCCGCTGACCTCCGCAGAGCTGGTGAAGGCCTGCGGGGAGGCTTTTGACTGGAAAAGAACCACCACCTACACGATGCTGAAACGGCTGATCGTGCGGGGGATTTTTGTCAATGAAAAAGGTGTGGTGAAAGCCTGCATGACAAAGGAGGAATTTCTGGCGGCCCAGGGAGAACAGTTCCTGGAGGAACGGTTTGAGGGGTCGCTCCCGAAGTTTCTGGCGGCCTTTTCCAAGCGAAAGAAGCTCAGCGACGCGGATGTGGCGGAGCTTCGGAAGCTCATTGACGAATACGAGGAGGAGTAGCGGATGGTCGGATGGGAGGGTGCTTTGACAGGGGCGTTTATCGGTGTGCTGAATATGAGCCTCACGGCCTGTGTGATGGTGCTGGCTGTCCTGGTGATCCGGGCGTTGCTGTGCCGGAGGGCGCGAATCTTTTCCTATCTGCTCTGGGCGGTGGTACTGTTCCGGCTGCTGTGTCCGGTGTCCATACCGGGGCCGGGTTCGCTGCTGGGGATGCTCCAGAGTGGCACAAATGTACATGGACGGATGGAATATGTGACGGAGGAGCTGGGCTTTCAGGCGCAGCCGGAGGTGAAGCTTTCCGAGCTTGGCGGCGGAGACGGGATCCGCGTGAAGCTGCCGGAGGCGACACCGGAAACTTCAGTGCATCCGGTGCAGGTGGGGCTGTTTGCGGGAAGCGTGATCTGGGTGCTGGGAATGGCAGGGATGGGGTGCTATACGGCTGTGTCCTGGGGAAAGCTTCACAGACGGCTGCGAAATGGCAGGCGGGAACGGGGACGAATCTACCGGCTCCCGGGCGCGGGAACGCCCTTTGTATATGGTGTTTTTCGAACGAAAATTTTTCTGCCAGAGGAACTGGAGGCAGAGGAGGAAGCCTTTGTTCTGCGCCATGAGGAGATTCATGTCCAAAGACGGGATCCTCTCTGGCGGATGCTGGCCTGGCTGGCGCTTTGTATCCACTGGTTCAATCCGCTGGTGTGGCTGGCCTACGGGCTCAGTGAAAAGGATATGGAAATGTCCTGTGATGAGGCTGTGATCCGTGAGCTGGGGCCGGGCGTGAAAAAGGCGTATACCACCTCTCTGCTGTCCATGGCAGCAGGGCGGAGCCGGCTGGCCAGGACGCCTATCGCTTTTGGCGAGCAGGATACGGGCAGCCGGATCAGGCATGTGCTCCGGTATAAAAAGCCCGGGAAGTGGATGACGGTTCTGCTGACGTTCCTTTGCGCGGTGCTGGCGGGCTGGATGCTGGTGAATCCGGGCAGCAGCGCGGCAGGCGAGGATACGGCCTCCGGGACGATGGATGACGGGCAGGGCAATTCCGGCGCAGTGGACGGGCAGGGAGATTCCGGTGTGTCAGACGGCGTTGCGGCGACGGAAGCTGTTGCCATGGATACGGGGAGCTATGCGGAAATGGCAGAGGTCACACTGAAAGACGGCCAGGTGCCGGATGGAAATTACGCTGTGCGTGCCCTTTCGATAGACTGGACGGAAAAAGCCGTTGACCGGTATCTGATAGAGGACATAGAAGCGGCGGATCATTATCCGGCCCTGCCATTTTCCGAAGACTGTACCTATAAAGGAAATAGTTCCATGAACCGGGTGGAGATCCGGGAGTTCAGTTACGATGCGTTTGAGCGCATGATCAGGGAAAATGGGATCGACAATTATGTGGTTTTGTACTGTGTGATCAAAGACGGCCAGATTCGGCAGGTGTATATGCCCGGCAGTTATTATGGCTACGGGATCGCCTATGCCGCGCCGTCGGATTGGGATGAATTTACATGGCAGCAGGAGGCGGTGAGAATGGATGGGGAAGAACTGTTGGAGACCTATTATTCCCTGGACAACACAGAAACGGCCGATGTCAGTGATGCGCCGGGCACGGAACAGATCCAGGTCTATACCGGCAATGTGGATGACGGCCAGAGCGGCTACGTCCTGATCCGGGATGCCGAAGGGAGTCTCCTGCACGCCGAATGGGCCCATGAAAGCCGGGCAGGCTGGAACAATATCTATCTGGGCGAACAGGACGGAGTCTCCTATCTCATGACCCTCCACGTGGAGAACCGGGAGGAGTACGGCTCCTACGGTTATCAGGTCTACCGGCTGGCTGCAGACGGGGCAGTACGCCAGATCGCGGGCAGTACACTGGACTGGAACGCGGGCGTTACCCGCTACAGGGAAGACCTTTTCCGGCAATGGGCCGACCAGATGAGCGCCTATCTGGAAAACAGCCACCTCCTCCTCAGTACCCAGGATGGCATCTTGCGGACAGAGAAGGTGAACGAGGCAGATCGGTATGATTTTGATGCCTGGAAAGGCTATGGGAACGATTGCAGACAATAAAAACAGAAAAGAAGAGGGATATGCCTGAAAAACAGACATATCCCTTTTGAATAACGATAAAATAAGGATTATCTTCCGCAGCACTTCTTGTACTTCTTTCCGCTGCCGCAGGGACAGGGATCGTTACGGCCAATCTTGGCGCCCTTGACGATGGTGCCGGACTTCTTCTGCTCCAGGTAGAGCTCTTTCTGACGCTCCTTTGTGAAGATCTCATCCCACTGAGGAAGCTGATACAGCCAGTCTGCCTTGGCATCCACCATGTTCTTGTATAATTTCTCTTTGTCGTAGATCAGGTTGACCTCGGTGTCCTCCTCCATCTCCTCGATGGGGTTCGGAGTTACCAGGCTGTCGTTGATGCCGTCCAGGAAGCCGGTCATGGTAAATACATCCAGACCCAGGCGTTCAGCCAGCTCCTTTACTGTGCCCTTGTATTCTTCCTCGGGATTGGACAGAAGACGGATATAAATGTTCTTCTCAGTCTCAAAATAATTTGCCCAGAATCTCTGCAGATCCCCTTTATTTGCTTTCTCGTTGTAGGCAACGTCTCTCCATTCCTTTAATAATGCCATGCTTTCTACCATCCTTTGTTCTTGAAACTTTCTGCGGTTCCATCCGCAGGACAGATATAGTATATACCATTTTGTCCGAATAGGCAAAATATTTTTTCACGGCGGTGTATAAGCCGGGCAAAAGGGGACATACTGATAATATCTTATCGGACAGGCCGATGAAAAAAGCCTGCCGGGTAAGAAAAACAGCGTATGCTTTTGGCAGTCTGGAATCCCCCTTTCCGACTGCAGGGACAAAAGAAAAAAGTAATACTTATCCTCCCCTTTTTGGAAATCCTCCGGACATGTCAAAGGTGATGTGCCCGGGGATTTTTTCGTTGACAAAACCTGACAGGACTGCTACGATTATGGATAGAAAAGGAGAGAGAAAAATGTCTGAATTGATGGATATAATCAAAGATCCGACAATGGATTATCAGCAGCGCTGCATCGCCCTGGCAAAATATGCAGAGAATCTGGAGGATCACATTGTCCTGAGTGATCGTACAAAATATTTTCAGGAAAAACAGGTGGTAACGGCGATGGGAGAAGGGGCATCCCCTTATCGTCCCCGCTATGTGACCATGGATTTTGAGAAGTTTTTTGCTCAGGGAAGCAAATTTCTGGAGCTGGAACCGCCGAAGGACATCTGGGAGGCGGTATCCGATCTGATGATCATTTACCACCATATCCCCGGCGTGACCATGCAGCCGGTGTATATCGGTCATTTGGATCGCCTGCTGGAGCCCTTTTATACGACCTATGAGGAAACGAAACGTGCGGTGAAGATGCTGCTCATGCATCTGGACCGCACAATCCCGGACTCCTTCTGCCACTGTGATATCGGGCCGAAGGATACGAGGGTGGGAAGGATCATTCTGGAACTGTCTGCAGAGATGCAGCGGCCGGTACCGAATATGTCCTTGGTTTATAATGAAGAGACACCGGATGATTTTGCACTGGAGGCCATCAAAACCGGCCTGATCACGGCAAAACCCAGCTTTGTCAATGATGCCATGTACCGGAAGGACTGGGGAAGCAATTACTGTATTGCCAGTTGCTATAATGTGTTGCCGGTGGGTGGCGGCGGCTATACGCTGGGCAGAATGAATCTGCGGTATCTGGAGGAGATTACCCACAGCCGGGAAGAACTGATGGGAGGCCTTTTGAAAGAGGCGGTGCTGTGCGAGTGTGAGATCATTGATAAGCGGATCCGGTTCATTGTGGATGACTGTCATTTCTTTGAAAATTCCTTCCTGGCAGAGGAAGGACTGATCTCCCGGGATAAATTTGTGGGTATGTTTGGCATCGTGGGGCTGGCAGAGCTGGTGAACGGTGTGCTGCATGCAGAGAAACAGGAGGATCGGTATGGCACCGGTGAGGAGGCCAATACCTTCGGGGAGCAGATCCTGGATGTGATCCATGAGACTGTGGCTTCTTACCAGCCGAAATACGGCAAGATTTTCATGCATGGTCAGGTGGGTATTTCTACAGATGTCGGTACTACACCCAACGTGCGGGTGCCTGTGGGTGAGGAGCCGGAGTTTTATCAGCATCTGGCAGTGACGGCAAGAATGCAGAAGAATTTTGAGACGGGTGTGGGGGATCTGTTCCCTTTTGATGCCACAGCCAAGAAAAATCCCCAGGCGGTGCTGGATGTGATCAAGGGTGCCTTTGCCATGAACATGCGGTATTTTTCCTTCTATTCCAAGGATACGGATGTGATCCGCGTCACCGGGTATCTGGTGAAGCTGTCCGAGATCGAGGAGTACAACAAGGGAAAAGCTGTTCTGGACAACACCACCAACTTTGGCAGCGGTGCCAAGGAGGGGTTGAAGATCATGCAGCGTAAAGTGAGAGGTTTTGAGTATGCATAGACAACAGGAGAGGGGAGCGCTGACGGCGCCGGTCAATAAGATCATCCCTTTCAGTGTTGTGGACGGACCGGGCAGCCGGTCCGCCGTTTTTTTTCAGGGATGTGATTTTCACTGTGCCTACTGCCACAACCCGGAGACCATTGGCCTGTGTGCGCACTGTGGGGCCTGCGTATCGGTCTGTCCGGCGGGGGCGCTGGAAAACAGAGAGGGGAAGATTGCCTGGGATCCGGCAAAGTGCTGCGGCTGTGATGCCTGTATCCATGTCTGTCCCCACAGCAGCTCTCCCCGCATCCGCCAGATGACAACAGACGAGGTGCTGGCAGAGCTGAAAACTGCCCTGCCCTTTATCCGGGGGATCACGGTGTCCGGCGGCGAGTGCACCCTGCAGGAGGCATTTATTACGGAGCTTTTCGAAAAGGTAAAAGCACTGGGCAAAACGGCCTTTGCGGACACCAACGGTCAGAAAGATTTCCGGCAGATGGAGGCGCTGACGGCGGTCATGGACAAGGCCATGCTGGACGTGAAAGCCTGGGACGAAGAGACCCACATCCGGCTCACGGGCAGCAGCAACCGGCTTGTGCGCGCCAATCTGGAATACCTGGGAAGCATCGGCAAACTGTACGAGGTGCGCACGGTCATCGTACCGGATTTTCTGCCCAACGAGCAGACGGTGGAGGAGGTCAGCCGCCGGATCGCCCGTTTTTCGGGGGTACGCTATAAGCTGATCAAATTCCGTACCTTCGGTGTCAGAGGAGAATTAAAGGAACATGCCTCCCCGGACGACGCCTATATGCAGAAGCTGGAAAAAATGGCGAGAGATCTGGGCGTGCAGGATATCGTAGTGACGTAGAGAAAAATATGAAAATCAAAGATTTTTTGTTCCTGCATGGGAGTGAAAGAACAAAAAATGGGCATAGTAATCCTGAAGCTGCCGGACAGATGCGGCAGCGGGAAAGGAGATTACAAATATGCCTGATTTAAGTTGTGCGGTAACCAGCTGTTTTTACAACAAGACCGATCGATGCTGTAAGGAAAACATCCAGGTGGAGGGCGCCGATGCCCGGGTGATGAATGAGACGAGCTGCGGAAGCTTCCGTCCCAGAAGAGGGGATTCCTTCGTAAACATGGAGGCGGGAACCCCGGAGGCCAAAACCAGCGTCCACTGTGAGGCACACGAGTGCGTGCACAATGACAACTGTAACTGTGTGGCTGACCGTATCGGCATTGCCGGTGCCCATGCCTGTGATTGCAAGGAGACCGAATGTTCCACCTTCTCCTGCGGATGTCGATAGGGGAGAATACTTCCCCGGGGTGATGCTCCCCATCGTGCAGCGGGATTTTCCTGCGAGAGCGTGATGCACTGCTGGTGTAAACTGGCAGCGGCGTATCCGTCAGGGAAAACGCAGAACGACGGTGAGCTTTGAGACTGAAAAGGCTGGTTTTCTGTAAAAATGCGGGAGGCCAGCCTTCTTTGTTGCTGGTTTACAAAGACTTTCGTTGCGGCAGCCCGGGTTTCATGCTATAATAGCATACGCAAAATAAAATAAAGGGGACGTACATATGGATATATGGAATATTTTAAAAGCAGTGTTGTTTGGTATCGTGGAGGGCATCACCGAGTGGCTCCCCATCAGCAGTACCGGACATATGATCCTGCTGGATGAGTTTATCAAGATGAACGTCAGCGAAGCCTTTCTGGATATGTTCCTGGTGGTGATCCAGCTGGGCGCGATCCTGGCAGTGGTGGTGCTGTACTGGGATAAACTGTGGCCTTTTCGTTTCGGAGGCGGCCCGATCATCAAGAAGAAAACCTTCAGCATGTGGTTCAAGATCGTGGTGGCCTGCATCCCGGCAGCCATCGTGGGTGTGCTGTTCGACGACGTGCTGACAGCGCTTTTCTACAATTATATTACGGTAGCGATCATGCTGATCCTGTTTGGTATTCTTTTCATTATCATTGAGAATACGAACAAATACAGAAGACCGCATATCCGCAAGATCAGCCAGATCACGTACCCGACAGCCATCATCATCGGTATTTTCCAGCTGATCGCGGCTGTATTCCCGGGCACCTCCCGTTCCGGTGCCACCATCGTGGGCGGTCTGCTGTGCGGTGTTTCCAGAACCGTTGCCGCTGAGTTTACGTTTTTCATGGCTGTGCCGGTGATGCTGGGCGCCAGCCTTCTGAAAATTGTGAAATTCGGTTTCGCGTTTACCGCCGGGGAACTGGTGGTGCTGGTGGTAGGCATGGTTGTGGCTTTTGTGGTATCTATCCTGACCATTCAGTTCCTGATGGGATATATCAAAAAGCATGATTTCAAGGTGTTCGGCTGGTACCGGATCGTCCTCGGTATCCTGGTGCTGGTGTACTTCCTGATTTTCAACTAATACGTGTAGACCCTTGAATCGTGGAAAGATACTTGAACTTTCAGCGATGATATGTGCGATATAAGATTTTGATGATTGTTATATCGTGGAAAACGGCCGAAAGAGGGGGGAGAGCAATGGAATATTTTGGAACGATCGGTCCGGCCTGTGACCGGGAGGATATCCTCCGACAGATGTTCGTGGCCGGCATGACGGGCATCCGCATGAATATGTCCCACGGCAGTCTGGCAGAGCATCAGGACTGGGTGGAGTTGCTTCATCGGGCGGCGGCAGAGGCGGGACGGCCATTGAAGCTGCTCATCGATCTGCAGGGGCCGGAGCTTCGCATCGGCAAACTGCCCGGGCCGGTGGAACTCACCGATGGCAGTGAGGTACTTCTGGGCAAAGGCGTCATTTCCATTCCGGAGACGATCTATGATTATGTACAGCGGGGCAGCAGTCTGTTGCTGGATGACGGCAAGATCCTGCTGGAGGTGCTGGAAAATTTCGGCGACTGCCTCAACTGCGAGGTGAAGCGGGGCGGCACCCCTGCTGTCAGAAAAGAGCATTGCCGTGCCGGACAGCACCCTTCGTCCCCCCACACTGACAGAATCCGATTTGGAAAATCTGTCGCTGGCTGCAGCCTGCGGGGTATCCGGTGTGATGCTGCCCTTCGTGCGGGATGTGCAGGATCTGGTGGCTCTGCGGCAGGCGTTGACGGATGCCGGGGCAGAGCATGTGCGCATCTATGCCAAGCTGGAGAACCGACAGGGCATCGCTTCTCTGCCGGAGCTTCTGGACTATGCGGATGTGTTTGTCATTGCCAGGGGCGATCTGGGCAATGATGTGCCGCTGTGGGAGCTTCCTGCGGTGCAGAAGCGGACGGCAGCATTTTTGCGGGCGGCAGGAAAGCCATTCGTCATCGTGACCCAGATGCTGGATTCCATGGAGCGTCGGCCGGTGCCCACCCGGGCAGAGGTGTGCGATATTTTCAATGCCGTGCTGGACGGGGCGGATGCGGTGATGCTCACGGGCGAGACGGCTGCGGGAAAATATCCGGTACAGGCCATGGAGTATCTGGTGAAAACGGGAGAAGCAGCAGTAAAATACCTGAAAGAACCGGTATGATAACTTTGTATCCTGCGTTTTTTACTGCTGTGCAGCTGCATCTGGCGCATGATCGGGAGTTTCATGCATATCTGTGAAATTTTCCTTGACAATGTGTATAGAGTATGGTAATTTATTAATGTTGCGAGAGCATAAAACAAAGCAGAGTATCCACTCTCACCCTGGCACGAGACAGTGACCCGGCGTTTATAGAGCTTTTGTACGGCGCAGCCGTATGTATGAGATTTCTTGTGGATAGTCTGACTATCCACTTTTTTTATATTCAATATTTATTTTGGAGGTGTACTGTTATTAGCGAATTAATGATTAACGAGCAGATCAGAGACAGAGAAGTACGTCTGATCGGGGAAGATGGCGAACAGCTTGGCATTATGTCAGCGAAGGATGCAATGAAGCTTGCCAGAGAAGCAGAGCTGGATCTGGTGAAGATTGCCCCGACTGCTAAGCCGCCGGTGTGTAAGATTATCGACTATGGCAAATATCGTTATGAGATGGCCCGTAAAGAGAAGGAAGCACGCAAGAAGCAGAAGATTATTGACATCAAGGAAGTGCGGCTTTCACCGAACATTGATTCCAACGACCTGAATACCAAGGTCAGCGCTGCCAAAAAATTTATTGAAAAAGGGGATAGAGTAAAAGTGACCCTGCGTTTCCGCGGCCGTGAGATGGCGCATATGCAGAGCAGCAAGCAGATCCTGGATGTGTTTGCAGAGAAGCTTGCCGACATCGCGGTGGTTGAGAAAGCCCCGAAGCTGGAAGGCAGAAGTATGACGATGTTCTTAACCGAAAAACGTTAGGAATATTATAAGATTTATATTTAAGGAGGAAATCATAAAATGCCAAAAATTAAGACAAACAGAGCTGCTGCAAAGAGATTTAAAAAGACAGCATCCGGACAGTTAAAGAGAAATAAAGCTTACAAGAGCCATATTCTTACAAAGAAGAGCACCAAGAGAAAGAGAAACCTCAGAAAAGCTACGATTACGGATGCAACAAATGTTAAGAATATGAAGAAGATTTTACCGTATCTGTAAGAGAAAGTAGTTAAGGAGGAATATTGAGAAATGGCAAGAATTAAAGGCGGTTTAAACGCAAAGAAAAGACATAACAGAACATTAAAGCTGGCTAAGGGTTACAGAGGAGCCAGATCCAAACAGTATAGAGTAGCAAAACAGTCTGTCATGAGAGCACTGACCTCTTCCTACGCTGGAAGAAAAGAGAGAAAGCGTCAGTTCAGACAGCTGTGGATCGCACGTATCAACGCTGCTGCAAGAATCAACGGCCTTTCCTACAGCAAGTTCATGTTCGGCCTGAAGCAGGCTGGCGTTGAGCTGAACCGTAAGGTTCTGGCTGACATGGCTGTGAACGATGCAGAAGGCTTTGCAACACTGGCAGAGCTTGCAAAGAGCAAGATCGCTTAATCGATACAGACAATGCCCCAGAGGCGAAGAGCAGAGAAGCTTTTCGCTTCCAGGGCATTTTTTATACCCGAAAGAATACGAAAGACAGAGAGGGAATGTATGCGGATCAGTGTAAATGACATCATTATGTGGATCATGGCCATCGGCTTTGTGATCGGCGGTCTGGACTATATGGCGGGAGACCGGATGGGCCTGGGGAAGAAGTTCAAAGAGGGCATTGATTTTCTGGGAGCAGCTACGTTGAGCATGGCGGGCCTCATGTGCCTGGTGCCGGAATTTTCCGAGGGCATCAAGGCGATCCTGCACCGGACAGGAACCGGAGCCATTGATCCGGCCATGGCGGCCAGCGTTATCGGCATCAATATGGGTGGCCATGCCCTGGCCATGGAGCTGATGGAAAGCCGCCAGATCGGTGTATTCTGCGGCATCGTCGTCTGTTCCATGCTGGGTGCCACCATCACCTTTACTATTCCCACGGGGTTATCTATCATTGAGAAAAAAGACCGTTCCTATTTTGCCAAAGGGCTCATGCTTGGGCTGATCACCGTGCCGGTGGGCTGCTTTGCGGGTGCTCAGGTCATGGGCATTTCGGTGCGGGAGACACTCATCAACGAGATTCCGGTGCTGGTGCTGGCGGCGGTGCTCATCCTGGGGCTGTATTTCATCCCGGAACGGCTGACCGTGGGATTTGTCGGCGTGGGGCATCTCATTCAGCTGGCTTCCCTGGCAGGGCTGGTACTGGGCGGATTTTCCTATATCAGCGGCTGGAAAGTGCTGGGCGGCATGAAAGATCTGATGCCGGTGATGGAGGTGGTCAGCGGTATGTGCGTGGTCATGGCGGGCAGCTTCGTCATCATGGAGCTGGTCATGCGTGGGGCGGGCAGCCATCTGGAAAGGCTGGGCCAGAAGGTGGGCATCAACGGCACGGCAGTCAGCGGCATGCTGTTTTCCTTTATCAGCCTGTTCCCGGCGTTTTACATGATGAAAGACATGAATCCCCGGGGAAAAGTGGTGTGTACAGCCTTTTTCGTGGGAAGCACCTGTGCGGTGGGCGGCCATCTGTCCTATGCGGCAGCGGAAGAGCCGGATTTCATTGTCGCCATGCTTGTCGGGAAAATGACGGCGGCGGTGCTGGGAGCGGTGCTGGCCCTCGTCCTGGAAAAACCGGATAAAATCATTTCAGAAAAGATGGAAAAAACCTCTTGACAGAATGAAAGTCTGTACTATAATAAGTTTATAAAAATTCCTCGATAGCTCAATGGTAGAGCATTCGGCTGTTAACCGAAGGGTTGTTGGTTCGAGCCCAACTCGGGGAGCTGAAGAAGTCCTGCAGATGACAGAGTCTGCAGGGCTTTTTTGTCTGCGAATGGCGCGGGTGAACTGGTGAAATTTCAAGACAGACAGTTGCGGCCATGCAAAATTTTCTGTATAATAAAGACATAGAAACAGATACAGCAAAGGAGAAATGACATGACGAATCAGACACCGACTGCGGCAGATCAGCAGCCTTTGGTACAGAAGCTGACAGGTGCGCAGGAATTGTATACATTGCTTTCTCTCTGCTCCAAGGCACCGTATGTGATGTGCGACGCAGAGACATTTGATGACGAGATTTTCCTTTTTTTTAATGAGGCGGATGCGAAGGCCGAGATGGAACAGCGCAAGGCACACAATGAGCCCACAGGCCCGGTAAAACTGGATCAGAAGCAGCTGCTGGGCTTCCTGGGAAGTCTTTACACGTTAGGCATCAACGCCCTTGTGCTGGTGGACGGGGCGCGCAGGGAACAGGTACAGCTGGATGCGGTGGTGAAGCGGAACATCAAGAAGGATGAGAAGAACACCTGGATCGAGAATTCGGCCCTGCATCTGACGGCCCTGACCTTTGCCCAGGAGCTTCGAAGACCCAAGGAGAGCCGGGATGCGCAGAAGCTGGCAGAACTGCAGGAGGAATTGCAGGCAGATTTCCTGCGGGGTACCTTTATCGCAGCCGTACAGAAGGATACACCAGGGATTCCGCTGGTGAAGATGCCGGATGGCTCCCTGAACCAGCCACTGTTTACCGATATCATTGAATTTCAGAAATTCAACCGGGAGCAGAAGTTTAAGGCAGTGCCGGTACCGGCTGGGAAATTGCCGGATGTGATGGCCAAGGAGGCCAAAGGCGTGGTGTTAAATCCGCTGGAGGTGAGCCTTTCCCTGACGGTGACAAAGAACCAGCCCAAGCCCAGGACGGCGGAGGAAGCTGTGAACAGAGCGCTGGCGGAGATGGAATAACCGACAAAAGCAGCAGATGATTTTTCCATGACATACACAAAGGGGGACTGTATATGGCAAGACACTATATCATCACGATTGGAAGAAGTTTTGGAAGCTGTGGCCGTGAGATCGGAGAGAAGCTGTCGAAGGAGCTGGGGGTATCCTTCTATGACCGGAATCTGATCCTGATGGCTGCCAAGAAGAGCGGCATGAAGATGGAACTGCTGGAGAGCGCCGATGAGAAGCTGCTGAACCGGTTTCTGGATCCGTATGCATCCATGAATTCCACCATGGGCACCACCAATGACCGTCTGTTCCGGGTGCAGTCTGAGATCATCCGGGAGATCGCGGGCCGGGAATCCTGTGTCATTGTGGGACGTCAGGCGGACAAGGTGCTGGCCGGATACGATAACTGCACGAAGATCTTTATCTATGCGCCGCTGGAGCGCCGGGTGGATACGATCATGAAGCGCCATGACCTGAATGAGCAGGAGGCGCGCCGTCTGATCCGTCGGATGGACAAGAGCCGGAAAAACTACTATTCCTATTTCTCAGACGGAGAGTGGGATTCCAAGGACGGCAAAGACCTGATGATCGACAGCAGTTACCTAGGCGTGGACGGCACGGTGAAATACCTGGCAGAACTGATCCGCTGGAAATATCAGCTCCAGGCATAAGCGGCAGAATGGGACAAAGGTGCAGCTTTGTGAATGCGGGTGAGAACCATAATAAAGTGTGCACAAAAACGTGTGCAAAAAAATGTAAGAAATTGCGAAAAAGGGATTGACATTTAGATAAACATCCCTTATAATAATTATCGTTGAGCAGTTGTGGCGGAATTGGCATACGCGCATGATTCAGGTTCATGTCCATGTAGGTGGGTGCGGGTTCAAGTCCCGCCAACTGCATACGATGAAGATCGGAGATTCGAGAGAGAATCTCCGATTTTTTCATCTCGTTTTCTTTTTGGAGAATACGGTCCTGTTACCGGCAGACGGAAAAAGGAAATTGACCGGAAAAAATATATTGTATAAAAAAATGAAAAAAGTGTTGACAATTATATTGGAGAGTGTTATTATAATACTCGCATCAGGTAATACCGATGCAGGCAACACACCGAATGAGCAGTTGTGGCGGAATTGGCATACGCGCATGATTCAGGTTCATGTCCATGTAGGTGGGTGCGGGTTCAAGTCCCGCCAACTGCATATCGAAGAAGATCGGAGGTTCGAAAGGATCTCCGATTTTTCTATTCTGTTCTTTCTTTCGATTTCGCAGAATTTGGCACCGGCAGTTTCCGCAGGCATTCTGCATAAAGCAAAAGACAGGATGGGGCGGTGGTCAGTCTGTATTTTTGGTATTGTAAAAATAGTTCAAAAAATTTGTGAAATTATTTTTCAAAAAGTGTTGACATTCCACGGACACCGTGGTATTATAATATTCGCGTCAGGGAGTTACAGAAAAGCTTCCCAAGCGCATGAAACGCAGTTGTGGCGGAATTGGCATACGCGCTAGACTAAGGATCTAGTGAGCATTGCGCTCGTGCGGGTTCAAGTCCCGCCAACTGCATAGGATACTCTGCAGATGTTGTGTCTGCAGAGTATTTTTTATTTTTCATTCTGAAATTCTATTGTATCTGATACTCGAAGCTGTCTTTTCTGTTGCATCCCCTTTGTTTCTGATGTAAAATAACGTCGAAAACCCTACGGGGAAAAATGGATTTTTACAGCAGGAGGAACAGACAATGCGTTTGGTAGTCAAGGTCGGGACATCTTCTCTGACACATAAAACAGGACTTTTAAATATCAGAAAGGTACAGAAGCTGTGTGTGACACTGTCGGACATTCAGAATGCGGGACATCAGGTGATCCTTGTGTCATCGGGTGCCATCGGTATGGGTGTGGGCAAGTTGCATCTGGACCGGAAGCCGACAGATATGGCGACGAAGCAGGCAGCGGCGGCTGTGGGCCAGTGCGAGCTGATGTACGTGTACGACAAGCTGTTTGGGGAATACAATCATACAGTGGCGCAGATTCTGCTGACGGGCAATGATGTGGACAATGAGATCCACCGGGAAAATATCCGCAGCACCATCAGTCGTCTGCTGGAGCTGGGTGTCATTCCCATCATCAATGAGAATGACTCGGTGGCAACGGCGGAGATTGACGAGATCAATGCCCTGGGCGACAATGATACACTGGCAGCCATCGTTTCTGTGTGCATCGGCGCGGATCTGCTGGTGCTGATGAGTGATATCGATGGGCTGTATACCGAGGATCCCCGGAAGAATCCGGATGCGAAGCTGATCCATGAGGTGGAAAATCTGACGGAAGAAATGATGGAAAGCGCCGGAGGCGCAGGCTCCTCCCAGGGAACCGGCGGCATGCGCACGAAGTTAAAGGCAGCGAAGCTGGTGTGTGAGAACGGTATCGACATGGTGATCACCAACGGGGATACGCCGGAGAACCTGTACGGCATTGTGGACGGCGATCCCATTGGCACCCGTTTTTTAAAGAAAAAATAAGCTACATATTCTTTTCTAAATATGCATCCGTCTGCGCACTTCTTCTCGGAGACGGGCACGGGTGAGGATGGTGCCCAGAGCAGCGGCGATGACAGCGCAGCAGGTGAGTACCACGGCGGACCAGGAAAGCTCCAGGGGCGCGTGGGCGAAATGTCTTGTCAGAAGTTCTACCAGCACGGTGAAAGCGGCGATCTCCAGCACGATGACCACGGCCATGGACAGGATGGAACGGCTGACTTTCCGGTAAATGAGGGCGAACAGCAGAACCAGCACGGTGAGGGCGCCGATGATGGGCAGGGCCACCTGGGTAAACCAGGGGGAACCCGGGAATTCATAGGCCACGATACCGGCGTACAGCGCCACCGCGGCTCCGTCAAAGAGGATGGTCAGGTAGACGGACAGGCGGCTGTAAATGAGCATGGGCGTGCAGAAGATCCACAGCAGGATGCAGGCGCCGATGACATAGAAGGACCAGTGATTGGAACGAAAGACTAGGAGATTTAAGAGGCCGCAGGCGATGGCGGTCCCTGCCAGAACGACAGAGATCAGGATCGCCAGATCTGTGCGCTTCACCGGATCTACCTGGCCTTTTTTGCGTGGATAAGGGTAGGGCGGAACCGGCTCCTGGGGGTTCATCAGGTTCGGGTTGATTACCGGCGTGTTGCATAAAGGGCATCGTTTTAACGACGGATCCAGTTTCACGCCGCAGTTGACACAGTAGGACATGGTTTATACCTCCATAGACCGGTTGGACCGGATGGTGACGGGTACCTGATCTTCCACGAGCTTGCAGAAAAACAGGCGTTCGATATCGGTTTCGACAATGCTGCTGGCGAAATTGATGACCAGCGCATCCTGAAAGCTTGCAATAGCGCAGTTTGTGCGGGCAGAAAAAGGCTGTCCCATGATCGCTTCGAAATGATCGACGAAGGGGGCCATTTCCGGCGGCACATCAATGACGCCCAAGTTGGTCAGCCCCGCCGAGGACTGTTTGTCCTGAATCCGGATGTAAAACTGCCGGACGAACAGATCCTTGATGAACAGCGGGACAGTACGGATCACCGGGTGCCGCTGGGTGGCGGCGTTGGTGGTGATGTCTGCATTTAAAAATTTATTGTTCAGGTAATACCGCATATAATGATGTACCTGCGTGATAATATCCTCAAAGGTGTAATCGCCCATGCGGGGATCGATGGACGGATAAACCATGGAAATGAAGTTCCGCATGGTTTTGGACGGGAAAAACCGCCGCAGGTTCACCGGCATGGCCAGCTTCAGTGGGCGTTCACGGACCGGATGCTGCGCTTTTTGCTCTTCCATAAGGGCGTATAGAAGAACTGCATTGAGATATTCCGTCACGGATGCCTGATAGCGGGCGGCAGTTTTCTTCAGAGCTTCTACGGAAATCGTGCCGCTGATGATGTTCAGCGTGTAGAAGGGTTCCTTCGTTCCCCGGAAGCGGTAAGCCTGTTCCTGGCTCCGTTTGGAACGGAAGCGGGAGCGGGCGTAACGCATGTAGGAATCCTCCAGCTCCTCCGGGTCCGGCTCCTGGTGGATATCCAGTACGCCGTGGCCGTTTGGAATATCGTGTCCCAAAAGACGCAGATAGACAGCGGTCAGTGTGCGCAGAAAATACATGCCGCCGGTACCGTCTGTCAGAGAGTGAAAGGCCTCCAGTGAGATGGTATTTTCAAAATAATACAGCCGGATGAGATACCGATTGTTACTCTTGAAAGGCATGGGCATGCACGGATTGCAGATATCTTCCCGCACCGGCGGCAGTGGCCGGGGATTGGGCTCCAGATAGCGCCAGAACAGGCCTGTGCGGATGGCTGAGGCAAAGGTGGGAAAACGGGGGATGGTAAGCCGGAAAGCCTGTTCCAGCAGGACAGGATCCACCGGTTCCGTCAGGGTGACGCTTAAGCGGAACACGGAAGAAAAATCTTTTCGCTGCAGCGTTGGATAGACATTGGCTGACAGATCCAGCTTATACCATTTTACAGGATGTTTTTTTGTGTTTTTTTCCGGATTTGTTCATGGGTATTTGCCTCTCGTTTTTAAACAGTTTTGTCGGACTGTTTTGCTTCATTTAGTATATCCCTATCAGATAAAAGGTGCAACTAAAAATAAGAAAAGCAACTGTGCGTGAACTGTGCGGAAACACCGTTAGAGTGATCCGGAAGAAGAAGCTTGCGAAAGGGCAGGGGTTTTGGTAGAATCTGTACATAACAGGCAAAAGGAGGCGTAAAATGGAGAGAGAAAAACGCAATGCGCAGCTGATGAAACTGATCCGTGCCGTGCACAGCGTGGTGGGCAGTGAGGATATTGGGAAAAACCGGATTTCTCAGGAGCAGATGGCCCGAAAGCTGGGGCATTCCCGGGATATTACCTATACAGAATTTGAGATCAATGGTATTCCGGCCCAGTGGAGTTGTGTGAACCGCAGACATATGAAGAAATATGTGATCCTGTACTGCCATGGCGGAGGTTATTTCACCGGCAGTATGCATTACGCCAGGATGATCACCAACCGGCTGGCGGAGAGCACATCCATGGACGTCCTCTGTTTTGAGTACCGTCTGGCGCCGGAACACCCGTACCCGGCAGCAGTGGACGATGCGCTGGCTGTGTGGGACCACCTTATGTATCTGGGCTATGGCAGCCGGGATATCATTGTTGCGGGGGATTCTGCAGGCGGCAATCTGGCACTGGAGCTGGGGCTGACGCTGAAAAAGCAGGGCCGCCTTCTGCCCAGGGGATTCGTGCTGTTTTCTCCCTGGACGGATATGACCTTCACCGGCAAGAGCCATGAGGTGAAGCAGAACGTGGATCCGGTGCTGACGCCGGACTATCTGGAACGGGCCAGAAGCGCCTATGTGGGAAATTGCGGGCTGCCTTATGCGGATGACCGGCTGTCCCCGCTGTTCGGCGATTTTGCAGGCTTTCCGCCGGTATATATCCAGGCCGGGGGCAACGAAATGCTGCTCAGCGATTCCGTGAATCTGGCAAAAAAGCTTGTCAAGTCCAATGTTTCCTGCAAAATCGACGTGTACAGGGGCATGTGGCATGTGTTCCAGATGTCGCCCTTCAAGACGGCCTATGACGCCATGGACAAGATCGCGGAGTTTATTTTTGATATCTGCCGGTAAACGAACATTGACCGGCAATGAATTTTCTGCAAATTTTTTTGAAATAAAAAAAGGATTTTGCAGGTTTGTGTAGAAAATATAATGTGAGAGATATTGATAAAGCAGCCCGAAGAAAGGGTGACGGATATGACGATCAGGGAGAAACAGGAACTGTGGGAGCGGAAGTACTTAAGTCCGTATGCATCTCTGAGTGAGAGATCCAGAGGAAGGGACCGGGAGGAGGAGCCGTGCGACATTCGCCCGGTGTACCAGCGGGACCGGGACCGGATCCTGCATTCCAAGGCATTTCGCCGGATGAAGCATAAGACCCAGGTGTTTCTGACGCCCATGGGAGATCACTACCGCACGCGGCTGACCCATACGCTGGAGGTTTCCCAGAATGCCCGGACGATCGCCCGGGCGCTCCGGATGAACGAATCTCTGGTGGAAGCCATTGCGCTGGGCCATGACCTGGGGCATACGCCTTTTGGACACGCGGGAGAGCGGGTGCTCAACGAGCTGTGCGAGGGCGGCTTCGCCCACTATGAGCAGAGTGTCCGCGTGGTGGAGGTGCTGGAGAAGAAGGGCCAGGGGCTGAACCTGACCTGGGAGACGAGAGACGGCATCCGCAACCATGGAACGGCGGGCCATCCCCATACGCTGGAGGGCAAGATCGTCCGTTTTTCCGATAAGATCGCCTATATCAACCACGATATCGACGATGCGATCCGGGCCGGGATCCTGCGGGAGGAGGACATTCCTGCCGAGTACCGGGAGATTCTGGGCAATTCCACCAAGGAACGCCTGAACACGCTGATCCACGATATGATCTGGAACAGTGAGGGGAAGGATGATATCTGCATGTCCGCCCATGTGGAGGGCGCCATGCGGGATTTGCGCAGTTTTATGTTCGAGCATGTGTATACCAATCCGGTGGCGAAATCGGAGGAAGCCAAGGCGGCGAACCTTCTCACGGGTCTGTTTGAGTATTATATGAAGCATCCCGATGAGTTGCCGGCGGAATATCTCGATATGATGAAGGAAAGAGAGCAGGCGATGGACCGGACGATCTGCGATTATATCGCGGGGATGACGGATCAGTACGCCATTGCCAAATTCCAGGAATTCTATGTACCGAAGGCCTGGAGTGTATAGAGCAGGAGGGATTCCATGCGTTATTCGGAGGATCTGATCGAGGAAGTAAGATCCAGGAATGATATTGTGGATGTGGTTTCGGGTTATGTGAAGCTGACGCGCAAGGGAAGCAATTATTTCGGGCTCTGTCCGTTTCACAATGAAAAGTCCCCTTCCTTCTCGGTGTCCAGAGGCAAGCAGATGTATTACTGCTTTGGCTGCGGCGCCGGAGGAAATGTCTTTACCTTCCTGATGGAGTATGAGAATTATTCTTTTCAGGAGGCGTTGAAGGAACTGGCGGAACGGGCGGGGATCGAGCTGCCCGACCAGGAATACTCGGAGAGTGAGAAGCGGGACGCGGATCTGAAAAGTCAGATTCTGGAGGCCAACAAGCTGGCCGCCAAATATTATTATTATCAGCTGCGCACCGAGGGCGGGCACAGCGCCTGGAAATATCTGACAGACCGGAAGCTTTCGGAGGAGACGATCCGGCATTTCGGCCTGGGATATTCGACGAAATACAGGGATGACCTGTACCAGTATCTGAAAAAACAGGGATTTACGGATGAACTGCTCCGGCAGTCGGGGCTCATCACCATGGATGAGAAGAACGGCGTGTATGATAAGTTCTGGAACCGGGTCATGTTCCCCATCATGGATGCGGGCAGCCGGGTCATCGGTTTCGGCGGCCGGGTCATGGGGGATGCCAAGCCCAAGTACCTGAATTCGCCGGAGACGAAGGCCTTTGACAAGAGCCGGAACCTGTACGGCATGAATTTTGCCAGGACATCGCGGAAACCGCAGCTCATCATCTGTGAGGGCTACATGGATGTGATCGCCCTGCATCAGGCAGGGTTCAACCAGGCGGTGGCTTCTCTGGGAACGGCGCTGACGACCCAGCAGGCCATGCTCATGAAGCGTTACACCGACAAGGTGCTGCTCACCTACGACAGCGACGGCGCCGGTGTGAAAGCGGCCATGCGGGCCATTCCGATCCTGAAGGATGCCGGGATTTCCGCCAAGGTCATCAATATGCGCCCTTACAAAGACCCGGATGAGTTTATCAAGAATCTGGGTGCGGAGGAATTTGAGAAGCGCATGGAGGAGGCCCAGAACAGCTTCCTATATGAGCTGGCAATCCTGGAACGGGATTATGACCTGAAGGATCCGGAAGGCAAGACCAATTTTCAGAATGAGATCGCCGCAAGGCTTCTCCAGTTTTCGGAGGAGATGGAGCGGGAGAATTATATCGAGGCCGTGGCTGACCAGTACCATATCAGCTATGAGGGTCTGAAAAAACGGGTGAACGACCTGGGCAACCGGGGCGTGACGGCACCGGGGCTTCGAAGAGAAGACAGCCCGTCCGGCGCCGACCGGAAGCCGGCTGGAAAGCGGGAGAAGGAGACGGGAGCGGATGTTTCCCAGAAGCTGCTTCTCACCTGGCTCATTGAAGTACCGGCCCTGTACGGGCAGTTAAAAGATTACTTAAGCCCGGAGGATTTCACCGGGGATCCGTACAGCACCATTGCGCAGATGCTGTTTGCACAGCTGGAAAAGGGAGAACTGAATCCGGCCCGGATCATCAGCAGCTTTGAAGATTCGGAGGATCAGAATAAGGCGGCGTCCCTGTTCAATGCCAGACTTAAAAGGCTGGAGACAAAGGAAGAACAGGAGAAGGCGGTGTCGGAGACCCTTCGCAAGGTGAAGAAATACAGCCTGGATGAACGGGCGAGACAATTAGATGTCACCGATATGGAAGGATTCCAGAAACTGATTCTGGAACGCAGTAATTTACAGAAACTGGAAAAACTGCATATTTCGATCGATTAAGGACAAACTATAAAGAGCGTAAGGAAGGATGGAACTTACATGGAAGAAAATGTGGCAAAATTCGGAGAACGGCTGAAAGAGCTTCTGGCGATGGCCAAGAAGAAAAAGAACGTACTCGAATATCAGGAGATCAGCGACTTTTTCGCAGATATGGAACTGGATGCGGACAAGTTTGAACGCATTCTGGATTTTCTGGAAGCCAACAATGTGGATGTGCTTCGGATCACGGACAATGATGATGACATTATCCTGGATGATGATGACGATGTGGATATGGAGCAGATTGACCTGTCTGTGCCCGACGGCGTCAGCATCGAGGATCCTGTCCGCATGTACTTAAAGGAGATCGGCAAGGTGCCGCTCTTAAGTGCGGAGGAAGAGATCGAGCTGGCAAAACGGATGGAGCTGGGCGACGAGGACGCCAAGAACCGTCTGGCAGAGGCGAACCTCCGTCTTGTTGTCAGCATTGCCAAGCGGTATGTGGGCCGCGGCATGCTGTTCCTTGACCTGATCCAGGAGGGGAACTTAGGGTTGATCAAGGCCGTGGAGAAGTTTGATTACCGCAAGGGTTACAAGTTTTCCACCTATGCGACCTGGTGGATCCGTCAGGCCATCACGAGAGCCATCGCGGATCAGGCGAGAACGATCCGTATCCCGGTACACATGGTAGAGACCATCAACAAGCTGATCCGTGTGTCCAGACAGTTATTGCAGGAGCTGGGACGTGAACCTACCCCGGAGGAGATCGCCGAGGAGATGAAGATGCCGGTGGAGCGTGTCCGCGAGATCCTGAAGATCTCCCAGGAGCCGGTTTCCCTGGAGACCCCCATCGGTGAGGAGGAGGACAGCCATCTGGGCGACTTTATCCAGGATGACAATGTACCGGTGCCTGCGGATGCGGCAGCCTTTACCCTGTTAAAGGAGCAACTGGTAGAGGTGCTTTCCACGCTGACAGAGAGAGAGCAGAAGGTGCTCTGTCTTCGGTTCGGCCTGGAGGACGGCAGAGCCCGCACCCTGGAAGAGGTGGGCAAGGAGTTCAACGTCACCCGTGAGCGGATCCGTCAGATCGAGGCCAAGGCACTGCGCAAGCTCCGTCATCCCAGCAGAAGCCGGAAGCTGCGGGATTATCTGGATTAAGGAGAAAACCATGCAGCAGTTGTCAAAACGGCTGACGGCAGTGGCTGCGATGGTGAGCAGCGGCAGCCGCCTGGCAGATATCGGAACCGACCATGCTTATGTGCCGATCCGGCTGGTGCAGGAGGGACGGATCCCCGGCGCGCTGGCCATGGATGTGAAGGATGGCCCTCTTGCCAGAGCGAGAGAGCATATCCGGGAACAGGGGCTGGAGCAATACATACAGACAAGAAAGAGTGACGGCCTTGTCGCACTGGAGCCGGGAGAAGCGGATACGGTGCTCATGGCCGGCATGGGCGGCCTTCTCATGATTCGCATTCTGGAGGCCGGACACTGCCACTGGCAGCAGGTGCCGGAGTGGATCTTGCAGCCCCAGTCCAAGGTGGGCGAGGTGCGAAGATTTGTACGGGAAGCGGGCTTTACCATCGAGGATGAGGATTTCGTGGAGGAAGACGGGAAATACTATCCCATGATGCGGCTCATCGGGCCGGGAGCCGAACAGAAAACGGGTTCCTGCGATGCGGGGAGTTCTGGAAATGCCGGGATCAATGTCGGAACGGCAGAGTCCTGGAGTCAGGTGGAATACGCGTTTGGAAAACTTCTTCTGCAGCGCCATGATCCGGTACTGCGGGAGTTCCTTCTGAAAGAAAAGGCCCAGTATGCGCAGGTGCGCCGGACGGTTTCTGACAAAATGGCAGAGGACGGCCGGGGCCGCGTGCAGGAGATTGATGCATATCTGGCACTGATCGGGGAGGCGTTGGCATATGATGGAATGTAAAGAGGTCATGCGCAGACTGGAAGGGCTGATCCCTCCGGCCTGCGCTTCGGACTGGGATAACGTGGGTCTCCTGGTGGGAGATCCGAAGAAAAAAGTGGATAAGATACTGGTGGCGCTGGATGCGTCAGATCAGGTACTGGATCAGGCGGAAGCAGTGGGGGCGGATATGCTGCTCACGCATCATCCCCTGATTTTTTCGCCTGTGAAAAATGTGCGGGAGGATGATTTCATCGGCTGGCGGATCCGCCGGATGATCCGCATGGATCTTTCCTATTATGCGATGCACACCAACTATGATGTGTGCCGGATGGGAGAGCAGGCGGCTGCACGGATGGGGCTTGACCTTTCGACGGTGACATTTCTGGCGCAGGAAAAGCCGTTTATTTATGAGGGAAAACCGGCAGGCTTTGGTGCTGTCGGTGATCTGGAAACACCCATGTCTCTTGGTGACTATGCAGCATTTTTAAAACAGCGATTTGGGCTGCCGGGGGTGATCGTCTATGGGGATGCCTCCCAGATGGTTTACCGGGCGGCCACCTGTCCTGGTTCCGGCAAAAGCTTTGGCAGGGAAGCACTTGCCGCCGGAGCGGATGTGTATGTGACCGGAGATGTGGATTATCATTTCGGCACCGATATGGCAGCCCAGGGGATGGCGGTCATCGACGCAGGACATTATGGCATCGAGCATATTTTTATCGCGGATATGCGCCAGCAGGCCGAATGGCTGCTGGAAGGCGAGGTGCAGGTGGAGGCTATGCCTGTGCAGCATCCGTACATGGTTATTTAAGTGAAAAATCAGGAGTTTTTGACGTAGAATGGATAGGCGGCAGAGAAAGCGTATCCTTTTGCAAAGCGGGTAGATAGAAAAACGGGGAAAAACAGGATGTAGAAGGAGGTGCTTCTGTATGGAAATGCAGAAAGTAACGATTAACGGGGAAACCAGGGAATACCCCAGAGGAACAAAGCTGAAAACCATCGCGGCAGACTATCAGCAGGGATTTGCACAGGACATTTTGCTTGTGTCTCTGAACGGCCGCCTGCGGGAACTGAACAAGGAGCTGAAAGAGGACGGCACCATCGAATTTCTGACCGCGGACACGGAGGCCGGGATCAACACGTACCGGAGAAGTGCCATGCTGCTCATGATCAAGGCGCTCTATGACATTTCCGATAAGGAGACGGTGGATCGGCTGTTCGTACATTTTTCCTTAAGCAGGGGCTTATATTGCACGATTGGAAATACGAAGGGCGTGGACGAAGCATTTTTGCAGAAGCTGGAGGCACAGATGCGCCTGCTGGCAGAGAAAGCCATTCCCATTGAGAAATTTTCCGTGGATACGAGAGACGCCGTGCGCAGATTCCGGTTTCACGGCATGGAGGACAAAGTAGAGCTGTTCCGCTATCGTCGGGTATCCCGGGTAAATATTTACCGGCTGGATAATCTGGAGGATTATTACTACGGCTACATGGTGCCGGATTCCTCCTATATCAAATACTTTGCGCTGTATCCGTACGACGAGGGTTTTGTTTTGCAGATGCCCCAGAAGGAAGCGCCTAAAGTGGTGCCGTCCTTTGTGCCGCAGCATAAGCTGTTCCATGTGCTCAAGGAGTCCTGCCAGTGGGGAGAGATGCTGGGCATTCCCACCGTCGGTGCGCTGAACGATCAGATCACCGCCGGCAAGGTGAGCCAGATGATCCTTGTGCAGGAAGCGCTGCAGGAGAAAAAGATCGCGGAGATCGCCCAGACCATCAGCAGCCGGCCCGACGTGAAGCTGGTCATGATCGCAGGGCCGTCCTCCTCCGGCAAAACGACCTTCTCCCATCGGCTGTCCGTCCAGCTTATGGTGCACGGCATGAAGCCCCACCCGGTGGCAGTGGACAATTATTTCAAAAACCGGGAGGATACGCCGGTGGATGAGTTCGGTCAGAAGAATTATGAGTGCCTGGAGGCCATCGACGTGGAGGGCTTCAACCGGGATATGACCCGCCTGCTGGCAGGGGAGACGGTGGAGATGCCCACCTTCAACTTCAAGACCGGTGTCCGGGAATACAAGGGCGATACGCTGACGCTGGGCAAGGACGATGTGCTGGTGCTGGAGGGCATCCACTGCCTGAATGACGCCCTGTCCTATGCGCTGCCCAAGGAAAATAAATTCAAGATCTATATCAGTGCGCTGACCCAGATCAACATTGATGAGCATAACCGGATCCCCACCACAGACGGCCGTTTGATCCGCCGGATCGTCCGGGATGCCAGAACAAGGGGCACCTCTGCGAAAAATACCATCGCCATGTGGCCTTCCGTGCGCCGGGGCGAGGAGCAGAACATTTTCCCGTATCAGGAAGAGGCGGACGTGATGTTCAATTCGGCGCTGATCTATGAACTGGCGGCGCTGAAATGCTACGTGGAACCGGCACTGTTCGGCATCCGGCCGGAGGAACCGGAGTATATGGAGGCCAAGCGCCTGCTGAAATTCCTGGATTATTTTGTGGGAATCCCCAGCGAAGAAATACCGAAAAATTCGCTGCTGCGGGAATTTGTGGGCGGCGGATGCTTTAAGATCTAAAAGGAGAGAAACAGGATGGAAAAATTGGAACAGGTTCGCCGGCAGATCGTTGTCGTGTTCTTTGCGGCAGTCTTTCTGCTGGGCATGTTCCTGGCAAAGGACTATGGGATGCCCTGGGATGAGACAACGGAATTTGGCATTTTTGCCGCCAATATCAAGGAGTATGCCCGGGTGCTGGAGGGCGAGGACAGCACTTTTGTGCGCTGGGCAGATGAAAAGGATTACCCGTATATTTCCGAATATATCGAAAAAGACCACGGGCAGTCCGCCTATTATCCGTGTACGCCCTGGTTTATCAAATACGGTTACGCGGATGACATGCGCTCTTTAAGCCATGCGTGGCACCGGTATACGTTCTTTGTCACCTTCCTGGGTCTTTTGTCCCTGTATGCCATCATCAAGCTGCTGTTAAAGGACTGGAAATATGGCATTGTGGGCGTGCTCATGTACTGGCTCAGTCCCCGGATGTTTGCGGATGGTTTTTACAACAACAAGGATATGGTGTTTGCCTCCCTGCTGCTGATGGTGGCTGCGCTGGGCATTTACTTTATCGAAACGCGGAAGATCCGTTACGCGGTGCTGTTGGGTATTGCGGCCGGTTTTGCGGCCAACACCCGGGTCATCGGCTTCTGGGTGCTGGGGCTGGTGGGCCTTCTTTACCTGGTGGTGCTGACGGCGCAGAAGCAGTGGAACCGGAGCAATTTTCTGAAAGGCGTCCTGATCGTGGTTGTCTTTGCCGTCACCTTTTTCCTGATCACACCGGCCTGCTGGCCGTCCATCGTGGGATACTTCCAGTACGTCATTTCCCAGTCCATGGACTTCGTGCGCTGGGAAGGCTCCCTGCTCTATCAGGGCCAGATGTTCGGCAACAGCTTCCGGACACTGCCCTGGCATTACGTGCCGGTACTCATTTTCCTCACCAGCCCGCTGATCTTTCTTATGCTGATGGTGGCGGGCCATGTGCTCACTGCAGGAAAATTCCTGCGTTTCCGGGAAATTTTAAACGGCTGTGAAAAATATTATCTGCTGCTGATGGCCATTGTCTGGCCGGTGCTCATCTACACCATGATCGGCGATCCGGTCATTTACAACGGCTGGCGGCATCTGTATTTCGTGTACGGCCCCTTCGTGGTGTTCGGTGCCCGGGCGCTGCAGGTGCTCATGCATGCGGACAGCAAATGGATCCGGCGGACGGCAGCCTGCGCCGTGGGCGGCCAGATGCTCTACCTGGTGGTCATCATGGCCATCTGGCATCCGAACCAGTTCGGGTATTACAACCTGCTGGCCGGCGGCAATGTGGAAAAACGTTATGAGCTGGACTACTGGGACACGGCGGCTGCCAGCTGCATCAGACATCTGGTGGACAAGGTCAACCCCACAGAGCCTATTGTCATCGGCGCCTACGATGGTTACAGCTATGCGGGACTTCCCTGGGGCGCCATGGTACTGCCCAAGGAATACCAGGACAAGCTCATCATTCTGCCGGAGGATACATACCTGACTGCAGACTATCTGTTTGTGGATACCACCTACCGGGAGATCACCGAGAAGCGCTATGAAATGCAGCTGGGCGGCTATGAGCCCTTTGACTATGACAGTTGGGGCGATGAATACTACAGTGAGGATTTCCTGGATAACCGGCTGTGGGTCGTGTATAAGAGAAAGGGACTGGAGTAAAATATTGTTTGCATTTACCATGCAAATATGCTAGAATTCCAGAGGTGAAGCAGAATAAATGATCGCGGGCGGCAGGCCGAAAGGTGCCGTCTGAGGAAAGTCCGGGCTTCATAGGGCAGGATGCCGGATAACGTCCGGTGGAGGTGACTCCAAGGATAGTGCAACAGAAATGTACCGCCGGGAGCATTCCCGGTAAGGTTGGAAGGGCAGTGTAAGAGACTACCGCCCGCCTGGTAACAGGCGGGGCATATGTAAACCCCATCCGAAGCAAGACCGAACAGAAAGCGATACGGCGGCCCGTCGTGCTTTCAGGTAGGTCGCTAGAGACCGGTGGCAACATCGGTACCAGATAGATGATCATTCACGACATAACCCGGCTTATCGTTCCGCTTTATTTCAAAAAGAAAAGAACCGATAGCATAACCGATTTTCGCAGTCGGCTGTGCTGCCGGTTCTTTTTTAATGGAAAATTTGATTTACGGGTGCCGGTGGTATTTTTCTTCGCAGTAGCGGCAGCGGTATACCTGCCGGTCGGGATCTGTCAGGAGGAATTCCTGTGGAAGGCCACGCTCAATGGAAGTGATGCACCGGGGATTGGTGCATCGGATCACGTTGGTGAGGCGGGCGGGGAGCTTTAGTTTCTTTTTTCTCCACGATAACAGCATTTTCGATGATGTTGACGGTGATGTTGTGGTCGATGAAGCCCAAAATATCCAGAATGTTCATATCCAGACTGTCGATGGGGCACTCCGCTTTCAGAATGTCCTTGCGTCCCATTTTGCTGCTGGTGGCATTGCGGATGATGGCAACGCCGCAGTCCAGCTTATCCAGACCGAGCATCCGGTAGATTTCCATGCCTTCTCCGGCCGGGATGTGATCCAGCACGAAGCCTTCGTTGATTGCGCCTACATTTAACATACGTGCACCTCCAGTAATGTGAGAATCAGCGCCATGCGGACATAAACGCCGTACTGTACCTGTTTGAAATAAGCGGCCCGGGGATCGTCATCCACCTCCGCGGCGATCTCGTTGACCCGGGGCAGGGGATGGAGGACGATCATATCCTGCGGCGCCAGCTTCATTTTCTCCCGGTCAAGGATGTAGAAATCTTTCATGCGCACGTAGTCCTCTTCGTTGAAAAAACGTTCCTTCTGGACTCTGGTCATGTACAGCACATCCAGATCGGGCAGGGCGTCCTCCAGCCGGATGACCTCCTGATAGGGAATGTGGTCTTTCTCCAGAATATCCTGGCGGACGTAATCGGGAATGCGCAGCTCTTCCGGGGAAATGAGCACGAAGCGGATGCCGGCGTACCGGGACAGGGCGCCGATGAGAGAGTGCACCGTCCGTCCGAATTTCAGGTCGCCGCACAGCCCCACCGTCAGATGATCCAGGTGACCTTTTAAGGAACGGATGGTGAGCAGGTCGGTGGCTGTCTGGGTGGGGTGCTGATGGCCGCCGTCCCCCGCATTGATGATGGGGATGGAGGAATACATGGAGGCAACCGTGGCGGCGCCTTCCTTGGGATGGCGCATGGCGCAGATGTCCGCAAAGCAGGAAACCACGCGAATGGTGTCTGCCACCGTTTCGCCTTTGGCGGCGGAGCTGGAATCGGCAGAGGAAAAGCCCAGGACGCTGCCGCCCAAATTGAGCATGGCAGCTTCGTGGCTTAAACGGGTGCGGGTGCTGGGCTCATAGAACAGGGTGGCCAGCTTTTTCCCGGTGCAGGCATGGGCGTATGCGTCCGGGTGATGCCGGATATCATCGGCCAGATCCATCAGCGTGTCGAACTCTTCGGTGGAAAAATCCAGGGGGATTTAAAAAATGTCTCATAAAAACTCCTTTCAAAGAGATATTTGTCTGCGTAAAAAAAGAGGCTGTCAATACAGCCTCTCAAAATCAACAAAAAGTAAGAAGATCAGAAACAGCCTTCCGTCTCGGTGCGGCAGGCTCTTCATCGGGATATCCAAATGCGATCAGTGCGGTAACAACTTCATTCTCGGGAATGTGAAGAAGCTCAGCCACCTTGTCAGCATCAAAGATGCCCATGATCACGGTACCTACGCCGTAATCGTAAGCGGCAAGACAAAATGTCTGGGCGGCAATGCCGGAATCGAACATAAGCCAGCTCTCACCTTTGGATGTGGTGCAGGAGCCATCCTTCTCCATGCCGCTGCGGCCCTTCACTGCGGTGAGAGCAACAACCTGGGGCGCATGCTCCAGAGTACCGGTATTATAAGCAAAACCGAGAGTATATTTGTTGGCAATGTCAGACTTGATCTGCGGGTCGTCAAATACATGGTAGCGGACAACCTGGGTGTTCTTCCAGGACGGTGCGTAGGAAGCGGCAGCCACGATCTTCTCGATGGTCTCCCGGTCAACCTTCTGCTCCTTGAATTTGCGGATGCTTCGTCTGCCATTGATAGCCTGTAAAGTTTCCATAGCGGTTCAACCTCCTTTGTAATCTGATTTATTATAGCGTACCTTCTTTTCAAATTCAATGAAATATTTATGAAAATTTGTATCATCAGTCTTTGCAGACCCAGGGAAGTATTATATAATAGACGAAAAAGAAAGCAATGTCGAAGACATTGATAACCAACAGGAGGGAATACATATGGGTCGTACAGAGAAGAAGCGCCTGATTCTGTTCGGGCTGCCCTGGACATTTACCAGCTATCACATAGAAGAAGATATTTTGACCATTGACGAGGGATTTTTGAGAAAAACAGAGAATGACTGTTATATGTACCGGATCCAGGACGTGGTGCTGAAACGAAGCCTGCCTGAGCGTCTGTTCGGTCTGGGAACGGTGTCGTGCCTGACATCTGATAAAACACATCCCCGGTTGGAACTGGTACATATTAAGAATTCCAGGGAATGGAAGGAGTTCATTCTGCGCAAGTCCGAGGAAGCACGGATGAAGCGCAGAACGGTGGGCATGCAGAATCTGGATGGCGGACCGGAAGATCCGGAGCTGGCGGAGGATATGGATTCTTACGACTGACGGGGATGAGTCAGTATTTTTTCATAAAGAAGGCCCACGAAAAACCAGAGGAAAAAGTAATCCGGGCGGATGAGTCCCTTATAATGGAACCGCGCCCGGCTGTAGTCCCAGGGACACAGGCCATGCCGGGACAGAAGCGAGCCGGACAGAAATTCGCCTGCCAGGATGAGAAAAGAATAGATGCTGCCGCGTAAGATCGCGGGAAAACGCCGGATCAGACGGCTTACCGGGGACAGAAGCGCCGCGCAGCCATAGATAGGGAACATCCAGGCGGATGTGGTTCCCATGAGTTTCATTTGTCGTTTGCGAAGGGCACCAAGGGAGGTCCAGAAGATTTCCAGACACCAGCCCATGACGCCGCAGGTCAGAAATTTTTTCATACAATGCTCTCCACAGGGACAGTATGCGCCAAAATGGCAGATGTGATACGGGTAAATTTTGGAAAAGAGGAAGAAAGATGAGTTATGCAGTTGCACGAATCAAAAGAGGAGAGGCCAGAGCCCTGAAAGCAGGGGGCCTGTGGATCTATGACAACGAGATCGCAGGGGTGGACGGTTCCTTTGAAAATGGAGACATTGTAGCCGTGGAAGATTTTGACGGCTATTTTCTTGGTTATGGGTTCATCAATATGAATTCCAAGATCCGCATCCGGGTGCTTTCCCGGAAAAAGGAGCACGAGATCACGGAAAGCTTTATGGAGCAGCGGGTGCGGGACTGCTGGGAATACCGCAAGGCCGTGGTGGACACCGACAGCTGCCGTCTGATCTTCGGGGAGGCGGATTTCCTGCCCGGTTTCGTGGCGGACAAGTTTTCGGATGTGATCGTGGTACAGTCGCTGGCGCTTGGTATTGACCGGTGGAAAGAGTTCCTTGTGCATACTCTGATCAGGGTGCTGGAGGAGGATGGTATCAGGATTCGGGGTGTGTATGAGCGCAGTGACGCCAAGGTGCGCACCCAGGAGGGAATGGAGCGGGTGAAAGGATTCATCGGCCCAGAATTTGATACGAAGGTAGAGATTCGGGAAAATGGCGTCCGCTATTATGTGGATGTAAAGGAAGGACAGAAGACCGGATTTTTTCTGGATCAGAAATATAACCGCCGGGCGGCGGCGGCGCTCTGTAAAGATAAGACAGTGCTGGACTGCTTTACCCATACTGGTTCCTTCGCCTTAAATGCGGGACTGGCCGGGGCTAAAAGTGTGTTGGGTGTGGATGCTTCTCAGCTGGGCGTGGATCAGGCCACAGAAAATGCCGCGCTTAACGGGCTGTCTGACCGGGTCACATTCACCTGCGCAGATGTGTTTGAACTGCTGCCTCAGCTTGAGCGGGAAGAAAAGAAATTTGATGTGGTGATCCTGGATCCACCGGCTTTTACAAAATCCCGGAATTCTGTGAAAAATGCCACCAAGGGGTACAAGGAGATCAACCGGCGGGGAATGGAGCTTGTAAAGAACGGTGGATATCTGTGTACCTGCTCCTGTTCTCACTTCATGACACCGGAACTGTTTTTACAGGCGATCAGGGATGCGGCCAGGGATGCGCACAAGAGGCTTCGTCAGGTGGAATATCGAACCCAGGCGCCTGATCACCCGATTCTTATGAGTGCGGACGAATCTTATTATCTTAAGTTTATCATTTTCCAGGTTGTGGACGAAAAATAAGATAAAGACATTTCCGGGAAAACAGTGTAGTAAGGGGCAGGAAAATTTGATACAGAAAGGGAACGGTACAATGGCGATTGATTTACTGCAATTAAGAGATCAGCTGGACGACATCGACGAGCAGATCGTGCATTTATATGAGAAACGGATGGATATCTGCCGGGAGGTGGCAGAGTACAAGATCGAGAACGGCAAGCAGGTGCTGGACAAAGAGCGGGAGAAATCCAAGCTGCAGACATTGAAAGCCATGGCTTCCAATGATTTTTACCGGCACGGCGTGGAGGAGCTGTTTGAGCAGATCATGTCCATGAGCCGGAAGCTGCAGTACCAGCTGCTTTCCAAACGGGGCGTGATCGGCCGTCTGCCCTTTATGGAGGTGGACAGCCTGAAGCAGGCATCTGCCCGGGTCGTTTTTCAGGGCGTAGAGGGTGCCAACAGTGAGGCGGCCATGCGTGCCTATTTTGGCGATCAGGTGAACAGCTTCCATGTGGAATCCTTCCGGGATGCCATGGAGGCTATTGAGGAGGGGATGGCAGATTTTGCCGTGCTTCCCATTGAAAATTCTTCTGCAGGCATTGTCAGCAGTATCTATGATCTGCTGGTGGAATTTGAGAATTACATTGTAGGCGAACAGGTGATGAAGATTGAAAATTGCCTCATGAGCGTAAAGGGAGCAAAGCTTTCTGATATCCGCACCGTCTATTCTCATCCTCAGGCGCTTATGCAGTCTGCCAAATATCTGGAGGAGCACCGGGAGTGGCAGCAGATCAGTATGCTGAATACCGCGGAGGCGGCCAGGATGGTTGCCAGAGAGCAGGATCCTTCCAAGGCAGCTATTGCCAACAGCCTGGCGGCAAAGCTTTATGATCTGGATATCCTGGAACCGCAGATGTGCAGCAATGCGGCCAATTCCACCCGGTTTATCATTGTTACCAATCAGAAAATCTACCGGAAGGATGCCGGAAAGATCAGCATCTGCTTTGAGATCCCTCATGAGAGCGGATCTTTGTATCATGCCATGTCCCATTTTATTTATAATGGTCTGAATATGTGTAAGATTGAATCCCGTCCGATAGAAGGGAGAAACTGGGAATATCGTTTTTTTATTGATTTTGAAGGAAATCTCAATGACAGTGCAGTGAAGAATGCCCTGCGGGGGCTCCGGGATGAGACGCGCAATATGCGGATCCTCGGTAATTATTAAATTGAAAACGGACAGAAAGAAGAGAAAAACATGAGTAAAGTAAACCAGCTGATTTTGTTTAAGCATTTTGAGGACGGCCAGATTCTGGACGATATGACGTGGATTATGGACAATTATGACAGCGATTATTATAACAAGGAGGATATCACGGCACTTTTGTATGACTGTATCAACGGCATGGTGGAGTTGGCCGGGAGTCATGGATTTGAGGGAAATCTTTGGCACAATTATCTGACATATCTGCTGGTCAATAATGAAAATGCGTTCAGTATGGCCTGCGAGATCGTGGGCCCGGTGGAGGGAAGCATCAATCCGGTGGCGCTGAATGATTTTTCAATCTTCAAGGAATTGTTTGACTATAATCTGGAGAAAATAGATGAAGCGCTGAGCGTCAACGGTCTGGCATTGCTGAAAGATTATAAAAATGTAAACGAGCACAGCAAGATGTTCAACAAGCGGATCCGTGACAGGATCTGTGAGACGAGCCGTCGGCTGGCAGCGGCTGTCGATGAGCATGCATTCATGGACATCATGACCGCGTTTTACAAGGATTTCGGTGTGGGTAAGCTGGGTCTGCATAAGGCATTCCGGGTGGAGCACACCGGGGAGGGGGGCCGAGATCGTGCCCATCACCAACATTGCGCATGTCAGTCTGGATGATCTGGTGGGATATGATATTCCGAAGAAAAAGTTGACGGACAACACAGAGGCCTTTGTGGAAGGACGGCCTGCTAACAACTGTCTGTTGTTCGGCGATGCAGGAACCGGTAAATCTACCAGCATTAAGGCTATTTTGAATAAATACTACGATCAGGGGCTGCGGATGATCGAGATTTACAAGCATCAGTTCCAGGATCTCAATGATGTTATTGCCCAGATCAAAAACCGGAATTACAAATTTATCATTTACATGGATGATCTGTCCTTTGAGGAATTTGAGATCGAGTATAAATATCTGAAAGCCGTCATCGAGGGCGGCCTGGAGAAGAAACCGGACAACGTGCTGATCTACGCAACGTCCAACCGTCGTCACCTGATCAAGGAGGAGTACGGGGACAAGGATGGCCGCAGAGAGGATATGCACACCTCTGACACCGTTCAGGAGAAGCTGTCTCTGGTGGCAAGATTTGGTGTGTCTATTTTCTTCGTGGGCCCGAGCAAAAAGGAATTCATGGAGATCGTAAAGACACTGGCTGAAAGATACGAATTGCATATCCCGGAAGAGGAGCTGTTGCTGCAGGCCAACCAGTGGGAACTGAGCCATGGAGGGCTTTCCGGACGTACCGCCCAACAGTTTATCGATTATCTGCGGGGGCAGATGAAAGAATCGTCCCCGGTTTCATAATGTGGGAGTGCGTCGGACGGGGGTATCGTCCGGCGCAATTCTATATGGAAATCACTGTTTTCCAGGGTCAAGAACCGTTGCCTCATATCTGAGCACCCCACAGTGAGGAACGCCGCGGGGCGGCAGGCGAAGAGATAACGAATAAAAGGGTTTTAGGGTTTTACTGTATGCTGCGTTAAAAATTCTACTGCGATCGTGGAACCGTTTTCTGAGCTTTCATCCACCCAAACGGAGCCGTTGTGGAGATCGGCGATCTCCCAGACCAGGGAGAGTCCGAGCCCTGCGCCTCCGTATTCCCGGCTGCGGGACTTATCCACCCGGAAGAAGGGATGGAAGATGCTTCGCTGATATTCTTCCGGGATGCCGCAGCCGGTGTCAGAAACACGGATCAGGAGCTTTTCCGGCTTCTGCAAAACTGAAACCCGCACGGAGCCATTCGGACGGTTGTACTTGACGGCATTTTCTGTAAGATTAAAGAGCAGTCGGTAGATCAGCGCATCGCTTCCGGTCATGACGCCATCTCCATCTACTTCCAGGGTGATGTTGCGCTTCTCCGCCAGCGGCGCAAGATCCGTAAAAATCTCTTCGACCATGGGCGCCAGCTGGATCTGTTCGTTCCGGGCCACCTGTTGCAGATTACTCATTTCCAGCAGGGTTTTTGTCATTTGGGTCAGTCGCTCTGTCTGCTCCCGCAGCAGGAAGAGAAAATTGGCCGTTTCTGGCAGTACGTCGGGATGCTCTGCGGAAAACAGTTCCAGTTGTGCCTGCATCAGTGCCAGCGGTGTTCGCAGCTCATGGGCAGCGTTGCCGGTGAACTGCCGCTGGGCGGCAAAGGCATTGTTCAGCCGTTCCAGCATCTTGTTGAAGGAGTGGCTCAGTTGCCGGAATTCCGGCAGGGCGTCCTCGTTCATTTGCATGTCTGCAAGCGTGCTCAGCTGCACCTTTTCCACCTGAGAGGTAAAGTTGTGCAGAGGCTTCAGGGCGTGTCCACTGACGAAATAGGCCAGGATGCCGCCCAATACCGTCACTGCCGCAGTGATGTACCAGTTGGTCATACAGAAATCCTCCTGTGCCCCATGGATAACGATGGTGACATCCTGCCCGGGCTCTGTCGTCTGCGGATCAAAGAAAGCGGGCTCGCCACCGATTGGGTAGTCCTGAAGGGATTCTCCGATGGAATCCATGTAGTGGACACCGGAGGAGCAGAGCAGCAGCTTCATGGTAACGCAGGTGATACCGATGAGCAGGATGGTCATTAAGGTGATGCGCCACTGTAAGGAAAGTTTTCTCATGTTTCCTCGCCTCCTATCAGGTAGCCCTCGCCAATGCGATTGCGGATGGGGTCATAGCCCAGTGCGGCGCGAAGCTTCTTGCGCAGGGCAGAGATGTGGACCCGGATGGAGTTGCTGAAACTGTCCACGCTGTTGTCCCAGACATGGTCCATCAGCTCCTCCTGACTTACCGGCCGTCCCTGATGTACCATCAGGTATTCCAGGATCCCTGTCTCCTTGCGGGTCAGTGTCAGGGCTTGCCCATTGACGGCAGCAGTGCGGGAACGGGTATCGAAGTTCAGACATCCACAGCTCAACAGCACATCCCGTTGGGTGAACTGCCGCAGGGTCAGGCTGCGGATGCGGGCTTCCAGCTCGGCCAGGTGAAAAGGTTTTGCCAGATAGTCGTTGGCTCCAGCGTCCAGCCCCTCCACCTTGTCCTCTACCTCACCGCGGGCGGATAGGATGAGCACCCTGGTTTCCCGGTCAGTATGACGCAGGGTGCGCAGCACCGTCATGCCGTCTTTCTCCGGCAGGTTCAGATCCAGCAGGATAAGATCGTATTTTTCGACAGCGATGAGCTCCAACGCTTTTTCACCGTCATAGCAGCAGTCCACGCTGTAGGCCAGGCGCCGCAGGCTGCGGACGATGGTCTCACACAGGGCACGCTCGTCTTCAATGACCAAAAGGTGCATAACACTCCTCCTTTACTTTTACTTTACAAGCTTTTTTAGTTGCCTTCAGTATAGCAGAAACGGATAAGATTTGCGTTAAGATTTCGTTCTTAACAGAGACTTTAACTTTCCTGCGTTATGATAATAGCATAAAAAAGGAGGAATGAACATGAATACAAAGAAACTTTTGTCCCTGGTATTGGCACTGGTGCTGGTATGCAGTCTGGCTGCCTGCGGTGTGAAGGGAGATAACAAGACGGCGAATATGAATAGTAATGATGCTTCCATGACCGATGAGCCGAAAAACGCTGAGGAGGCACTCACTTTACACAAGAAGCTGCTGGAGCAGGAGAACATACTTCTTTCAGAAAATACGGGGCTCTGGGAAAAGGTTTTCATGGAAGCTGACAAGGGCATGGTCATGGTGGAGGATGGAAAAAACTACGGTGATTTCCTGCTGGACACCATTGAGGCCATTAAGGATCAGTTCACTGCTGAGGAGTACGAGATGCTGAAGGCGTCTGCCACTAAGATCAGTGATATTGAAAAGAAGCTGACCGCGCTGGAGGAAGAATATCCGGAGGTGGCACAGCTATCTATGGACAGCGATATGAGTATGTCCGCGGACAGCGACATGAGCATGGCTTCTGATGACGGCAGCACACAGAGGTTCCCTGCCTTTGAGGGAAAGGATCTGGATGGGAACACGGTGAAGAGCGACGAACTGTTCTCAGGCAATGCTGTCACCGTGGTGAACTTCTGGTTTACCACCTGCAACCCCTGCGTAGGCGAGCTTGCCGAGTTGGACGGGCTGAATCGCGAGCTTGCAGAGAGGGACGGCGCACTCATTGGTGTTAATGCCTTCACGTTGGACGGTGACGAAACGGCGATTTCTGATGCAAAGGATGTACTGATGAAAAAGAACGCCACCTATCAGAACGTGTATTTTGATTCCACCGGAGAGGCCGGAAAGTTTACCACCAACATCTTTGCCTATCCGACCACCTATGTTGTGGATCGAAACGGCAACATCGTGGGTGAGCCCATCGTGGGTGCCATCACTGAAAAGAAGCAGGGGGAGGCACTGCAAAAACTCATCGATCAAGCTCTTGCCGACGATATGGACTGAGGAAAGAAGAGAGCGGAAAGGAGAATTCCATGGTACATAGAGATCTGGGGCTGTTGCTTATCGCGGTGCTGCTGAGTGGATGCGCTGTCTGGCAGAAAAATATACCACAGAAAACGGATGCAAAGGAAATAATCGGACAGTCCTCTGATATGTCCGGCGAGACGTGTACGTACAGGATGGATACCACAGAAAACGTCATCTATCTGGCTGGCGGTTGCTTCTGGGGCATGGAACAGCTGATGCAGTCCATTCCCGGTGTCCTTGATGCCGAGAGCGGCTACGCTAACGGTACCGATAAAGCAGACGCAAACTACCAGACCGTCTGCAAGGGAAACACCGGATTTCGGGAGACCGTGCGGGTGGAGTATGATCCTGAGCAGGTGAGTCTTGATGCCCTGCTTTTGGCTTACTTCTATGTTATTGATCCTACGGTAGAAAACAGGCAGGGCAACGACCGGGGCAGTCAGTATCAGACCGGTGTTTACTACACAAATGATAAAGCGAAGGAGACGGTGGAGCGCATCGCGCGGATTGAACAAGGACGCAGCGGGCAGTTCTTCGTGGAGATTGGCCCGCTGAAAACCTACTATCCGGCCGAGGAGTACCACCAGAACTATCTGGAGAAGAATCCGAATGGTTACTGCCATATCCCCAGAGCGGAGATGGAACTATTTTCCCGGCTGCGTATCGATCCGGGCGATTATAAAAAGCCTGCTGAGGAATTCATTCTTGACAAACTGACGGAGGAGCAGTACCGTGTTACTCAGGAGAACGGCACCGAACGCGCCTTTGCCGGCGAGTTCTGGAATCAGTTCGAGAAAGGCATCTATGTGGATGTGGTTACCGGCGAGCCACTTTTTTCCTCCATAGACAAATTTGAGAGTGGCTGCGGCTGGCCCGCCTTTACAAAGCCCATTGAGGAGCCTTCTGTGGTGGAACTTGAGGACTTAAGTCACGGGATGCGCCGCACAGAGGTCAGAAGCCGTGCGGGAGACTCTCACCTCGGCCATGTGTTTACTGATGACCCGGTATCTCCCAACGGTGTGCGCTACTGTATCAACAGTGCGTCTCTTCGTTTTGTGCCTTATGCAAAGATGGAAGCCGAGGGGTATGGGTATCTTCTGTATCTTTTTGAGGAATATATCTGTAAATAAAGCTTAAAAACCAGAAGATTTGCTTGTGTCCGTAATGAATTAAGTGAAGTAAATAAAAGTATAATAAACAGGTAGTATTTGAACTATCCTGACAAAACAGGAGGGAACGGATGTGGAAGAATTAAAAGAACTGTATGAGAGTAAAAAGTATGCAGCACTGGATCGGGCATGCAGGAAGGCAGAGGCCGGTGACAGTCAGGATTTTGAGGTATATTTGTACCATGCATGCGGACTGGCGGCCAGAAGTAATTTTTCTCATTTTACGATGGAGCAGGCGATTGATCTGTTTCGGAAGGCGGGAAAATACAGTAAAGGCAATCCGGAACAGCAGCAGCTTCTGTATCATTTATTTACGGTTGAGGTGATAAAAGCCGTACAGCGTTATGAGGATACGTTTTCCTCTGTGAGTATGACGAATGAGATTGTGGAATCTTACCGGAACAGCATGCGTCTGGCAGCAGATGCGCTGCAGGAAGCAGTTGTAGTTGGAGAGCGACTTACGCAGCTTCCTTTGGACGGGGAGAGCAGTGTGCTGTCAGCAAAAAAACTGGCAGTGCATTGTATGGTGGAACTATGCAAGGTACGTAAGTATGAGGTTGATATGGGGAAAGCTATTTCCAAGCGGACAAACAATGCACCTGAAGAGATTCGCAGCCGGTATGCAATTCTGTATGACAATTTGACAGAACAAATTCAGGCAGTAGATACAGAGTATGAACCGGAGCTGATCCAGCGGGATTTTGTAAAACCGGATGAGACCAATGCCTGCCAGCTGAAGATGCCATCAGCAGAACCCGGAGTGACAGGAGGAACCGGTGAAACAGTTGTGCAGACGGAAACTGAGAAAACAACAGAGCAAACAGAACCGGGAGAGCATTCCCGGGGACTGTTTGAATGGATGAAAGGGAAGTTTCGATGATTTATCTGGAAAGTCCGTCCACAGATCCGACTTTTAATCTGGCACTGGAAGAATATGCCTTTGGACATCTGGATCCGCAGGAGGAGTATTTTATGCTTTGGAGAAACCGTCCTTCTGTGATCATCGGAAAGCATCAGAATGCACAGCAGGAAGTCAATCTCCTCTACGCAGAACAGCATCACATTCCCGTTGTCCGCCGTCTTTCCGGCGGGGGAGCTGTTTATCATGATCTGAACAATCTGAACTTTACGTTTATTGTGCGTGGTGCGGTACCGGAATTGTCCATGGAACGGTTTGCAGCGCCGCTGCTGGCAGCATGCCGGAGATTTGGCATTCAGGCAAGAATAGAAGGACGTAATGATGTGACGGCCGATGGCAGAAAATTTTCCGGCAATGCCCGGTATGTGGAGCGTGGCAGAACCATGCATCATGGAACGATCCTGTTGCAGACAGACCGGGAAACGATGGAACAGGTGCTTACGGTTTCTTCAGACAAGATCGAATCCAAAGGAATTGCCTCAGTAAAAAGCAGGGTAACCAGTCTGTCCTTATGTGCGGGTTATGTGATTGAACCGGATGTTTTCAGCGCAGTTCTGAGGGAAGAGGTATTCGGAACAGATATGCCGCATCAGTATATGTGGACGGAAGAAGATTTGCGGCAGATAGAATTGCTGAAGCAGAACCGGTATGCGACATGGGCATGGAATGTGGGAACCTTCCCTGTGTATGAGGTTACCAGGAGAAGAAGGATAGAAGGCTGCGGGATAGTGGAAACCAGTTTCTCTGTATTGGGCGGACGGATCAGTGAAATCACCCTGCGCGGAGATTTCATGGAGTTTTTGCCAGTCTCTGAATTGGAAGAACAGCTGTTGGGATGCAGGATTGAGCCGGGGGAACTGGAAGCATTTCTGCAGACCTGCAGGCCTGAACAGTATATCTGCGGGCTTACAGCTCACATATTGGCGCGTATGCTGTGTGGGCTTCTTTGAATATTAAATAATTAAAAAGAACGTTAATTTGACTAAAATTTTAAAATATACAAACAATTAATAAAACATAATGAAAGGTTAAAAATATTTTTTAAAATATACAGAAATAGTATTGACAAAAGGAGCGGGCTGATATATAATCAAATCATCAAAAGGAAATACATAAAACAAACAGATATTTCCAAGAAGACAGAGGTGATTCCAATGGGTCAGGAAGCAGAGCTTAGCCTCATCAGTTACTTTGGAAGATATGAAGTAATTGATGAGATCGACAACAACCTTCACATGGCAGAGGATAAGAGCGCAGAAGAGATGTAAGAGCTTCATCTGTAAAGAAAGATGAAAGCAGGAAATGATCTTACAGAACAGGAGAAATGGAATCAGTAGTTGCCGCCATCCTCAGCAGACAGGCGAAGGAAAGACAACTGAATAAGTACATGTATTTGATATCAGTCATGGTATGCAGCTTGTACACAAACCTTCTTCCATCATAAAATAACAGAAAGGAAGGTACAGACCACCAGATAATTAGATTTTTTATTCATAATCTGACGAAAGGAAGGTACGGACCACCGGATATTTGATTGAATGGTAAGATGAAGGAACCGTGAGAAGAGGATTGATTACCGAAGTTTATCGGAAGACGAGCTGCTCACCCTCGAAGAAAGAGAAGTGTAACCGCCGCAGGCGGCAAACAACAGAAGCTCTGAGATGAAAACTGTACCGCGTGCCCCGAAGTGTCCGGGGAGATAGGACAGGCGGCAGGCAGGACAGAAGATTTTCAGAAGGGAACGTTGGAGAAGTTGCCGGGGAAAGGGAAAAGCTTTTCCAGGAGGGCAGAGGGAGTCCGAAGAAAACAGGTGTATGAGATAGACCGTCTCCACAGAACAGACAGTCATCTGTTTATAATCTGAGAAAAGGAAGGTATAGACCACCGAAATAGTAATGTTTTCAGACGGTTTGTGCATACAGGAAGCAACCAATGGAATAAATGAGCAAATTACATAATTGATGATAGGGGAGCGTCCATTCGGACGCTCCCTTTTTGCGAATGGTGCGACTGAACGTTGCCGATTTTCCACTTCGTAAACTCCTTGTAAATTCTTCCCCTTTTCTATGGAGTTTTTCCCCTGAAACGTGTAAAATAAAATCAAAACCTTCTGAAAGAGGTGTGTGTATGCAGATTACAACATTTGCAGGTGTTGATATTGGTTCCTACGAAGTGGGAATGAAGATTTTTGAATTATCATCCAAGTATGGCATGCGAGAGATTACCTATGTCCGTCATCGGATCGATCTGGGAAGAGACGCCTATACGACAGGCAGGATCAGTACAGAGGTAATGGATGAACTGTGTGTCATTCTTACGGATTTTATGCATATCATGAAAGAGTACCAGGTGCAGGCGTACCGGGCCTGCGTGACCAGTGCCATCCGGGAGTCGGACAATGCGCTGATCGTGCTGGATCACATCAAGGTGCGCAGCGGCATGACGGTGGAGGCACTGAGCAATTCCGAACAGCGGTTCCTGGGTTACAAATCCATTGCCTACCAGGGCAAATCTTTTGAAAAAATGATCCAGAAGGGCACGGCGATCTTCGATGTGGGCGGCGGAAGCATCCAGCTGTCCCTGTTTGACAAGGATCGGCTGGTGACGACGGAAAATATCCGCATGGGCATCATCCGTATCCGGGAGCGGCTGCAGCGTCTGGAAGACCGGCCATCTTACATGGTGCCGCTCATTGAAGAGCTGGTAAACAGTGAGATCGGTGCTTTTCAGCGGATGTATGTGAAGGACCGGGAGATCCGCAGCGTCATTCTCATCGGCGATTACATCAATTATGTGGTCAGGCGTTACCGGAAGAAGCCGGAAGGGGATACGCCCTTTGTGACGAAGGAAGAACTGATGGCGGATATGGAGCAGCTCATTGCCCTGTCTCCGGCGCAGATTGCCAAGCGGCTGGAGATCCCGGCGGAGAACGAGTCCATGATCCTGCCGGCGCTGGTAGTATACCGGAAGCTTCTGAAGGATACCCCGGCGGAACTGATCTGGGCGCCGGGCCTGAACTTAAGCGACGGCCTGGCATACGACTATGCGGAGCAGCATAAGATCATCCGGGGCAGCCATAATTTTGAAAATGATATCCTGGCGGCAGCAAAAAATATTGCCAAGCGTTACCAGGCAGACCGGCCCCATGTGGCCCATGTGGCGGATCTGGCGCTGACGATCTTTGACGCCATGCGAAAACCTGCGGGGCTCAAGGACAGAGACCGGCTGCTGCTGAATATTTCCGTGCAGCTCCATCACTGCGGAAAATTCATCACCATTTCCAAGGCGCCGGAGTGTAACTATAATATCATCATGTCCACGGAGATCATCGGTCTGTCTCACAAGGAGCGGAACCTGGTGGCCAACATTGTGCGCTACGTGATCACAGATTTCGCCGGGTTTGATGAACTGGCAGCCAAGGAAGACATCGAGGAGGAAAGCTATCTGAAGATCGCCAAGCTGGTGGCCATTCTCCGGGTAGCCAACGCCCTGGATCGCAGCCACAAGCAGAAGATCCGGGAAATGAAAGCCTCCCTGAAAGGAAGCCAGCTGGTGCTGACGGTGGATACGGACGAGGATATGACACTGGAGCGGGGACTGTTCCCGGATAAAGCGGAGTTTTTTGAAGAGGTATTCGGGATCCGCCCGGAGATCCGCATGAAAAAAAGACTGAACGGATGAGGATGAATGATGAAGCAGGAGAATAGAAAAATGAGCACGGATGATTTTTTGAAACCGGAATATTACAAAAACCGGGAACTGAGCTGGATCCAATTTGACGACCGGGTACTGGGGGAGGCCAGAGACAAGACGCTGCCCCTGTTTGAACGGCTGAAATTTCTGAGCATTTCCGCCTCCAACCTGGATGAATTTTTTATGATCCGGGTGGCTTCTCTGAAGGATATGGTCAATGCGGGTTACACGAAGAAGGATATGGCAGGTATGTCTGCCTCGGATCAGCTGGAGGCCATCAGCCAGGATGTGCATGAGCTGGTGAACGTACAGTATTCGACCTTCCTACGTTCCCTAGTTCCGGCGCTGCGCGGCGTGGGGCTGAACTTTATCAAGGAGCATGAGGATCTGCGGCCGGATCAGGCTGAGTATGCAGACCGTTATTTTAAAGAAAATGTGTACCCGGTGCTGACACCCATGGCGGTGGATTCTTCCCGGCCGTTTCCGCTGGTGCGCAACAAGACGCTGAACATCGGTGCGCTGGTGCGTAAGAAGGATCAGCCGGACAGCGAGGTGGAGTTTGCCACGGTACAGGTGCCGTCGGTGCTGCCAAGAATCGTGGAGCTCCCGGCTTCGGATGACGGGGTGCGCAGCGTGATCCTGCTGGAGGAGATCATTGAGCGGAATATTTCCCGGCTGTTTTTAAGCTACGATGTGATCTGCGCCCATCCGTACCGGGTCATGCGAAATGCCGACCTGACCATCGACGAGGATGAGGCCGCCGACCTTCTGAAGGAGATCCAGAAGCAGCTGAAACGGCGGCAGTGGGGCGAGGTCATCCGTCTGGAAGTGGAAGACCGGATGGAGAAACCGCTCTTTAAGATTTTGAAAAAAGAATTCCATGTCCATGAGTCGGAGGTCTACAAGATCAACGGGCCGCTGGATCTGACTTTTGCCATGAAGCTGTATGGTCTGAAGGGTTATGAGGAGCTGAAAGCGCCTGCCCATGAGCCTCAGCCGGTACCGGAGACCATGACAGAGGAGAGTATTTTTGATCAGATCCGTCATGGCGATATTCTGCTGCACCATCCGTATCAGAGCTTTGATCCGGTGGTGGGCTTTGTGAAGCAGGCGGCGCGGGATCCCCAGGTGCTGGCCATCAAGCAGACGCTGTACCGGGTCAGCGGCAATTCTCCGATTATCGCGGCACTGGCCCAGGCGGCAGAGAACGGTAAGCAGGTCAGCGTGCTGGTGGAGCTGAAAGCCCGTTTTGATGAGGAAAACAATATCGTGTGGGCGAAGATGCTGGAAAAAGCAGGCTGCCATGTGATCTATGGTCTGGTGGGGCTGAAAACCCACAGCAAGATCACCCTGGTGGTGCGCCGGGAGGAGGAGGGCATCCGCCGGTACGTCCATCTGGGTACCGGCAACTACAACGATGCCACCGCCAAGCTGTACACGGACTGCGGACTTCTGACGTGTTCCCCGGCCATCGGCGAGGATGCCACGGCCGTATTCAACATGCTTTCCGGTTATTCGGAGCCCATGTCCTGGAACAAGCTGACATTGGCGCCGCTCTGGCTGCGGGATAAGTTCCTGGAGCTCATCGGCAGAGAGCGGGACAATGCGAGAAACGGCCATCCGGCCCGGATCATTGCCAAGATGAATTCCCTCTGCGACCAGGAGATCATTGCGGCGCTCTATGAGGCATCGGCGGCCGGGGTACAGATCGACCTCATCGTCCGGGGCATCTGCACGCTGCGGGTGGGCATTCCCGGTGTTAGCGAAAATATCCGGGTGCGTTCCATCGTCGGCAATTTTCTGGAGCATGCCAGAATCTTTTATTTCCTGAACAACGGCCAGGAAGATGTGTATATGGGAAGTGCGGACTGGATGCCGCGAAACCTGGATAAACGGGTGGAGATCATGTTCCCCATTGAGGATCCTGACAAAAAGGCTGAGGCCATTCACATTCTGGAAATCCAGCTGGCGGATACGTGCAAGGCCCATCTGCTCATGCCGGACGGCAATTATGAGAAGGTGGACCGCCGGGGCAAGGCGGCGCTGATCGCCCAGGATTATTTTGTGGAAGAGGCAAAAGAAAAGGCGAAGAAAAAACAGGAACCGGATGAGACCCATGACCGGGTATTTGTTCCGGAGGAACCCGTCCCGGATGTGGAAGATTAACAGAAGAGGCAAACTGCCTGCTGAGATTATTTCAGCAGGCAGTTTTTAATGATCTCGGCAAAACCGTCATGATCGTTGTCGGCCATGGTCACATAGTCAGCAGCCTCTTTGACCGGTACCATGCTGTTGGCCATGGCAGCGCCGATGGCCGCTTCCCGGATCATGGACAGATCGTTCTCTGAATCTCCGGCAGCCACCGTGTTGGCCACGGGAATGTTCAGGTAATTGCACAGAAAATGCAGGGCATTTCCCTTGGATGTCCCGGCGGGAATGACCTCCAGATAGGTATTGCTGGAAAAAACAAACTGAATGCGGCCCTGGAACTTTGGCTCCACAGCGGCGCGGAAATCCTCCAGCTTCTGGTGATTGTGCAGGTCGATGAGCAGCAGTTTGTTGGGTTCCTTGGAAAGCTCGTCTGTTCCGGCAATGATCTGGCAGGGGGTGTGGGTATGCTCAAAGTAGGAGCGCCCTTCCTCATCGTCCCGCAGGTAGAGCACATGGTTCTCCTCATAGGACTGGCAGTGGATGCCGGCTTTTTCCGCCGCATCGAAAACGGAAAGCACATCGTCCAGGGAAATGGTGCGGTTCATGAGAAAACGCTGTTCCCCGCAGTCATACACAACGGAGCCGTTGAAGCCGATGATATAGCTGCCGGGGCCATCCAGCTGGAGGTCCTGAGCCAGCGGCAGAATGGAAGCCATGGGCCGCCCTGTGGTGAGGACGATGATATGTCCGGCTTCCCGGGCCAGACGGATAGCTTCCCGGTTGGCAGGGGAAATCTCCTTGTTGTTGTTCAGCAGCGTGCCGTCCAGATCGGTAAACAGGATCTTTGTAGGGCAGGCGAGATAGGCTGCCTTCTCCTTTTCCAGCAGCGCCTCCAGCGCCTCGTCACTCTGGCTGATCCACACATCCTCTTCTTCACCGTTCAGGCCAAGGTAAGCGGCCAGAGTGCACGTCTCATCGCTGAAATTCCAGCGGCTCGTATATCGGTCAATGTCCTCGAAGGGGATCTCTCCGAGGAAAAAACGTTCTTTAAAAGTCATAGGATTCTCCTTTTTCATTGCCTGCATACACAGGCCGTTCGTTCGATATTCACCGTTCGTCATTTATGCGAGCATAATGACTCACTTGCGTTCATATTATAGCATGTTTTCTTGACAAAAGGGAAGATATTTCGTATACTGACGATAGATACTTTGACAATCAAAATAAAAAGAGGAATCGAAAATGGGATTGAAAATACTGGGAACGGGCAGCGCCCTTCCTTCCAATATGGTAACCAATGAGCAGCTGACGAAGATGGTGGACACTTCGGACGAGTGGATTGCATCCCGGACAGGCATCCGGCAGCGGCATATTTCCACAGGGGAGACGACGACGGAGCTGTGTGTGCGCGCGGCCAGGCGGGCGCTGGAAAATGCCGGGATGCAGGCGGAGGAGCTGGAGCTGATCGTGGTGGCGACGCTTTCCGGTGACCGGGCACTGCCTAACACCGGGTGCGAGGTGCAGCGAGAATTGAACGCTGTTCATGCGACCGCCTTTGAGATCAATGCGGCCTGCTCCGGTTTTCTGTTCGCGTTGAACACAGTTCAGGCGTATATGGCTGCGGGGCTGTACCGGAAGGCACTGGTCATCGGCGGAGAGGTGCTGTCCAAGCTGGTGGACTGGCAGGATCGGAACACCTGTGTGCTGTTTGGGGACGGCGCCGGTGCCGCAGTGGTGGAGGCAGATCCGGCGCGGATGTATTATTTCGACCAGGGAAGTGACGGCAGCCGGGGAGAGGCGCTGTCCTGTCCGGGAAGACCGTTACGAAGTCCGTTTGTTGCGACAGATCAAGGTTTTGCTCCCTATATCTTCATGGACGGCCAGGAGGTTTTCCGGTTCGCAGTAAAAAAAGTGCCGGAGACGGTGGCGCTGGTTTTACAGAAGGCCGGTCTGACGGCAGAAGACGTGGATCTTTTCCTGCTGCACCAGGCCAACGAGCGCATTTTGCAGGCGGCGGCCAGAAGGATCGGGGCGCCGGTCAGCAAGTTTCCCATGAATATGCAAGCCTGCGGCAATACATCCGCAGCCAGCATTCCGATCCTGCTGGATGAGGCGAACCGCAAAGGACTGCTGAAACGGGGACAGACCGTCGTTCTGTCCGGTTTTGGCGCCGGGCTGACCTGGGGAACCGCTTTGTTTCAGTGGTGATCCTATGAATAAAAATCCTACATTCACAGACAATAGGAAGGACGATTGCGAAAGGAATGTGGGATTTTTTATGGAAAAAAACAGACCGGAAAAGATTTCGAAAAATCTGGAAGAGAATATGAAAATATGTGAGCAGATGCTTGCCATCAGCAAAAGTTTTGACCTGCTGGAACGGAAAATGACAGTGGGCGGTCGGGCGTGCTGCTTTTATTTTGTGGACGGGTTTACGAAGGATGAGGCCATGCTGAAAATCATGGATTCTCTGTATGGCATTGCAGAGGCGGATATGCCGGCCACCGCCAGGCAGCTGGTGGAAGACCATTTGCCCTATGTGGAGGTGGAGCTTCTTGCGCGGTATGAGGATCTGGGGAAAAATCTGTTTGCCGGCGTGCTCTGTCTGTTTGTGGACGGATATGACTGCTGCATTGCCATCGACTGTCGGACGTACCCGGCCAGGGGAGTGGAGGAGCCCCAGAAGGACAAGGTGCTGCGGGGCTCCCGGGATGGCTTTGTGGAGACGCTGATCTTTAATACGGCACTGATCCGCCGCCGGATCCGGGATGCAGATTTCCGGGTGGAGATTCAAAATGTGGGGCGGGCATCCAAGACCGATGTGGTACTGTGCTACATGGATGGGCGGGTGGATCAGCAGCTGCTGGGAGAGATCCGAAAGCGCCTGCAGACCGTGGATGTGGATGCGCTGACCATGAACCAGGAAAGCCTGGCGGAGTGCCTGTACAAACGGCGATGGTACAATCCGTTTCCAAAATTCAAGTACACCGAGCGGCCGGATACGGTGTCGGCCTGTATTCTGGAGGGAAATATTGTTGTTCTGGTGGACAATTCCCCGTCGGCCATGGTCATTCCCACATCCATTTTTGACATTGTGGAGGAGGCGGACGACTATTATTTTCCGCCTATTACGGGCACCTACCTGCGGCTGTCCCGTTTTCTCATTGCCATTGTGACGCTGATCATCACGCCGCTGTTTCTGCTGATGATGCAAAATCCGGAGGTGGTGCCGGACTGGCTGTCCTTTGTCATGGTAAAAGAGGAGATCCATGTGGGGCTGCTGTGGCAGTTTCTCATCCTGGAGCTGGCTGTGGACGGTCTGAAGCTGGCGGCACTGAACACGCCCTCTGTGCTGACAACGCCGCTGAGCATCATCGCGGCGCTGGTGCTGGGAGAATTTTCGGTGAAATCCGGCTGGTTCAATTCCGAGGTGTTGGTCTATATGGCCTTTGTGGCGCTGGCCAACTATACCCAGGCCAGTCTGGAACTGGGGTATGCGCTGAAATTTATGCGGATCATGCTGCTGTTCACCACCCGGCTCTTCGATGTCTGGGGATTCGTGGGCGGCCTCATCGTGGTGATTTTATTTATCTGCTTCAACAAAACCGTGGCCGGGAAGAGCTATATTTATCCGCTGATCCCCTTTGATCCCAAGGAATGTGCACGACGTTTTCTGCGGGTGCGGGTGCCGCACACCTATGAGGAAAAGAAAGGAGAGGGTGGAGGAAAATAATGAACAAATAATGGGATGACTGTTTGAAAAACGGCAGACAAGAAGCGGAATATGCAGTTCAGTATTTACTTGCAGGTGAAGGAAATGGTATAATGATACAGATGAACGAACAGCCTGCGCAGCAAGCAATAAAAGCGCGGTAGCGCGTGTTCGTGAGATGATGAAGAAGAATTTTCGGAATAAAAATAAAGGAGTACGCTGCATATGAGAGAATTCAAAATTTTAACGGATAATACCGCAGATCTGCCGGAAAGCTATATCCAGGCGCATGATCTGACGCTGGCCTGGCTGCCCTATCTGCTGGACGGAGAGACGTACACAAGAGAAAATACGCTGGATTACCCGACTTTTTATGCCAGGATGCGTGCGGGCAGCATGCCCACCACCTCTCAGGTGAATCCGCAGCAGGCAAGAGAGGTACTGGAGGCAGTGCTCCGGCAGGGATACGATGTTCTGTACATCGCTTTTTCCTCCGGGTTAAGCGGCACCTACAACAGCGTGCGTATGGCGGTGGAGGAGTTGTCCGGGGAATATCCCGAGGCGACCATTGCGGTGGTGGATTCTCTCTGTGCATCCCTGGGCGAGGGACTGCTGGTGCACAAGGCTGTGCAGATGAAGGAGGCAGGCAAAAGCCTTGGGGAAATCCGGGAATGGCTGGAGGCCAACAAGCTGCACCTGTGCCATGTGTTTACCGTGGATGACCTGAATCATCTGTACCGCGGCGGCAGAGTATCCCGGACGGCGGCATTTTTAGGGACACTGGCCAACATCAAGCCCATGCTCCATGTGGATGATGAGGGACATCTCATCGCCCTGTCCAAAGTCAGAGGCCGGAAAAAATCCATTTCCAAGCTGGTGGATATGATGGAGGAGCGGCTGGGAGACTGGAAGGACAAAAATGATATCATCTTTATCAGTCATGGGGACTGTATCGAGGATGCCAACCGGCTGAAAGAGCTGGTGGAAGAGCGTACCGGCATCCAGGCGTACCTCATTGATTATGTAGGGCCCACCATCGGCGCACATTCCGGCCCTGGTACCCTGGCATTGTTTTTTATGGGGGAGAAGCGATAATTTATGGCAAAAAAACGCCTTCTTTTTATCGGGGACAGCATCACCGACTGCGGCCATCTGTGGGATTTTCATGAAAAAGCCCTGGGTGACGGGTATGTGCGGCTCATCTCTGAATACATGGAGCGGCTGGATCCGGACTATGAGGTGATCAACTGCGGCTTCAACGGCTTTACCGCCGGAGATCTTTTGCATTACTGGCAGAAAAACGGCAAAGCACTGCGCCCGGATGTGGTGACAGTGCTTGTTGGCGTGAATGACATTGCGGAATATTTTGACATGGATTACACCGGCGGCATGTGGCGGTTTTCCAACGATTACCAGCGGCTGCTGGCAGATATCCGCCGGGAGACGGAAGCAAAGCTGATCCTCATGGAGCCCTTCGTCTTCTTTCACCCGCCCTATCTGCAGCAGTGGCATGTGTATGTCCGGGAGGAGATACGCCTCATCCAGACCATGCAGAAAAAGTATGGGGCGGGCTATGTGCCCCTCTATGATGGCATGATGAAAGCCTGCCGGGAATTCGGGGAAAATGCCCTGACGGTGGACGGCATGCATCTGACCCGGAAGGGCAATGAGCTGCTGGCGGCGCTGTGGACGCAGTCCGTGGTGAAAAAGAGAGGAAGATGGCCGGTGGCGCGTGATGGGCGTATAGAAGTATTTCCACGGCCAGAATGCTGCGGAGGTGCAGAATGTTATTTGGAACGGAGAGGAATGCGGTATGATATTTGAAACGTTTGGCAATAAACAAAATCCGGCGATCCTGTTTTTTCATGCCATGGGCGTTACCGGGGCGAGCAGCGAACCGGTGGTGCGGTATTTGCAGGATCGCTATTTCTGTATCCTTCCTACCTCTACGGTTTACTGTGCCGGGCAGAAATACAGGGGCAAGACCGATGAGGTGCGGCAGGTAGAGGTATTCCTGCGGGCGCAGGGCGTGGAACGTCTGGCGCTGGTCGTTGCCTCGTCCATCGGTGCAGACCTTGCCAGTGCGTTTCTGGCGCAGACCGGGTTATCCGTGGAGCATGTGTTTTTCGATGGCGGACAGTTTGCGCAGATCGGCAAAGGAACCCGCCGTATCATGATGCCCTTTTTGTACCTTGCCATCAAGAGCCTGTACTGGTCCAGGGGCGGTACCCTCAAAAAAATCCTCTGGTGTGAGGATGCGGCCATCAAGCCCTATTTCATTGCGGCTGGCAAAGCGCTGACCTATGGCAATCTGCGCCGGCAGTTATCAGACAGCCTGGAGGAGGGGGCTTTTCTCATGCTTCCGGAAGAACTGCAAAGACATACCTATTTTGCATTTGGAAGCATTGAGGAGCATTTCAAGTATCGGGATGCTGTGATAAAGGCATATCCGTATGGCAATTTCCCGGTGTTCGAGGAACATCAGCATATGCAGTACCAGATCAGAGATCCGAAGGGATTTGCAGATATGCTGTGCTGTATCATAGAGGAGGATCGTTTGCCGGAGCTTCCGTTCATTAGAAAGTGAGAAATGGATATTTTATAAAATAAAGAAAACCCCGGAAATACGGCACATCTCGTATCTTTCGGGGTTTTCGTGATAGTGGAAGTAATGGGGCTCGAACCCATGACCTCTCGCGTGTGAGGCGAACGCTCATCCCAGCTGAGCTATACTTCCATTTCTTTTCTTATTGTATACCTTTTTTGAAAAAAATCAATACCTGACTGAAAAAATATTGCCAGAAAAAACGGCAGCCGGAAAACGCCGTGGACGGTTTCCAGCTGCCGCTTTGCTGTGCAGGCTATCGGGTATTCCTGCCACAGGGATTGTCGCAGGCGCTGCCAGCATGATTTCCGCCTCCGTTTGCGGCGGAGGAGATGGAGCAGTCGAAGGACGGATTGAAGGCATAGAAGTTCCGGGCGTTCAGATCATCCTGGAGCATCCGAAGCGCTTCCTCGAACCGGGCAGGATGGTGTATCACGGAAACAGCAGGAGGTTAATGGCTGTCTGGGACACCGTGGATTCTGGCAGGCCAGCCAGAGATCGGCAGGGACAATCCCTTCATGCGGGGCAAGCACCAGAAAACCTTTCCGGGCGTTTTTCTGCCCGGGGGCGAGGGCAGAGGCGGAGGAACGCGCTTCCTGTTTATCCCGGTAGAAGTAGCAGCCGTTGGTGCCGATGAAGTCCTCCGGCGGATTACAGATAACGGTACCCTGATTTTGGAAAAAGTGAAGGACAGAAGGATCAGCTTTCACGTAAATGGGGTTGCGCAGCAGCTCGCTGAGGCGGGCGGTATTCCAGGGGTGTCCCCGGTGCTTGGCGATGTGATGATTTTCCAGATAGCGGACCACATCGGCAAGGGAGCGGTCGGGATCTGCGTACAGGCGATAGACCAGCAGGATCTGCTGTGCCTCTTCGGGGACAGGCACGTAGCAGGAGGTATGGATGCCCTGAAGCACCGTGTCTGCCAGCTGAAAACCGTAGGGGATCCGGCCGCCCATGTACAGACCCAGGCGGCAGCGGGCATAATAGGCGTCGGACACCCGTTTCTGGATGGTTTCCCGTTCCAGCTGGGCAAACACGATGCAGATGTGGAGCATGGCCCGGCCGATGGGGGTGGAGGTATCGAATTTTTCCGTGGAGGAGACGAATTCCACATGAAAGGTCTGAAACTGTTCCATCATGTTGGCAAAATCGAGAATGGAGCGGCTGATCCGATCCAGTTTGTAGACGATGACCCGGCGGATTTTTCCGGCCTGCACATCGTTCATCATCTGCGTAAATCCCGGACGGTGGGTGTCTTTTCCGGAAAACCCCCGATCGGCGTATGTAAGAAAGGGCGCTCCGTGGGTTTCGTACTGGCAGTAGGCCAGCTGGCTTTCCACGGAAATGCTGTCCTGTTTTTCTATGGACTGGCGGGCGTACAACGCATCATATAACATGGGCAAGGGAAGCCGCCTTTCAATGTTTTCTCTATACCATATGCGGACGGTTTGATAAAAAATGCGGTTGAGGGAAGCGCGATGGCAGAGTATAATAGCTGGAGAATATGCGGAGAAAGGATGGAGAAAACTTTTATGGATATGATCATGCTGGGAACCGGAAATGCTATGGTGACAAACTGCTATAACACCTGTTTTGTGCTGCGGGACGAGAAGGGATATTTTATGGTGGATGCGGGCGGCGGCAACACGGTGCTGCATCAGCTGGAGCAGGCCGGGATTGACTGGCAGGACATTCATACGATGTTCGTCACCCACAAGCATATCGACCATCTGCTGGGTGTGATCTGGATGATGCGCCGGATCTGTCAGGGGATGAATCAGGGAAAATATGCGGGCGAGGCTGTGATCTACGCCCATGAAGAGGTCATCGGCCTTTTGCGGGGTATGGCCGGTGCGCTGCTGCAGAAAAAACAGGCCGCCTGCATTGACAACCGGCTGTATCTTGTTGCAGTGGAAAACGGGGAGAGCCGGGAAATCCTTGGAAAGCAGGTGACATTTTTTGATATCCAGTCCACCAAGGCGAAGCAGTTTGGGTTTTGTATGGAGCTGGGCAATGGAGAAAAGCTCACCTGCTGCGGGGATGAGCCGTACAACGAATGTGAACGGAAATACGCGGAAAACAGCACCTGGCTGCTGCATGAGGCGTTCTGCCTGTACAAAGAGGCAGATATTTTTTCACCCTATGAAAAACACCATTCTACGGTGAAGGATGCCTGCCAGCTGGCGGAGCAGCTGCATGTGAAAAATCTGGTGCTGTACCACACGGAGGATAAAAATATAGCGAACCGGAAAGCGTTATATATGGAAGAAGGACGGCAGTATTATACCGGCCATCTGTACGTACCGGACGACCTGGAGGTGCTGCATCTGTAGGGATCTTCCCGTTTTGCTTCCCCGAAGCGTTGGAAGTGTACGATTTCCCGTTCCCGCAGGAACCGGATGGGGTCTGCCACCTCGGGATCCTTCACCAGTCGGAGGATATTATCGTAGGTGGAGCGGGCTTTCTGCTCCGCAGCCATGTCTTCCATCAGATCGGTGATGGGATCGCCCTTGGACTGGAATTCGCAGGCATTGAAGGGAACGCCGCCGGCGGCCTGGGGCCACAGAGCTGTGGTATGATCCACATAATATTTCTCAAAGCCCGAGGACATGACCTCCTCCGGTGTGATGCCTTTGGTCAGCTGGTAGACGATGGCGCCGATCATCTCGAGATGGCCCAGTTCTTCCGTGCCGATATCGTTTAATACTCCGGCAATTTTTCGGGTAGGAGCTGTATATTTCTGGGACAGATATCGCATGGAAGCAGCCAGTTCTCCGTCAGGACCGCCGAACTGGCTGAGGATCACCTGTGCGATCTTTGGATTGGGCTTTGTGATTTTTACCGGGTATTGCAGTCGTTTTTCATAATTAAACATTTAACATCCTCCTTCCCAGGGAAGCGGGGATGTGGCCCATTCCCAGCTTCTGGCGCAGGCGGGTACCGTGTCGATGGTCAGCGGATAGTATGCCTGCGCAAAGTCCTCCAGTGCCTGTCTGCGAAGCTCGGAATAAGTGTTGAAATATTCCAGCGCCGCCGGATCCTGGGGGTGCGTATCGAGAAACAGTTTGATATCGTCAACGGCAAAGCTTACCATGTTGATCCAGGAGAGCAGGGAAGCTCTGGAGCGTCCAGTTCCATTTCTGTCAGGGATTCCATTCACATCTGACACCCCCGTTTCCCAAGGAAAGGCATATTCAATTCCGGAAAAATCGTTCCGATCTGCAATGCCTTTTCCAGATCATAGACAGAACCGAAATGCTGCCAGGGAACGTATGCCATGGCAATCGGTGTATATTTTTGCATAAAAATGGCTCCTTCCTCACATAAAAAACTCGAAATTCAATAATATATTATGTTGGGGCTCCGCAAATGTGCTATAATGGGGAGCATAAACAGTTGGAAAGACAGGAAACAGGATGAAAGAATATTTTCAGATTCTGAAAAAACTTCGCACAAATTTGATCAATTTGCTCTGCTTTGAGCTTTTATACCGGGCGGCATTGTTTGCTGCTGTGCTCCAGGGGGCGCGGATCTGGTTTAACTATGCGCTGAAACGGATGGGGTACAGCTATCTGACGGCAGAGAATTATCCGGTGTTTATCCGAAACGGCTGGACGCTTGCGGGACTGGCCGTTTTTCTTGTGGTGATCCTTGCGGCACTTTTTCTGGAAATCTGTGTGATCTCCAAGAGCTGGTTTTACGGTTTCGCGGGGCAGAGCCGGGGCATCCGGGAGACGTTTTTCTCGGGCTTTCATCTGTTTTTGTCTCTTTTACGGAAAAATTTTCCGGGCTGTCTGGTGATCTCGGCCATGACCGGTGTTTTTGCCTGTACGCATTTTATGATCCGGGAAGTCATGGATATCAAGATCCTGAATTATGCCCTGCTGCGGATTTATAAATGGGGCAATGACAAATATATTCTGATCGGTGCGCTGGTGCTGTTTCTGATCCTCAGTGTGGCCTCTTTATTTACCGTTCCGGTGATGATCTGCGAGGGAAAAGGGTGCCTGGCGGCGTTTCGAAGGAGCCTGTCGATTTTCCGGGCGCATGTGTGGGAGTGCCTGCGGACGGTGATCCTGTGCAATGCGGCCATCACGGTGGGGATTCTGGCTATTTATTATGTGCTCATGTTCGGCGCGTCGCTGTTTGTGTCCACGTTCTGGGATTCCCATGTGGCTATGGGCGTGCTGTTTTCCTTAAGTGACGGCATCGGCGTGGTGACGGGATTCCTGTCCGGGGTCATCGGCATTACGCTGAATCTGCAGAATATCGTCTGCCTGTATGTGAAGCTGGAGCAGTCCGCAGGAGATCCGCTCTGCATCGGAAGAGCGGAGGAATGTGCTGCTTCCGGGAAGCCCTTTTTTGAAAAACAGCAGAGAAAAGGGGTATTTGCTTTCCTGCTTGTGATCCTGCTGGAAGTTTTTTATGTATATTCGGTGATTTCCAACGGCACCCAGATTTTCCGGGATCTGTATGCAGGCACGCTGGTGACTGCCCATCGGGGCGGAGCCAAGACGGCGCCGGAAAATACGTTGGCATCGCTGGAGGCTGCCATCAATAATTTATCCGATTATGCGGAGATCGATGTGCAGGAGACGAAGGACGGGGAGCTGGTGCTGCTCCATGACAACAATCTGAAGCGTACCACCGGCGTGAACTGGAAGATCTGGGAGACGACGCTGGAGGAAGTGAAGACACTGGATGCGGGCAGCAGTTTCAGTGCGGATTTTGCCGGAGAGCAGGTTCCCACGCTGCGGGAGGCGCTGGAGCTGTGCCGGGGCCGTCTGGAATTGAATATTGAGGTGAAGAACAACCATCACAATGCGGATGTGGCGGTGAAAACTGCTGAGATGATCACGGAGATGGGCATGGAAGATCAGTGCGCCATTTCTTCCATGAGCTATGATTTCCTGAAAGATGTGAAGGAAGTGAATCCTCAGATCCGCACCGGCTATATCATGAGCGTGGCCTACGGAAGAGTGGAGCTGCTGGAATACGCCGATTTCCTGAGCGTGCACTATGACTGCGTCAATGAGCGATTTATGGAGCGTGCCCATGAAGCCGGTAAGGAAGTCCATGTGTGGACGGTGAATTCCCGAAAACTTATGCGGCGCATGAAGGCGCTGGGGGTGGACAATATCATCACCGACCGGCCCGGCGTGGTGCGGGAGATCCTGCTGGAAGACAAGACCCGGGCGGGCTTTTTGGAACTCATGAGATTTGCCATGGAGTGAAAACAGCTGCGCCATGGAGCCTGGTGGGCGGATGCGGTGCTTGCACAGAAATCCGACCGACAGGCTCCATGGGCGGAGCGTCACGTATGAGCAGAAATGAGCTGCAACGCAGCGGAGAGCGCGTAAGCGCGGTTCTGCGAAGAGTGACGAGCCGATAAGCAGAGTGACGATACGTAGCTGTTGGTTTTTCACAGAAATCATGATATAATGAGCGCAAGCGAGGCATCATGCTGGCATGAATGACGAGCGGCGAATTGGATCATGATAGCTGCAAAGCAGCGTCAAGCACAGAATGTGCGAATCATGATATAATGAGTGCAAAAGAAAAGAAAGATAGGAAATGCAGGGAAGGAGGCCGCCTCATGTCCGAGAGAAATCGGAGGAGACGTACAGAAGATCTGCAGATGTCCGACAGGAGCCGGAGAAGACGGGATGCATATGCGCCGGAGACTTACGGGAACCGGGAGCAGCGGGCACGCCGTCCGCGCCCATCCGGCGGAAAGCGGCGCCGGACATCGAAAGGAAGAATTCCGCGTCCGAAGGGCGCGATGGATTATAACCTGCTGACGGTGATCATTTTCCTTGTCTGTTTTGGACTTGTGATGCTGTACAGCACAAGCTATTATCAGGCACAGCTGAAATTCAATGACGGATTTCATTATTTTAAGAGGCAGGCAATATTCAGCATCCTCAGTATGGGTGCAATGATTTTTGTTTCCAAATTTCACTACAATTTGTGGAAGCGTTTTGCAGCGCTGGCATATCTGGCGGCAGTTTTTTCCGTACTGCTGTTAAAGACGCCGCTGGGCCAGACCAGAGGCGGTGCGACCCGGTGGATCGGGATTACGGAATCCATATCCTTTCAGCCGGCGGAGCTTTGCAAGATCGCGATGATCATTTTTATTCCGTTTATGATCGAGAAGATGGATCGGAAAGCGCAGACGCTGAAAGGCGCCTTGCTGCTCATTGCGCTGGGCGGCCTGGTCAGCTTTCTAATCTGGAAAATCTCCGATAATATGAGTTCCGCCATCATCATTGGCGGTATTGCCGTTGCGGTTGTCTTTATCGTATCCCGGCGGGTATGGCCCTACCTGCTGATGGGCGGCCTGGGCGCTGTTGGTATTGCGGCATTTGTCCATTTTGTCATCAGCGGGATGGAGAACAGTGAGAACTTCCGTTTTCGTCGGGTCATCGCCTGGCTGAATCCGGAAAAATATGCCTCTGACCTGGCGTATCAGACCATGCAGGCGCTGTATGCCATCGGAAGCGGCGGGCTTTTCGGCAAGGGACTGGGCAATAGTACCCAGAAAATGGTGCTTCCCGAGGCACAGAACGATATGATCTTCTCGATCATCTGCGAGGAACTGGGGATTTTCGGCGTGTGTATCGTGATGGTACTGTTTGTCATGCTGCTGTACCGGCTGCTGGTCATTGCGGAAAACGCGCCGGATCTGTACAGCTCCCTCATGGTGACGGGTATTTTTGCTCATATCGCGATCCAGGTGGTTCTCAACATTGCGGTTGTCACCAACACGATCCCCAATACAGGGGTGACGCTGCCGTTTATCAGCTATGGAGGTACCTCCATTCTGTTCCTGATGGCGGAGATGGGACTGGCACTGGGCGTGTCCCGGCGGATTGAGTGGGAATAGGCATCTACATAAAACAGAATAGGAAAATACAGATCCCGGACGGTGGGCAAGAATATGTTTGCCGCCCGGGATTTTGCTGTCCTGTGCGGGCTTTTGTTGACAAGAAAGCGGGAAGCCTTTATCATATAAATGATAAACGATAATCAATATCATAAAATACAGTCAAAAACGGGAGACAAAAGATGAGCATTGATGATGGTGCAGTGAATGCTTTGTATGAAGTGACAGAGCTTCACGTAAAGGATGAGATCATGCGGCGGCTGGAAGCACTGGGGATCACGGAAGGCACAAAGATCCGGATTCTGAACCGGAAGAGAAATGGTGCCTGTATCATCCAGGTGCGGGGAACCCGATGGGCCGTGGGACGGCAGATCGCCCGCGGCATATGGATCAGAGAACAGGAGAGCTTGGGATAAATGGAAAAAGAACTGACAGTGGCGTTTGTGGGCAATCCAAACTGTGGAAAAACGACGCTTTTTAATGCTTTTACAGGTGCGAATCTGAAGGTGGCCAACTGGCCCGGCGTTACGGTGGAGAAGAAGGAGGGAGAGACCTCCTACAAGGGGCATCGCATTCGCCTCATCGATCTTCCAGGCATTTACAGCCTGACCTCCTATTCCATTGAAGAGCGGGTGACGAGAAAATGTGTCATGGAGGACGAGGTGGATGTGGTCATCAATGTGGTGGATGCCTCCTCCCTGGAGCGGAACCTCTATCTGACGATGCAGCTTCTGGAGCTGGGAAAACCGGTGATCCTGGCGCTGAATATGATGGATATTGTAAAAGAACGTGGCATGGAGATCGACATGCACCGTTTGCCGGAGATGCTGGGCGGCATCCCGGTGGTGCCGGTATCTGCCAGAAAACGGACCGGACTGGATGTGCTGATGCATGCGGTGCGTCACCACTATGAGGAAGGCCCCTCCGGGTCCGTGATCTCTTACGGGGAGGCGCTGGAGGAGAAGATCGGGAAGCTGGAAACGGCGTTGGAGGCAGCATCCCCCGGCATCGCCAATCCACGGTGGCATGCCATTAAGTGGCTGGAGCATGATGAGGAAGTGATGCGCAATCATCCGATAGATGTGACGGGCATTGCGGAGCACAGCTATGAAAAAGAGATCATCAACCGGAAATATGCGTACATAGAAGAAATCCTGGAGGAAACGATGTTTTACCGGGATGAGAAAGCGGCGGCCACTGACCGGATCGACCGGTGGATGACCCATCCGGTGTGGGGCGTGCCGATTTTTCTCTGTATCATGGCTTGTGTCTTTTTCCTGACCTTCACGGTGGGAGATCTGTTAAAAGGCGGATTTGAGGCGGCCCTGGCGGTGCTTTCCCATGCTGTTGCCGGTTTTCTGACTTCCGTGGGTGCGGCAGGATGGCTGAATTCTCTCATTGTGGATGGCATTCTTGCCGGTGTGGGCGGGATCCTGACCTTTTTGCCGAATATTTTTATCCTTTTCCTGGCGCTGGCGTTTCTGGAGGACAGCGGCTATATGGCCAGAGTGGCTTATGTCATGGACGGCATCATGGGAAAAGCGGGGCTGTCGGGAAAGGCATTTCTGCCCATGGTGCTGGGCTTTGGCTGTACCGTGCCGGCCATTATGGCAACCCGGGCGCTGGAGACGGAGAAGGACCGGCTGAAAACCATGCTGGTGACACCGTTTATGTCCTGCTCGGCCAGACTGCCGATTTATGTCTTATTTTCGGATATCTTTTTTGAAAAACATGCAGCGCTGGCAGCGTTTTCCATGTATGTCATCGGACTGGCGGCAGCCATTCTCATTGCGCTGACCGTGAACAGACTGGACAAAGGCCAGTCGGAGAACACACTGCTGATCGAACTGCCGGAGTATAAAAGGCCCAATGCCAGAACTATCGCCATCTATGTGTGGGAGAAGGTGAAGGATTACCTGACCAAAGCGGGAACCACGATTTTTCTGGCATCCATCGTGATCTGGTTTTTGCTGAATTTTGGAAGCTCCGGCATGGTTACCGATGTGTCCCAGAGCTTCGGGGCTGTCATCGGACGCTGGATGGAACCTATTATGGCTCCGGCGGGACTGGGACACTGGCAGCTGGGCGTGGCGCTGATCTCCGGTATTTCGGCCAAGGAAGTGGTGGTGTCCAGCTTCTGCGTGCTGTTTGGCATCAACAATGTAAATTCGGCCCAGGGGATGCAGACGCTGGCTGCCAATCTGGCAGCCATGGGATTTGGCGCAAGAAATGCGTATGCCATGATGCTGTTCTGTCTGCTGTACACACCCTGTGCGGCAACCATTGCAACGATCCGAAAGGAGACCTATTCCACCAGATGGACGGTTGGCGTTGTGATCTTTCAGTTGGTATTTGCCTGGATCGCAGCCACGCTGTTTTTCCAGATCAGTGGACTTTTTATCGGATAACGGGTATAATGAGTGTTGAGAAACGCTGGTAATCAGGAGGAAATGATGGCAACCGTGATCATTGGCGGATTGATTATTTTATATGCGGTGTGGGTACTGGTGCGCAGGCACCGGGACCGCAAAGCCGGAAAAATGTGCAGCTGCGGATGCGGCGGCTGTGCGTCCGGCTGTCAGGAGCGCCGCAGCCAGGGAGGCCAGGAAGATGGGGCAGGGAAATAACTGCGAGAGCTGTGCGTATTATCTGTACGATGAAGATTATGAGTGTTATGTGTGTGACATGGATCTGGACGAGGATGAGATGGCCCATTTCATGATGGGAAATTTTTCCCACTGTCCGTATTTCCAGCTGTATGATGAGTATAAGATTGTCAGGAAACAGATGTAGCACCAGTTCAGTTATCCCTCAGGCAGACAGCGTTCATGCTTGCATGAAAAGATGGCTGTTGAGGGACAAGCTGAGCGCAAGAACATGAGCAAAAATTATTTTACCACTTGACATTTCTTTTTTTTTATCTATATACTTTGAATATCAAAATATTAGAAATACAAAACAATAACCAATAAAGGAGAATCATCATGTTAGAGAAAATCAGAGAGATCATTGCAGACCAGTTAAACATTGAGGCGGACACCATCACTGAGGAAACCGCCTTCAAAGAGGATCTGGGTGTGGATTCCCTGGATCTGTTTGAGATCGTCATGGCGTTTGAGGAGGCTTACGGTATCGAGATCCCGTCCGAAGATCTGGAGGGACTGACAACGGTGGGCAGCGTTATGAATTACCTGAAAGAAAAAGGCGCAGAGTAAGCAAAACGGAGGACGAGAACGATGGATACACAGATCACAGAGCTTTTGGGCATCCGTTATCCGATCCTGCAGGGCGGTATGGCCTGGGTGGCGGAGCATCATCTGGCGGCGGCTGTTTCCGCCGCAGGCGGTTTTGGCATTCTGGGGGCGGCAGCGGCTCCGGCGGAGGTTGTCCGGGAGGAAATCCACAGGGTGCGGGAGCTGACAGATCAGCCCTTCGGCGTCAATGTGATGCTCATGAGTCCCCATGCAGCGGAGGTGGCCCAGGTAACGGTGGAGGAAAAGGTGGCAGCAGTCACCACGGGAGCCGGTAACCCGGAAAAATATATGACAGCCTGGAAGGCAGCCGGGGTGAAGGTGATCCCGGTGGTGGCATCGGTGGCGCTGGCCCGGCGGATGGAGCGCTGCGGCGCGGACGCGGTCATTGCGGAGGGCATGGAGTCCGGCGGTCATATCGGCAGTCAGACGACCATGACGCTGGTGCCCCAGGTGGTGGACGCCGTCCACATTCCGGTCGTTGCCGCAGGCGGCATCGGCGACGGAAGAGGTTTTGCGGCAGCTATGATGCTGGGGGCAAAAGGGGTACAGATGGGCACCCGGTTTGTGATCGCCAGGGAATCCATCGTTCATGACAATTACAAGCAGCGTATTTTGAAGGCAAAGGATATTGATTCCGAGGTGACGGGGCTGTCCGGCGGGCATCCCATTCGCAGTCTGCGAAACCAGATGACAAGAGAATACCTGCGTCTGGAAAAAGAAGGGGCATCGATGGAGGAGCTGGAGCTTCTGACGCTGGGATCCCTTCGAAAAGCGGTGCAGGAGGGGGACGTGAAAAACGGAACCGTCATGGCAGGGCAGATCGCGGGTCTGCTGAAAAAAGAGCAGACCTGCCGGGAGATCATAGAAGAAGTGATGGCAGAAGCCGGGACGCTTCTGGGAGGAACAGCAATATGGGAAAAATAGCATTTATCTTTCCGGGACAGGGCGCCCAGTACCCGGGAATGGCAGAAGATTTCTGCGCACAGCGGCAGGAAAGTCGTCTGGTGTTGGATCTGGCGGAGCAGGTGTCCGGGCTGGATATGAAAAAGCTGTTGTTTGACCGGGAGGATCAACGGCTGAACGAGACGGCATACACCCAGATCGCACTGTTGACGGCAGAGCTTGCCATTGCGGAGGCGGTGAAAGCCTGTGGCGTCCGGCCGGATATGACGGCGGGACTGAGCCTGGGAGAATATGCGGCGCTGGTGACAGCAGGGGTATTTTCCATGGCGGATGCCCTGCGCATCGTGCGGAAACGGGGGATTTTCATGCAGGAGGCAGTGCCCACAGGCGGTGCCATGGCTGCGGTACTGGGCCTGGATGGCGCGGTCATTGCAGATATCTGCGAAAAGACACCGGGCATCGTTTCCATCGCCAATGATAACTGCCCGGGGCAGATCGTTATTACCGGAGAAGCGGCGGCGGTGGAGGCAGCCTGTGAGGCGCTGAAAGCTGCCGGAGCCAAACGGTGCATCCCCTTAAAAGTCAGCGGCCCCTTCCACGGCAAACTCATGGAACCGGCGGGAGAACAGCTGGAGCAGGAGCTTTTGCAGGCACAGGTGGGAGAGATACAGCTCCCCTTTGTCAGCAATGTGACGGCAGACTTTGTCACGGACAAAGACGAAATCAGAGGGCTTTTGAAGCGGCAGATTTCTTCTTCCGTGCGCTGGCGGCAGAGCATGGAGCGGATAATCGCAGACGGCGCCGACCTGTTTCTCGAACTGGGGCCCGGCAAAACGCTGAGCGGGTTTTTACGAAAAATCGACCGTAATGTGAAGGTGCTCAACGTAGAAACGATACAGGATCTGGAAAAACTGACGGAGGTGCGGGAATGGAACAGAAAGTAGCGCTGGTGACAGGTGCCAGCAGGGGCATTGGCCGGGCCATCGCCTTGAAACTGGCGGCCCAGGACATGTATGTCATTGTAAATTATGCAAGTTCTGCCGAAAAAGCCCAGGCCGTGCTGGGAGAAATCCGCGCAGCCGGAGGGGATGGCTGCTGTATGGGCTGGGATGTCAGTGATTTTACAGCCACAGAAAATGCCATGAAAGAGATCATCCGCACATGCGGCCATCTGGATGTGGTGGTGAACAATGCGGGCATTACCCGGGACGGCCTGCTGATGAGCATGAAGGAAGAGGATTACGACCGGGTGCTGGATGTGAACCTGAAGGGCGCTTTTTTCGTTATCCGGTTTGCAGCCCGGCAGATGTTAAAACAGAGAAGCGGCCGGATCATCAACATTTCTTCGGTGAGCGGCCGCCTGGGAAATGCCGGACAGGCCAACTACTGTGCCGCCAAAGCGGGACTTCTGGGACTGACGAAATCCGCTGCCCGGGAGCTGGGCAGCCGGGGCATCACAGTCAATGCCATTGCGCCGGGATTTATTGAAACGGAAATGACGGAAGGACTGTCAGAGGAGCTGCGGGCAAAGATGCAGGAGCGCATTCCGCTGGGACACATGGGAACTGCAGAGAATGTGGCGGATGCGGCGGCATTTCTGGCGTCCGATCAGGCGTCCTACATCACCGGGCAGGTGCTGTCCGTGGACGGCGGTATGTATATGTAGACAGAAAGGCAGAAAATATGAGACGAGTGGTAATCACCGGCATGGGCGCCATCACGCCGCTGGGCAACAGTGTGGAGGCGTTCTGGAACGGCATAAAGGAGAAAAAAACAGGCTTCGGGCCTATCACAAAATTTGACACATCGGCGTATAAATGCAGACTGGCGGCGGAAGTGAAGGACTTTGATCCGGCCCTTTCCATGGACAAAAAGGATGCCAGAAGAATGGAGCTTTTCTGTCAGTATGCGGTGGCTGCGGCGAAAGAGGCGTACGGGCAGGCCGGGCTTTCCATGGAAAAGGAGGATGCTTACCGGGTGGGCTGTGCCATCGGCTCCGGTATCGGCAGCCTGCAGACCATGGAGCGGGAACACAGCCGTCTGCTGGAAAAAGGGCCGGGACGGATCCATCCGCTGATGGTGCCCATGATGATTTCCAACATGGCTGCGGGCAATGTTTCCATTCAGCTGGGGCTGAAAGGGAAAAGCATCAATGTGGTGACGGCCTGTGCCACAGGAACGAACAACATCGGGGAAGCGTTTCGGACGATCCAATATGGAGATGCGGATGTGATGCTGGCGGGCGGTACGGAGAGCTGCATTACCCCGGTGGGCATCGGCGGCTTTCAGGCGCTGACGGCGCTGAGTACCAGCGAGGATCCCACACGGTGTTCCCTGCCCTTTGATAAAAACCGCAGCGGGTTTGTCATGGGAGAAGGGGCGGCGGTGCTGGTACTGGAGGAACTGTCCCATGCCCGGGCGCGGGGGGCCCGCATTCTGGCGGAGATCGTGGGCTACGGCAACAGCAGCGATGCCTACCACATCACTTCCCCGGCGGAGGACGGCGCGGGTGCGGCTTATGCCATGTGCCAGGCCATCCGGGACGCCGGGATCACACCGGAGGATGTGACGTACATCAACGCCCACGGAACGGGCACCCACCACAATGACCTGTTTGAGACCCGGGCCATCAAAAAAGCTTTCGGGGCTCATGCAAAGGCATTAAAGATCAATTCCACCAAATCCATGATCGGCCATCTCCTGGGGGCGGCAGGGGCGGCAGAATGCATTGCCTGTGTGAAAGAACTGGAAGAGGGATGGCTGCACCCCACGGTGGGACTGACGGAAACGGAAGAAGAGATGGATCTGGACTATCTGCCGGGCGACGGCGTCCATGCGGATGTCACCTATGCCCTCAGCAATTCTCTGGGGTTTGGCGGACACAATTCCAGTATTTTACTGAAAAAATATGATGCGAAGCAGGAAGGTGGGATGTGAGGATGGATATGCAGCATATTCTGACACTCATTCAGGCGGTGTCGGATTCATCCTTAAGCGGATTTGCCTTGGAAGAAGGGGATTTCCGTCTGTCCCTTTCCCGGGGCGGGCAGCCGTTGACAGGAGCCATTGGAGCCACAGGTCAGTTGGTGCCGGGAAGCCAGGATTATTCGACGGGACAGCATTTGTCCAGTCAGGTGAGCAGTGGAAGTCCTGACCGTTTGGCGGGGCAGCAGGCAGTTGCAAATGGGCAGTCAGCGCCCGGTATGGTCGATTTGGCTGGAACAAAAGCAGAGATAGCTTCCGCTTCCGGCACCTGTGTGAAATCCCCTCTGGTGGGAACTTTTTATGCGTCTGCGGGCCCGGAGGAAGCGCCTTTTGTGTCTGTAGGGGATACGGTGAAAAAAGGCCAGGTGCTGGGCATCGTGGAGGCCATGAAGCTGATGAATGAGATCGAGAGCGAGGCGGATGGCGTGGTGAAAGCCATTTATGTGGAAAATGAGCAGATGGTGGAATACGGTCAGTCCCTGTTTCTCATCGGATAGAAGGAGAAGAAAATGGCAGTACTGCGAATCAAAGAAATTATGGAGCTTCTTCCCCACCGGCAGCCGTTTTTGCTGCTGGATACGGTGGAGGAGCTGGAACCGGGCAAACGGGCAGTGGCGCGAAAATGCGTGACCTACAATGAACCGTTTTTCAACGGGCATTTTCCCCAGGAGCCGGTGATGCCTGGGGTTCTCATCATAGAGGCCATGGCACAGACCGGCGCGGTGGCTGTGCTGTCGCTGCCGGAATATCAGGGAAAAACAGGGTATCTGGGGGGCATCCGTTCTGCCAGATTCCGGGGAAAAGTGGTGCCGGGCGATGTGCTGGTGCTGGAAGTGGAAATGATCCGGCAGAAGGGCCCAGTGGGCATCGGTGCGGCAAAAGCCATGGTAGACGGGAAGATCGTTGCAGAGGCAGAGCTGACTTTCGCCATTGGATAGCGTGTATTACAGGCGTGCAGGCAGGCGGAGAAACGACGGATGCAGAAGCCGGACAGAGAAGGAAGGATATATGAGAAAATGTTTCAGAAAATTTTGATTGCCAACCGGGGAGAAATCGCGGTGCGGATCATCCGCGCCTGCCGGGAAATGGATATCCGCACGGTAGCCGTATATTCGGAGGCGGACCGGGAGGCGCTGCATACCCAGCTGGCGGATGAGGCCATCTGCATTGGCCCGGCACCGGCGAAGGACAGCTATCTGCATATGGAACGCATCTTAAGTGCGGCGGTGGTCAGCGGCGCCCAGGCCATCCACCCGGGCTTTGGCTTTCTGTCAGAGAACAGCAAATTTACCCGGATGTGCGAGGAATGCGGCATCACCTTCATCGGGCCGGATTCCCGGATGATGCTGGAAATGGGGGATAAGTCCCGGGCCAGAGCCACCATGGAAAAGGCCGGGATTCCGGTGATTCCCGGGGGAAAAGCGCCGGTACAGGATGTGGAGGCCGGGAAAATTGAGGCTGCGCACATCGGTTACCCGGTGATGATCAAGGCTGCGCTGGGCGGCGGCGGAAAAGGCATGCGGGTGGCAGAAAACGAGGAGGAATTTACAGAGCGTTTTCAGACGGCCCAGAAGGAGGCACAGGCGGCTTTTGGCGACGGCACCATGTATCTGGAACGGTATATCCGTCACCCACGGCACATCGAGGTGCAGATTCTGGCGGACAGCTTCGGGAATACCGTATATCTGGGCAACCGGGACTGCTCTGTGCAGCGGCGGCATCAGAAGGTGCTGGAGGAAGCACCCTCCCCGGCGTTGAATGACGTTCAGGCAAAAGAAATCGGAGAGACGGCGGTGCGGGCGGCGAAAGCCGTGGGTTATGTGAATGCCGGAACGCTGGAATTTCTGCTGGACGCTTCCGGAGCCTTTTTTTTCATGGAAATGAACACCCGTATCCAGGTGGAGCACCCGGTGACAGAGATGATCACGGGGCTGGATCTCATTCAGGAGCAGATCCGGATTGCGGCCGGGCTGCCGTTGTCGGTACGGCAGGAAGACATTGTCTGCCGGGGGCACGCCATCGAGTGTCGGATCAACGCGGAAGATCCGCAGCATCATTTCCGGCCGTCTCCGGGAACCATTTCCTATCTTTATCTGCCCGGCGGCAGAAATGTGCGCATTGACAGTGCGGTGTATCCGGGCTGTGTGGTGCAGCCCTTCTATGATTCCATGCTGGTGAAAATCATTGTGCACGGGGAAAACCGGCAGGAAGCCATCCGGCGGATGAAGCGGGCACTGGGCGAGGTGGTGCTGGAGGGCATCACGACGAATGTGGATTTTCTTTATGAAATCCTGGAAAACCAGGTGTTTGAGAAAGGCGAGGCAGACACCGGATTTCTGGAAGAGCAGATGGGCATCAAAGGATAACGCAACAGATAAAAGGAAGCAGAAACAATGGCAATACTGAAATTTCGAAAAGGCAATTATATTTCGCTGAAAGGGAGCCGGGCGCAGGAGACGGCGGTAAATGTACCGGACGATCTGTTTATGAAATGCCCGGCCTGCGGAGAAACCTTGTACCGGCCGGACGTGGTGGAGCATGCGTATTGCTGCGGCAAATGCGGCAAATATTTTCGGCTGGGAGCCAGAAACCGTCTGCGGATGGTGCTGGATAAGGGAAGCTTTCAGGCGTGGGATGAGGGCATCCGGGAGCGCAATCCTTTGCAGGATGCGGCATACGGGGAAAAACTGGACAGCCTGAAAGGAAACAGTGGTCTGGATGAAGCGGTGATCACCGGTGTGGGTACCATCGGCGGTATCCGGTGCGCCATTGCCGTGTGGGACACCCGGTTTCTCATGGGAAGCATGGGCACGGTGGCGGGTGAAAAGCTGACCCGGGCCTTTGAGCGGGCCCAGCGGGAGCGGCTGCCCATTGTTGTGTTTGCCTGCTCCGGCGGAGCACGCATGCAGGAAGGGCTGGCCTCCCTCATGCAGATGGCCAAAACATCCGCAGCAGTAAAGCGGCACAGCGAGGCCGGCCTTTTGTACATTTCCGTGCTCACCGATCCCACCACCGGCGGCGTGACGGCCAGCTTTGCCATGCTGGGGGACATTATTCTGGCGGAGCCCGGCGCCCTCATCGGTTTTGCGGGCCCCCGGGTCATCGAACAGACCACCGGACAGAAGCTGCCGGAGGGCTTTCAGCGGGCGGAATTCCTGCTGGAACACGGGTTCGTGGATAACATTGTGGAGCGCCCCCAGCTGAAAGCGACACTGCATCAGCTGCTGCAGATGCATGGATATCCGGAAAACAGCGAATCTGCAAATAATCCGACGGCTGACAAGGCTGCCACTCATGCTGACAGGAAAGTAGATGTGGAAGGAATGGCGTTCGGACAGAAAAAGACAGAGCAAAGAGAGGCCGTATCCTGGGAACGAGCGGAAGCAGAAGGAAAGCGTGATTTCAAAAGAAGACAGGAGAAATGGGAAGCGTGCCAGCGAGAGACAGAACAAAGAATCCAGTGGGAAAAGGCAGCCGCAGATGAAGTTTGGGAAAGCAGTAACGACTTCTTCCCAGAGAAAAAAAGTGCCTGGGAGCGGGTGAAGCTGTCCCGCCGCAAAGACCGGCTGACGGCGTTAGACTATATCAACGGTATTTTTGCGGATTTCACAGAACTGCACGGCGACCGGGGATGCCGGGATGACGCGGCCATTGTGGGCGGCATCGGATTTTTCAACGGCCGTCCGGTGACGGTGATCGGTGTGCAAAAGGGAAAAAATACGAAGGAAAACCTTTGCCGGAATTTTGGCATGCCGTCCCCGGAAGGCTACCGGAAAGCACTGCGGCTTATGCAGCAGGCGGAAAAATTTGGCCGTCCCATTGTTACGTTTGTGGATACGCCGGGTGCTGCCTGCGGCATGGAGGCGGAAGAGCGGGGACAGGGAGAAGCCATCGCCAGAAATCTCCTGGAAATGTCAGCGCTGCGGGTACCGGTGCTTGCCATCATGATCGGGGAAGGCGGCAGCGGCGGCGCCCTGGCGCTGGCTGTGGCCAATGAAGTGTGGATGCTGGAAAATGCTACTTATTCCGTGCTCTCCCCCGAGGGCTTTGCTTCCATCCTGTGGAAGGACAGCCGCCGCAGTGCGGAAGCGGCCGAGCAGATGCGCATGGGAGCCGCCGAATTAAAAGAAATGGGTTTTGTAGAGAAAATCATCCCGGAATACGGCCAGGCCCAGGAAAAGACCCGGGAGCCCATCTGCGCATTCCTGAAAAAAGAGCTGGAACTTTTCTGCCAGCGGTATGAACAGCTGTCACCTGCCATGCTGCCTGTTCAGCGCTATGAACGTTTTCGAAAAATGTAATTGGGAAATGGGCGAGAATGTGGTATACTGTAAAATGCAAAAGAAAAATGAGCGACGTCGAAGACGACATTCATTTTTCTTGCATCAACAGCGAACGAGCAGCCTGCGTCAGCAGGCAGTAAAGCACGTCAGTGCGGGTTCGTGAGATTGATATATAGGGACACGCCTCGATATGAGCATAAAAGGGAAGCGCTAGCTTCACGATATGTGAATGGATAGATATAAAAAACAGGCAGGTGACAGCCGTGTGGATATGGGACAAAAAGCTGATCTACAGCGGGCCGGATAAGGGCCGTTTCTTTCGAATCCGAAAGGCGCTGGAGAAGGATGGCATCAAATATGAAGTGGCAATACAGAATCTGGAATATACGAAGCTTTTGACGCTGCGTCTCCTCGTTGGCAATCTGGGAAAAGAGGAGCCGGATTATAAATACTGGTTTTATATCCACGTCCACAAGAAGGATCAGGAGCGTGCCGAATACTGGGTGAGAAGAACACCGTGAGAATCAGAGAGAGAAATCTTCCTGTTCTCACGGTGTTTTTTTGTATGATAGGAAATTGCGTCTTATCACACAAAAAGCGCTCCGCGAGATCGCACTGCGGCGGTACTGAATTATGTTGCAAATGCGACCCACCGCAAGCGGAGAATCCGGCAGTGTAGGATTCTTTTTTATAATGTTGATATTCAACTGCTCTTAACTCAAATATTGCATCTTAACTTAAAAAGAGTTATAATACAGAAAAAAGAGTTAAGATTGCAGGTGATGATATGGAATATCTCAATAAAGTTCTTGGAATCAAGGTTATCTATGAGGATGTGGACTTTAAGCACTTACCCAATTTTATAGCCACAAGGTATCGCTTACAGATGGTTTCTATGAATGAGCAGAAGATGATTTTTCTTTATCCCAAGACAGAACTGGAGCAGATTGAAGTGTTGAAAAAGCATATTGCCCGGATACAGAAAAAATGAGAATTTTCCCATTGTGCTGGTGCTAAAACAACTTAGCTATCGCCAGAAAGAATATTTGATTCGTGAGAAGATTCCTTTTATTGTAGATGGAAAGCAAATTTATTTGCCCTTTATGGCGGTGTATTTGCAGGAACGGTGCAGCGCAGAAAAAAAGCCACGGGAAGAAATGCTTCCATCGGCGCAGATGCTTCTACTGCATTTCATTTATGGAGGCGCACAAGAACTATCCACAAGTCAAGCTGCGAAGGACTTGGAACTGACACCTACTTCTATATCAAGGGCATCGAGACAACTTGAAGAAATGGGATTGCTGCATATCAGGAAAGCAGGTGTGCAGCGGATTTTTGCTCTCTGAGGATTCTCCGAAAACACTGTTCCAAAAAGCAGGAGATAAGTTGCTGAATCCAATAAAACGAACGGTTTATATTCCGGAAGAATTGGTGGGAACAGAGCTATTGGAAAGTGGATATTCGGCATTGGCAGAGTGTTCCATGCTGAACGCACCAAACGTCAAATACTATGCAACAGAAAGAATCTCTCAATGGAAAGATGTTATGACAAATAGCTTGCAAGATTCGCAGGTGCAAGTGGCCGTAGAGATGTGGAGATACAATCCCCGAAAATTGTCTATGCGAAATGTTGTAGACGAACTTTCGTTGGCATTGGCATTGAGAGAAGATGCAGATGAACGAGTGGAAGAAGCAGTGGAAGAAATGCTGAATGAACTGTGGAGGAAGATAGATGGTTACAGGAATTGACAGCTTTAAGGAATGGTTCAAGGGCAGTGAAGAACAATACACCATCATTGGAGGAACGGCGTGTGACATTCTAATGACGGAAGAAGGACTGGACTTCCGAGCAACAAAGGACATTGACCTTGTTCTGATTATAGAAGCAGTTGACGCGAATTTTGGAAAGAAATTCTGGGAATATGTAAAACAGGCTGGATATGAACATTGCGATAAAAGTTCGGGTGTGCCGCAGTTTTATCGTTTCAGTCACCCAATCTCGAATCAGTATCCTGCGATGATTGAACTTTTCACGCGAAAGCTGGATGCCATCCAACTTCCAGAAGATGCAGTGCTAACACCGTTACCGATGGACGAAGATATTTCAAGTCTGTCTGCGATTCTTTTGGACGATGATTACTACGGATTTTTGAAGCAGGGAAAAGTCACTGTTGATGGAGTGACTGTTTTGGATGCGGCATATTTGATTCCATTTAAAGCAAAAGCGTGGATGGATTTGATAGATCGTAAGGCCGCAGGAGAACATGTTGATAGCAAAAATATCAAGAAACATAAGAATGATGTTTTCCGTCTGACGGAATTGATTGATCCCACCGCCAAGATAGTGGCTCCCAAAGGAGTTTATGCCGATATTCAAGAGTTTGTCCAGCGTATGAAAAATGAAAACGTGGATATTAAGCAGTTGGGGTTGGTTGGCAGAACAAAGGAGAAGATTCTGGAAGAATTGAAAGCAATGTATGAGGAACTTTCGGAATAATATATGAGTGAGGATATTAGAAACTTGGATATAAACGCGATTGTAGAGAGAATTCAAGATGCAAGTGAGCTGTCATATAATTACTATAAGCCGCTTGTAGATAGAATTATCGCAGAGAAGGCATCTGAAAAAGAAGTGGAACATTTGCTGGATTATATGCTTGATGTATGCCATGATGATAGAATGCAGAATCTGTTCAAGAAGGTTTGCAGACGATATTATAGTCTTTATCCAGAGATGATTGCATCTGAGATACTGGCCTATAAAGAATGGTATGAGGATTGAATGATTTTTTCTTTTGAATTTGTGAAAAGGCAAGCGAAGAAAAATTAACGATAGAATCGAGATGATATATGGATATCTCGCGCAGAATGACGAGGGAAAAACCAGTGATTTATAAACTAAAAATTTACTTAAGAGATGACACGACAAGAATTATTTACATGGATACGCCAGCAGTACGGCACAGAGCCGGAATATCCCTGGCATGACTGGAATGCTGTGCTGCGGCACAAAGACAATAATAAATGGTATGGTGTGATGTGGGAAGAAGTCGGCATTAATCCGGGACTACCGTTCGAGGAAAAAGTGAGGCTTTATCACATGCAGATGTTAGGCTGATAATTGTGCAGACGGTATCTGCACAATTTGCATCAAAAAAGAGGAGCCTATTTTTTAATAAATTTTCATTTTCAGTGAAAGGATTTTTCGTTTGATGCCTTTTAGTAAGTAGGAAAAGAGCAAACCGCACATTGGATGCGGAGGAAAGCGAGGAATGAAGAAGATGAAAAAACGACTGTTCAGCATCCTGTTTATGTGCTGCATGATGCTGACACTGCTGCCAGCCACGGCCTTTGCCGAGGATGACACGGAAGAACTGTCTGTATGCATCTGTGAAACAGCCTGCACGGCGGAAAGTATGAACACTGACTGCCCCGTCTGCGGCTTGGAGGGCGCATTGCCCGAGGCCTGTGGGAAAGCAGTCCCGGCGGCTGAGGGGGGTGACTGAGGAGCATGATAACGCCCAGGTCGTGACCAGTGCGGATGCGCAGACACTGATCAACGCGCTGCCTGAGGCGGAAGCAATCACAGAGGATCATGCGGCGGACATGGAAACACAGTCAGAAGCAATCATCAAGGATCATGCGGTTGACGTGGAAACACAGTCAGAAGTCATTGACGAGGCGAAGGTACAGCTTTCTGATGAAGCGCATCTTCATTGCATCTGTGGCGGTAGCGTCAGTGCAGGGGATCATACCAGCCATTCCGATGTGACCTATACGGCGTGGAACGGCACGGACGGTATTACTTATAACAACAATACCGCCTATGTTTACCTGACAGACAATGCCACCATCAACAGCAATCTTGTGGTGGATGGCACGACGCTTTACCTGTGCCTGAACGGCAAGACTTACGCCAGCAATGGTACAAATAAGATTCAGGTCAAAAACGGCGGCCGGCTTGTCCTCTGTGACTGTCGGGGCAGCGGCACCATCAAGGGCGCTACCTCCGGCTGGGGCGGTATGTGCATTTACCTCTATACCAGCACGCTGGACATGTTCGGCGGCAAGCTCACCGGCGGTAAAGTTACCGGCAGTGGCGGCGGTGGTGCCATCGCTCTGGATGACAAGAATTGCGTGTTCAATATGTACAGTGGTGAAATCTCCGGCAACGATGGCAGGAACTACGGCGGCGCTGTTTTTCAGAACTTTGCGAAAAATAAGCCGAACGCCACCGGCGGCCGTTTCAATATGTACGGCGGCGTTATCAAGAACAACACAGCCAAGAATGGCGGCGCGTTCTTCTCCACTACCGGCGGCACTATTGATATGACCGGCGGCACAATCTCCGGCAATACAGCGACCATGAGCAGCAACGATGCCGGCGGCGGCGCTATTTATATGCGCGGCAGTGGCACCATCAATATTACCGGCAATGCGGAGATCACCGGTAATTCCTCCAGTCTGGACGGCGGCGCCATTCTGATGGGCTGGGGCACGATCAATATGAACGGCAGCGCAAAGATCAACAATAACACCGCAAGCCGATGGGGCGGCGCCATCTGCCTGCGCAGAGATTCCAATCAGGTGACGCAGATTATCATGCGGGGTGGCGAGATTTCCGGCAACAAGGCCATGAAAGAGGGCGGCGCGGTGCATGCAGTTGACAAGGACTGTATCTTCTACCTCTATGACGGTAAGATCACCGGAAACACCAGCGTGGACGGAGGCGCCATCTATCTGAATCAGGAGCCGTCGACGCTGTCTATGCATGGCGGAGAGATCTCCGGCAATACGGCCACCGGCAATGGCGGCGGCATATATATTTACCGTACCGGCTCGGTCTGTGAACTTTATGGAGGCAAGATTGAGAATAACAAAGCCAGTGGCAGTGGCGGCGGCATTTATATCAATCCCAGCAACAGCGGAAAGTTGAGGGTCGGAAACACCGCCGTTGTGCAGAGTAACACGGTTTCCGGCAAGTCCAATAATGTGTATCTACCCTCCGGCAAGACGTTGAGCATCGGCATTGGCATGACTCCTCCTTACGCCTCTATCGGCATTACCACTGCAAACACCAGCTACCCAGTGGCGTTTTCTGATGCTTACGGCAAGAATTACGCGGAGTGTTTCTTTGCAGACGATGTCAATGCCCATGTGGAGTATAAGGATGACCAGAAACTGTATCTCGTCTCCGGTGTGGTCGCACGGCCTCTCACTGTGACTTTTGATCCTAATGGCGGTACACTGGACGAAGCGGACAAAACTAGGTCTGTGAATACCGGCGAACGCTATGGTACACTTCCGGTTCCCAGCTATGCGGGATACGATTTTGCCGGTTGGTACACAGAAAAGAACGGCGGTACAGAGATCAAAGAAGACACCACCGTAACAGTGGCTGGCACACAGACGCTCTATGCGCATTGGACACTGATCCATGTGCATGCATACACACAGCAGATGCAGAAGCCAGAAGCGCTGAAAACGCCTGCGGACTGCGCCCATAACGCAGTGTATTATCTGTCCTGTGCGTGTGGTGAAGTAAGCACCAACAACGCCGATACGTTTACCGCAGAGAATACCGCTCTTGACCACGATTGGGGCGAGTGGGCGCAGAACAGTGACGGCAAAACCCATACCCGTGTCTGCAAGCGCGACGGCAACCATACCGAGACAGGGAATTGCACGGGCGGCACGGCTACTTGTGACAAAAAGGCCGTCTGCGCGACCTGTGGGAAAGAGTACGGCAGTTTTGATCCCGCCAACCACAGCGGCACGCTGAGCGACTGGCAGACGAACGATATCGAACACTGGAAAGAATATACCTGCTGCCATGCCAAGAGGCAGCGTGCTGCGCACGATGGCGGCACGGCGACCTGCCAGGGGAAAGCTGTCTGCCTTGTATGCGGCCAGGAGTACGGCAGCTTTGATCCCGCCAACCACACCGGCACGTTGAGCGGCTGGAAGACGAACGGCACTGAACACTGGAAGGAATACAACTGCTGCCATGCCGAGGTACAGCGCGCACGGCACAGCTTCACAGCAGAAGCTGAACAGGAAGCCTACCTGAAATCCGCCGCGACCTGCACGGAGCGGGCGGAATATTACAAGTCCTGTGAAGTCTGCGGTCTCAGCTCCATTGGTACAGCAGATGAGGCGACATTTTTCTCCGGCAATGTGTTGGGGCACGACTGGGGCGAATGGACGCAGAACAGCGACGGTAAAACCCATACCCGTGTTTGTAAGCGCGACAGCAGCCATACCGAGACCGGGAACTGCACAGGCGGCACGGCGACCTGCACGGCAAAGGCGGTCTGCGAGGTATGCAAGGCTGCGTATGGTGAAAAGAATCCGGACAATCATACTGCCGGATGCACGCCAGAATGGACGATTACCGAAACAGAGCATGAGCAGAAGTATTCCCTCTGCGGCAAGGTGACCACTAAAAAATCAGCGCATTCCTTCAGCGATTGGGCAATCATCCAGGAACCGACGTCGAGCCAGGATGGTGAAAAAGAGCATATTTGTGAAATTTGCAAGTACAAGGAGACAAAAACAATCCCCGCTGCTGGTGACAGCGGCAGCAACACCAACAACACCAACAATACCAACAATACCAACAATACTATTAGGGCGACTGCCGGTTCTGCCAGTGCGCCCCAGACAGGCGACAGCAATCAGATGCTGCTTTGGCTCTCTCTGCTGTTTGCTTCCGGCTTCGGCGTAACCGGTGCTACCCTGTATGGCAGAAGGAAAAAACACTCCCGCCAGAGATAAAAGCAGATCGAAATCCATAAACAGTTATCACAAAAAGAGCCGATCGTCCGCATACAAGATATACGGGTGACCGGCTCTTTGCTGTGAGTTCACATTTACGGATTGAGCTCCGCGATCCGGGAAATGCCCACGTAGATTTCCGATATTTTATACCAGGTGGGATAATCCACGATACCGGTGGCGCCCAGGCCAAAGATGGACTGGAATTGCCGGACTGCCGCGGCGGTGTCGCTACCGAAAATGCCGTCCTCTGCGATTTTGGGGATGCTGGTGTATACGTTGGCGATGGCATTGAGCTGTTCCTGCATCTGCAGCACCTTGGCCCCGGTGGAGCCCACGGTCAGGTCGCTGCCGGGCCAGGAGGCCGGGATGCCCGCGATCTCCTCTGCGGTGTTGATGTACATGGAATCGCCGTAATAGTAGCGCAGAATGTCAATGGTGGAATAGCCGTCGTCGGCCAGGGATTTGCTGCCCCACTGCGACATCCATTTTGCAAAAACGTATGAAGTTCGAAAAACGCTGTAAATACGCAGGTTTCAGAGATTGATAAAATGTTAATTGTAGTAATAAAACACCTGAATCCGGTTTTCTGCCTTGAAAAAAACAATTTTTTCTATGATGGTTTTTATGGCAGCATTCTTTTCCTGCATAGAATACTCGTTAGAATCCAAGATATCACGCACATCTTTTATTCGCTCAAGCATCTTTTTCGGTGAAACTGTTTCACCAGGTGTTTTCTGTATGGCTGCAAGCTTTTCTGATAGCCGCACTCGTTCATTATCAAGCATCTGCCGATTTACTTTGTATTCTTCTAATGTATCAATTCCATCCAGATAGGCAGCGCGTAAACGTTCTGAACGTTGATCAAGTTTGCTGATCTGTAATTCTAATAGGGTTCTTTGATTCATGTCCGAATCTTTCACATTTTTCTTTTGCTCGAATACGATGATTCCAGACTGTAAAGCAGCTTCCATCGATTCCAGAACGATAGGAGTTATTTTTTTCTCCGATATGTTATGTGAAACGGAGCATTTACCTTTCAGGTATCCATAGCATTGAAAATAAATATATCGGGTTCCCGACTTCGGATCCGCATGGGAGGATACCGACAGTGTACGACCGCAGGCGGAACATTTTAACAGACCGCTAAGCCAGTGACGACAGGTAGATGCAGGACGTGCACCTTTGGGGCGATATTCTTTCTGGCGACGCTCCTGGGCTGCCTGGAATATGTCCTGTGCAATAATTGGTTCCTGTGGTCCATCGGATACGATCCATTCATCCTCATCCTTTATCCGTTTGGATCCGCTTTCGGTGCGGTTCCACCGGTTTTTTCCTATATAGGCAGGATTATCAAGGATATATTCGATAGATCTCTTTTCAAAAGGCTTTTGTTTGCCTGTGACAAGACCCAGGGCATTCAGGTGCCTGGCAATATCAAAGGGGGAGAGCAGGTCATCTACATAAAGCCGGAAAATAGTACGGACGATTTCAGCTTCTTCCGGGACCACAACGGGACATTCGTTTTTATGTAAGATTCGATACCCCAGAGGTGGCCGTGCCTGAAAACCGCCGCGTCGCGCTTTTTCAGACATCCCACGGAATACTTCCCCGGATAAGCGGATAGAATAATACTCATCCATCCATTCAATGATTCGCTCGATCAGGCTGCCGAAAGGGCCTTCAACCAGAGGTTCCGATACACTGATAACATCAACGTGATGTTTCTTTTTCAGCAGTGATTTATACACAATAGATTCTTCCTGGTTTCTGGCAAAACGGCTGAATTTCCAGACAAGGATGGCATCAACAGGATGTTCCTGGGATTTTGCCATGCCGATCATTCGTTGGAATTCTGGCCGTTTATCTGCATGTCGGCCGGAGACGCCTAATTCACGGAATATCTCCAACAGAACAATGCCGTTTTTGACAGCGTAGTCCTGCAGAAGTTTCTTCTGTGAATCAGGAGAGAGCTCCTCCTGTTTATCGGTGCTTACTCGGACATATCCGTAAGCATATTTTAGAGTGTCCATTGCATCAGCTCCTCGGTAAATATATGAAAAATGGGTATAAAAAATACAGCCAGCCGGAACACGCGTTCCGCTTGCGGTGGCTGCCCGAAGATGATACAATGTGTTTGGTTTTAGTTTGGGCATCATCTTCGGTGGTGTCTGCCGGTCCGGTGTTGGCGCATCGGGCCGGTTTTTATGTGTTTAGCAGAAATATCTTATTTCACCAAAATAATCAGACCACATCTGAATAATACTTTCACTTCGGGCTTCGATCATACGCATGATATTTCGAAGGATATGCGGAGCAATGTGGGAATTATTGTTGGCCAGCAGGCACTTGCCGGATCCTGTGATCCAGATCTTGCTGGCATTGGCGCTGGGGACACCTTTGGATACATGGACATGGATCGGTTCAAGCGGTTCATTCTCATTTGCCCAAAAGTAGATCCAGTATGGCCCCATTCTAAAGATTTGCGGCATTCTCGAATCCTCCCTCTTGCGAAAATTCCATGATAAGGTGTGCAGTGGAACGTATGATTTCCTCGAATCCATTGATTTGCTCATCGGAGTAGTGGGAGATATCTTCCCATTTGTATTCCGGAAGCCAGCAGGTTGCATGGAGGAATCCGTACTTCTCATCAGGGGTTTCGATGTAGACTTTTACTTTGCCGTCTGGTTTCATCTCAGAATGTGTGATTTCTGTGTTATCGTTCAAGGTCATAAATGGATACATCATTGTGGCATCCTCCTTTCTTATTTCAGCTTCATCACCGCCAGGCGCGGCTCATTTCAATCCACGCCCCCACGGAGGGCAATTTAAATGTTATACGGAACAAGCTATTCGTACGGTTTAAAGAAAATCACGTAGTTACCTATATTGTTTCTGCAAATTCAGCATGGTTTTTCCGCCACTAATAGCATCATAAACAAACCATTCTTTGGAATCTTGCGTTTTGCTTGCAGGAGCGATGCCAACAAGTGCGTTGTAGTGTTCGTAAAGTCCGCCGTAGAAATCTTTATTTCCTAAGGCAATAGAAGAATCCTGCATATTTGCGTATAAATTTAACTGTCGCACTAAAGTGTCAGCAAAATCTAAAGCTTTTTCTGGATCGGTTGCATCATCCACGACAGCGGTTATTGTTATTGTATCGTCTTTTACATCTATATAATAATCGCGTACAAAAGAATAATCAGGTTCCAAGGGAAGCCCCTCTTTTAAATCTTCAATACACTTATCCATATCAACGTTTATCGAATCTGCTTCTTCAGGGGTATCCTCTTGAAGGTTCTCCTGCTCAGCTTCAGTTTCTTCTTGCGCTGTTATGTTGTTTTGTTTACTAGAATCGGAAGAATTAGAGCCTCCACAGGCAGTGATAGACAGTGCCATAGTTGTAGTCAAAATTAGTGTTACAAGTTTCTTTTTCATCCCTTATCCCTCATTTCTTTTTATTCTATTGCTGCATAAGCAGAAATAACGATTATAAAGTGCGTTGTACCTTCATTTCTAAGATTGCTTCTGAATATCCCAGTAAGCGTGATAACTGCTGAAGCGTCAAACACTGGTTTTCTGCAATCATTTGATCGGAAATCAGCAGCTCCGCAGCGAAGAGGTTGGCTTCAACCTCTATTTTGGCAGCGGAAAGCAATGTTTTGCTCCGAATGAAATAGCAGTTCTGCCGTGGGTGTAAGATAGCGTGGCCAAGTTCATGAGCCATAACAAAACGTATTTCGCTCTCTTCCAAATTTTCATTCAGGAAAATGCATTTATGCTTTTTTAGATACATGTAACATCCGGCTCTGGAACCGATATCCCCAATGGCAAGTTCAATATGTAGTTCTTTGGCAATCTGAAAAGGATCAGATGTCTCAAATTTTCTCCTGTAGTAAGCGGCAATTTTCTTTATGTCTTTTCGCAAGGCAATTCACCTACTTCTTTTTGTGCGGATTATATTTTTCCTTATTGATGGCTTTCAGGCGGCGGAGCATGAGTTCCAGCTGACCTGCAAATAGTTCTTGATCGGCTTCTGGGATAGCCTCTCCTTCAAAACTGGCCGGGCCGTCTTCTCCGCTCTTTAGCTTCTCCATAATGGAGTTCAAATCACTGGTGATATCCCGCTCATCTCTGGACGTAAACTGGGACTTATCGTTTGTGTTATCTTCCTTTAAAGATACGTCGCCATCAATCATGCTAAAAAGAGTATTAAAATCCATATTCATGCCATCAGCTGCCTGCTTTATACATTGAATGGAAGGCGCAATGGCTTTTCCTGTTTTAGGATGTTTATTTTTTTCAAGTAAAGAAATGTAGGCTTTGCTGATACCGCTTTTTTCAGAAAATGCATCCATGCTCAAATGTTGGTTTTTTCTATATTCTTTTATGATATCTCCTAAAGTCATATATACACCTCACTTTGTTTAGTATATTATACAAGCAAAAAATAAAATTGTCAAATATTTTGAACAAAATGGTTGACAAATGATGTATAACATGTTAGATTTTAAATGTACAACAGATTAAACAAAAGGAGGGAGATAAAGTTGCAGTACAGAATTAAAGAGTACAGGGAAGAATTGAAGATGTCTCAGGCAGAACTTTCAGAAAGAGCTAAGGTATCGCGTACAATTATTTCCGGATTAGAAAGCGGAGCTATTACAGTAACGACAACTGAAACCTTGTTAAAAATCGCAAAAGCATTGGGGAAAAATGTAAGCGATATTTTTTTTGAAGCTGATGTCTAACATGTTACACAAACGGTTTTTCACAACAAAATGGAAGGGGAGAGGATTCAAAGAAAACGCGGACTGCATTGGAGCTGGATTGATAGTTACGAACTACTTATTTGCCATGATATTGATAAAAACGAATTTTCGTTTTTATACAGCGGGTCACGTTGGAGCGTGGTTGATAGTTATGGAAAATTTAAAGTCTCTTTTCCAGGTGGTAAGTCATCGGATTATCGCCAAAGCAACCCCAATAAGATAATGCGACTATCTTATACCCAAGTTTTTGCCATTTTTGGGCAAGGCGAAAATCTGACACAAGTCTTTTAATAGTATCACCTCCTTCCAAGAGGCGATTCGTGACCCGCATTTTCATTATAGACAAGGATTATTATTTGATCCAGAGTGTGCTTTGAGACAGAAGAAAACAGGAGGTGAGAGGGATGAAAGTATGTGATGTATGTAAAACGGAGATTTCAGGGCCAGATCGGGGATATTCAGTAACTATGAGCCACTATGATGTTTTTGCTAAGTACGATTGCTGCACTAAAAAGTGTTGTGCCGAGGCTCTCAATCAGTTGGCCAAGGAATGGGGGCTAGAGAAATGAAGAAGATCATGGGAAAAGCAAAGAAGTGGAAGAAATGGGAATTCCTTGGCGAAGTGCTTGATTGGATCATTGATCTGCCTGAACACCGTTGGTTTCAGGCGTTGGTGGCAATTGTGCTTGCAATAGTAAGTTCTCTGGTGGGTTTGGCGCTTTGGATTTGGCTTTTTGTTCAAATATTTTCCATGCTCCACATGTAACCAATGGAAGTCATAATCAAGAAAGCGATGACAGGTGCTGAAAAGGGAAAGAGGACGGAATGTGGGAAACAAGTACAAACAGCCTTTCATAAAATGTAAAGAAGAAAGCAGGTGGTAAGCAGTATGACGTTTGAAAATTTTATCAAGGTTAATGGCGAGTATCGCAGGCAAAGTGATATCCCCGAAAAACAAATGGAGGAGTTGGCTGTGAACCTTAAGCGGCGCTTTATGGAATCGTTGGGGTATGTACCTGTGAAGGAGAAAACCGCCTGAGGGCGGAAAGGAGGACAGGCATGAGAAAGAAAAGGAAGCACATGTCCATCCAGCGCCGCATCGGTGTGGCGCTGATGCTGGCGGCCGTGATGCTGCTGGTGTTGTCGGAAGAACCCTATCTGTATGGAGTGATCACCACCGGGAGCCTGCTGGCGCGGTTTGGCTGGGCTATTATTTTATGGTTCTCCGGAATGAACCTGTACCGATGGGAGAGGAGATGATGAAGTGGGAAAGTTTGCTGTAAGGATCCCCATTGTGGCCTCAGCCATCACCAAGGATCAGCAGTACACCATCTGTGACCTGCTCTGCCGGGCCGGGTACAAGACCTGGGTCAGCAAGGGGAAGATCAGGAACGGCCGGGGAACTACCTATATCCATGTGGAAGAGGTGGAAAACGGAGAAAATGAAAGTGAGGATGAGTATGACGTTTGAGAAATGATAGAAAAAGCCCTAAGAGAATGGCGGTTCTCAAAGGGCAAACACAAATGTTCAAGGCAAGTATACCACATCTCGGGTGTGTTTGCCAGTGGAAAAGGAGCACAAAAGCATGGTTGAAATGATACAGCTTGCGAGCCGGGAAGAATGGCTGAAGAACCGGCAACGGATCGGCGGCAGTGATGCATCGGCCATTGTGGGGATGAACCCCTACCGGAGCAATGTTGACCTTTGGAAGATCAAGACCGGCCATCTGGCTGCGGAGGATATTTCTGAAAAGCCGTATGTAAAGTACGGCACACAGTCGGAGCTGCATCTGCGGAATCTGTTTGCACTGGATTTCCCGGAATATCAGGTTTTTTATGTGGAAAACAACATGTGGCTGAATGATAAATATCCATTCGCTCATGCATCCTTAGATGGCTGGCTGGTAGATCAGAAAGGGCGCAAGGGAATTCTGGAAATCAAAACCACGGAAATTCTGCAATCCATGCAGAAAGAGAAATGGAACCACCGGATCCCGGACAATTACTATATCCAGCTGTTGCACTACCTGCTGGTAACGGAATTTGAATTCGCGGATCTGAAAGCCCAGCTGAAATATGATTTCGGCGGCGAGGTATTTTTGCAGACCAGACACTACCACATCGAGCGGAATGAGGTGGAGGAAGACATCAAGTATCTGGAAGCTGCGGAGCGAAAGTTCTGGCAGCAGGTACAAAGAAAAGAGCAACCGGCGCTGATCTTGCCGGAAATATAAAGTTGCATTTTGGCAATGAAAAGGAGGAAGAAGTAAATGGAGTTAAGAGTGGAAGAGTATCAGCTCCCACAGAAAATCAGTTTTAACTTTGAAGAGCTGAAAGCGGAGCTGCAGGAAAAGACCCAGCACTATGAGACGATGGTTTACACGGACGACCAGATCAAGGAGGCAAAGGCCGACCGGGCGAACCTGAACCGGCTGAAAAAAGCCCTGAATGATGAGCGTATCCGCCGGGAAAAGGAATATCTGGCACCCCTTTGATGCTTTCAAGAAGCAGGTCAATGAGGTGATTGCCATCGTGGACAAGCCCATCAATGCCATTGACCGGCAGGTGAAGGAGTACGAGGAAAAGAAGAAAGAGGACAAGCTGGAGGCGATTCATGAATTTTTCGATTCCTGCGAAGATATCCCGGAATGGCTGCATCTGGAAAAGTTTTTTGATTCCCGCTGGCTGAATGCATCCGTCTCCATGAAATCCATTCAGGAGACCATCACCGACAAGGTGGCGCAGATCAAAACAGACCTTGCCACGCTTGCTAATCTGCCGGAATTCGGCTATGAGGCGCAGCAGGTATATATTTCTACCCTGGACATCAACAAGGCCCTTGCAGAGGGACAGAGAATGTCACAGATACAGAAGCAGAAAGCGGCATACGAGGCGGAGCAGGCCAGAAAGCGGGAAGAGGAAGCTCGGCTGAAGCAGGAGGCGGAATTTGCAAAGCACATGAACCCGCCTGCGGAGGAACCGGCGGCAGCAGAGCCGGAGAAGGAAGCTGTTGCAGCTGCTGAACCGGCAAAGACCTGGGTAAGCTTCCGGGCGCACATGACCACAGAGGACGCGCTGGCCCTTCGGGATTTCTTCCAGAACCGGGGCATTGAGTTTGAAGCGATTTGAGAAAGGATGGGTGTAAAAGATGGCAGTACAGAACAGTTTAGCAAAGCAGAACCGGCGCCTGGGTATCACAGCATATCTGACACAGGACGCTGTGAAGAACCAGATCAACCAGGTGATCAGCGGGAAGAACGGCACAAGGTTCATTTCCTCCGTGGTGTCGGCGGTCAATAATAACCCGGCGCTGCAGGAGTGCACGAACCAAAGTATCTTATCCGCGGCGCTCCTGGGGGAATCCCTGAATCTTTCGCCGTCCCCGCAGCTGGGGCAGTATTACATGGTTCCTTTCAATGACAAGAACAAGGGTAAGGTGGCGCAGTTCCAGCTGGGATATAAGGGTTATATTCAGCTGGCGATCCGCTCCGGCCAGTACAAGAAACTGAATGTCCTGGGCATCAAGGAAGGGGAGCTGATCCGGTTTGATCCTCTGAATGAGGAAATCGTGGTGAAGCTGATAGAAGATGAAGAGGCCCGGGAGCAGGCCCCTACGATTGGATACTACGCCATGTTTGAGTATACCAACGGTTTCCGCAAGGCAATGTATTGGAGCCGCCGGAAGATGGAGGCCCACGCTCTGAAGTATTCCAAGGGCTACCAGGCGAAAAAGGGGTATACCTTCTGGGAGAAAGATTTTGACGGAATGGCCTACAAGACCATGCTTCGGCAGCTTATCAGTAAGTGGGGAATCATGAGCATTGACATGATTTCGGCCATGGATGCAGATATGGCGGTGATCAATGAGGACGGCACGAAGGATTACGTGGACAATGACGATTCTATCATTGACATGGAACCGGAGCAGCCGCAACAGGAACCGACACAGGCCGCAGAGGCACCGCAGGATGCAGCGGCGGCGCTGTTTGGAAATTAGAAATCTACCATATAGCCTGAAACATGGCTATATGGGGCAAATAGAAAGGATGTGATGTTCAATGGAAAAGATATGCCCTGGATGTGGGAAGATAAAGTCTTTCTTATTTTCGTGGGAAAAGCTTTGCTATACATGCAACAAAGAAAAGGAACTGAAGGAAATACAGAAAGCAATCAGAAATGGTGAAGATCCCGGCACATGTTCTTCAGATTATGTGATTTGTCCATATTGCGGAAATGAAATTGAAACAAATTATGAATATGAAGATTTCCCTGAACTTTATAAAGAAGGTGACCATGAAATAGAATGCCCTGAATGTGAAAAAACGTTCATCATGGAAACTTCAATTTCATATTACTACGAAACAAGAAAGGCGGAAGAAGATGAATAAATGGGTGGGCATCGGGAGATTGGTTGCTGATCCTGAAGTGAGATATTCCCAGGGTGAAAATGCTATCTGCATTGCACGGTATCGGTTGGCAGTGAACAGGAGATTCAAAAGGGACAATGAGCCGGAAGCGGATTTCATTTCGTGTGTGACATTCGGCAAGAATGGTGAATTTGCAGAAAAGTATCTTCACAAGGGTATGAAGATTGCTGTTTCTGGAAGAATTCAGACCGGATCATATACAGACAAGGACGGTGTGAAGCACTACACTACAGACATTGTTGTAGAAGAACACGACTTTTGTGAAAGTAAAGGAACCAGCGGCCGTAACGATGCAGGCCCGGCACCCACACCGGCGCCAGAGGTCGGGGACGGTTTTATGTCCATCCCTGACGGCATAGACGAGGAATTACCATTTACATAAAAAAGGAGGAATTGACATGCAGCACATCAATTTAGAGCAGTTTGCGGGTGGCGCCTTTACGGCCCAGATCAACCGGGAACTGAAGAAGGTGGCGGAGAACATCCAGGATCCCAACACGGACGCCACTGCCAAGCGGAAGATCACGGTGGTGATGGAGTTTAAGCCGAACGAAGCCCGGGATTTTGTAACCACAGGCGTACAGGCTAAGGCAACCCTGGCACCGGCGCTTGGTGCAGTGACAGCTTTTAATGTCGGCACAGACCTGAAGACCGGAGAGGTGCAGGCCGCAGAGATCGGAAAGCAGCTTCCGGGCCAGATGGCTATGGTGCTGGAAGATACCGGCGATGAAGAGGACCCTATGGTTCGGACAGTGGATCCATCTACTGGTGAGATTTACGAGACACCGGCCAGCAACGTCATCGACTTGAGAAAGACCAGACAGGCATAAATGAAAGGAGAAGAAAGACATGGAAGGATTAAAGCAGGCATTTGAGTACATTGCGGCACTGAAAGAGGCATCCATGGAACCGAAGCCCATCAAAATCAACGGGGATATCTATTGTGAGAAGTCCCTTAAGCGCTACCACAGTTTTCCCACTGCCGTAGAGCTGCGCGTGAATACACTGACCGCTGTTGTGGATTACATCAAAGGGAAGCGAGAGGAGCTGCGGGAAACCATGATCCTGCATGTGGTGAGCCCCACACAGGTAAGACTGTACTCCGGTCTTATTGATGAGCGCATCCGGGAGGATTTGCTGAGAGCCGATGCCATTGTGAACGAGTTTGTATTTGACCATTACTACATCCAGGAGCGCTTCCTGATTGAGCTGCAGGCGAACTTCCTGGAAACAGATGACCTGCGGACCATCATGCAGGTGGCCGGAAATATTAAGACCGGAACCACAGCGAACTATTCCGATGATGGCATTTCCCAGAAAACTACCGTCAAGATGGGCGTGGAGCTGAACGATGTCATTGTCCCGAACCCGGTTAAGCTGCGGCCTTATCGGACGTTTGCAGAGGTTGAGCAGCCGGAAAGCGCGTATGTGTTCCGTATCCAGGACACCGACAAGGGCCCGCAGTTTAAGCTGGTAGAGGCCGATGGAGGTCTGTGGAAGAATGCAACCATGAAGAAGATCAAGGAGTACCTGGAATTTGAACTGGAAGGCTTGCTGGAAGAGTGCCACATCACAATCCTGGCATAAGCTTCCGGGGAAGGATGTCTGATATGAAGATTGAATTCACGATACCATTAACACCGAGGACAAAGAAGAACAGCCAGCAGATCATTACAGTGAATGGTCGTTCAATGATTATTCCGAGCAAGGCGTACAAGCAGTATGAAAAGGACTGCAGACCGTTTCTGCCGTCTGTGGCGTCCATTAACAGCCCGGTAAATGTAAAGGCCATTTACTATATGCCTACCCACAGAAAAGTGGATCTGTGCAACCTGCACGAGGCCCTGTGTGATGTCCTTGTTCGCCACGGTGTGGTATGTGACGATAACGCAAAGATCATAGCAGCAATGGACGGTTCGAGGGTTGAGTATGACAAGCTCAACCCTCGAACCGAAGTGACAATTACAGAATTTACAGAATAGGAAGGTAGTGATCCCGTGGGGCGTGGAGCGCCGAACAAGAAGGGACTGGACTATTTTCCGAAGATGGTCGATTTTTACGAAGACGACCGGATTTTTGATTTACTGGACCGTTACGGCCCACTGGGTGTGACCGTGTATGACTGCATACTCTGTATTGTGTATGCACACGGATACTACGCAGAGATCCCCTTGGATAAGCTATCGAAAATGATCGTTAAGATGATCGGGAACAAGTGGGTGAAGAATAACAAGGCTGTCGTGCAAGTGGTGCACTTCTGCTCTGAGATAGGTCTCCTTAATGATGACCTCATGACGGAAAACATCATCACCTCTGCTGGTATACAGAAGCGCTATTACGAGATAGCAGTAAAGCGCCTGCGAAGACAGCCCCATACGGATAAATATTGGCTTCTCGGAAAAGAAGAAAACGTGGAGCCTTTATTAAATGTACCCTTAAATCAAATTTCTTCGGGAAATAAACGAATTAATGCGGAAGAAATTCAAAATAATTCCGCAAAAAGTACCCTAAAAGAAAAGGTAAAAGAAAAAGATATATATATGGGCCCTCCGGGAGGTGAAAACGCTTTTCGGGATCCCGGCCTTGAAAATGCATTCCAGCTTTTTGTGGCCTGCCGGGTGAAGAAGTACGGGCCAATGACACCGGAGCAGATTACCGCCCTGCGGAATGACCTGATGGCAATGGCAACGACGGATGCTGAACGGCTGGCTATTGTAAATAAATCTGTTGCCGGTGGCTGGAAGAACTTCTATCCGGTGAGCAAGAAATCCGGGAAGAAGCAGGGAACAGAGAAACCAGCAAACCGTTTTATCAACTTTGATCAACGCAGCTATGATTTTGAGAAACTGGAGAAGCAGCTGCTGGGCATTGATGAGAAGAAACAAGGGGAGGAATGATATGGATGAATGCAAAGGGATATTTGATGCAGGTGAAGAAACTGGACAGGATGATCCAGAACAAAAAAGCAGAGCTGGAAATGTGGCACTCCATAGCCACCGGGACAGGCAGCAAAGCCGACGGGGAACGGGTGCAGTCTTCCGGTAGCCAGCAGAAGATGGAGGATGCCGTGGTTAAGAGCGTGCAGGTGGAATGGGAGATATCGGACCTGATTGAAAGAAAGAGCCAGATCATCAACACCATTGAGCAGCTGCCGACAGAAGAGTACGATCTCCTGCACCAGAAGTACATCCAGTATTTTGATCTGGTGGCCATTGCCAAGAAAAGAGGTAAGTCCTATTCCTGGGCAACCACTGTTCACGGCCAGGCCCTGAAGCACCTGCAGGCGATCCTGGACGCGAGAGGGGAAGAAGAATGAAGGGGAAAAGAAACCAGAAGGAAAGAGATCAGATGATGCAGGAAATTCACGACCGGAAAGAAGGGCAATATGATGATTACATCAAGCACAAGAATCCGGCAGCAGAGGCGAACTTCCGACGGCCTGCATATGCCTACACGAGGCAGGAGAAAAAGTGATGGAAGGATATGGTGTGCCGGTATTTGTAACGGCAATGATTGTATTTTATGCAGTACTGGCAGTGATCGGTCTGCACCAGTGGAGGAAAGAACGCGTGTATAAAAAGCTTGCGATGCATTGCATCGGCCTGGATCGGAAAAAGCTGTATACCAGGCACGGAAGAAAGTATTACCGGCCTTACAGGAATTGTTTTGCAACCGGCCGGGAGCATGAAAACTGGGACAAGATGGTGGCTGCGGGATATGCGGAGCGTGATTCAGAACAGAACCAGCACGGCGGGTATACATATCACCTGACAGAGGATGGCCGGAAGTGGCTGGGGGATGCGCTGGGTGTGTGCATTTTGGATGAATGGGAGTGAAATGAAGTGATAAATGGAGAACTGCTGGTTGACAATTTCGCGGGCGGCGGCGGTGCATCTACAGGCATCGAAATGGCAACGGGATACAGTGTTGATATAGCTATCAACCATGATCCGGAAGCAATTAGAATGCATAAAGCCAATCATCCCAATACCAAACATTATTGTGAGGATGTCTGGCAGGTGGATCCAGTTAAGGTCTGTGGGGGTCATCCTGTAGCATTGGCATGGTTTTCGCCGGATTGCAAACATTTCAGTAAGGCTAAAGGTGGAAAACCTAAGGACAAATTTATCCGCGGTCTGGCATGGGTAGCATGCAGATGGGCTGGGCTTGTTCGACCAAGAGTAATAATGCTGGAAAATGTGGGGGAATTTAAAACCTGGGGACCGCTGAATCGCAGTCACAGACCGATTAAGGCCAAGCAGGGCGTGACATTCAGGCGGTTTGTTCAGCAGTTGGAGGAGTTGGGCTATGAAGTACAGTTCCGGGAACTGGTGGCTGCTGACTATGGAGCGCCGACCATGCGGAAGAGATTCTTTCTGATTGCCCGGTGCGACGGTCAGTCGATTACGTGGCCGGAACCTACGCATGGACCGACGGACAGCGAAGCAGTTAAGGCTGGTTTGCTTAAACCCTACGTTGGGGCGTATACGCAGATAGATTTTAGTAAGCCATGCCCGTCAATTTTTGATACGTCAGAGGAAATAAAAGAAAAATACGGTATCCGAGCAGTGAGGCCACTGGCTCCGAAAACGATGGATCGGATAGCCAGAGGGTTGAAAAAATTTGTGCTGGATAATCCGGAGCCGTTCGTCGTTTGGAATGAGATGGGAGACGTGAAGAACCCGTACATAGTGATGATTGGTCAGAATGGATTTATCAAAGATAGAAGCAAAGATGTAAAAGATCCACTCACTACGATTGTAAGCAAGAATGAACACTGCTTGATAGAGCCAAAGCTGGCACCATGTATCATGTGTAATAATGAGAACAACTCCGGGGCGCACGTAGAGAGCCCGCTCCCGACCATTACAACGGGGAACCGAAATTTCGTGGTGTCGCCGATGCTGATACAGTACCATTCCGAGACAACCAAAGATGAAACGCGGGGACAGACAATCTCAGAACCAATCATGACTGTAGATGCTTCCAACAGATATGGTCTGGCTATGCCATTTCTTAGTAAGTTTTATAAGTCTGGCACTGGACAAGATTTAAGGGAGCCGTTGCATACTGTAACCACGTCACCGGGACACTTCGGGGAAGTCAGGGTATTTCTGGCGAAATATTATGGACAGGGAACCGGACAGGATATCAGAGAACCTTTGGATACAGTTACATCCAAGGATAGATTTGGACTTGTGACTGTTTATGGTGTGGATTATCAAATTGTAGATATCGGACTTCGAATGTTAGAACCGAAGGAGCTATACGGTTGCCAGGGGTTTCCTGAAGATTACATAATCGATCACGATTGTACTGGGAAGGTTTACAGTCGGAGTGAACAGGTTAAACGATGCGGAAATGCTGTGTGTCCGCCAATACCTGCGGCATTGGTCAAGGCAAATTTACCAGAGCTGTGCGTTGCACAGAGAACAGGGAATATCGTGATAAAAGAGGAGGACACGGGGCAGTTAAGACTTGCATGATAATCGTGTTTGAAAATTGAGAAAGGTGTTTAGAAAAAAATGAGCGTGTTATGGTTTTTAATTCTCTATAACGCATGGAAAAGTGGAATAGAAATTTCAGATATGGCGTTTTTGATGACTTCGATTTTCTATGTCGGGGATTGCATACTTATTATGTCGGGAAAAATGAAAGGGTGAGGAGAAGATGGCAATTAAGCCTATTTTGTTTAATGGAGAGATGGTTCGAGCGATTCTGGACGGGCGAAAGATTTGCACCAGGCGATTGGTTAAGCATAATGTTGATGCGGTGTTGAACAGTCCATATCACATGGAGCATCCAGAGACGGAGGACGTATGGCTTATAAAAAGACTGTGTAGAGCTCCGTATGATCCAGGAGATATTCTGTATGTTAGGGAGACGTGGGATTGGGATCCGGATAATGAGGTAGCAAAAACTTATTATTATAAAGCAGACGGGGATTTAAGACCGGAGGGATATAAAGGAATGGGCTGGTTGCCATCCATCCACATGCCGAAAGAAGCGGCGAGAATCTGGTTAAAGGTGACGGATGTCAGAGTGGAACGGCTGCAAGATATCACGGCAGAGCAGATCTTGAAAGAAGGTATCGGGCTGACGCAGGATATGATTGAAAGTGTGAAAGAAATGAAAGAACACTGTGATATACCATTCGCAGCTACGTGGAATCATACTCTTAAAAAATCCGATCTTGACCGTTATGGATGGGCCGCGAATCCGTGGGTATGGGTTATCGAATTTGAGCGTTGTGAGAAACCAAAGGAGGCAGAGTGAGTGAAGGATAAAGAGTGCCTGACCTGCGAAAAGGTCATTGACTGTCCGGGAAAGAGAGAGGGAGTGAAGGAATGCTTATTTTACAAGCCGAGGAAGAAAGAGACGTAAGGGCGGAGGAATCGGAGCAGATCAAAGCGGCAAAGCGGCGGCTCTTGCTGTCCATGGTCGAAGCCGGGAAGAGAAAGGCATTTATGGCCAGCGTGCTGCACGTAGATGTGGAGGAGCTGGACGAAATGATAAAGGCTGCGAGGATGGAGGCGTACAACAAAAAACACAATCTGGGAGATCAGCTGCTCTTTGAATGGGATCAGATGCACAGGGCTTACGTAAGATACCGGCAGAAACATCCGAAAAAAAGTTCGGAAAATTGTATGTGATTGTATATAGGTTGTATATATTTGTATGTACGTTGACCTTGACGCACGATTTCGGGCGTTTTATAATATAATTATCAAATTGTAGCTAAGGCTTCGCTGTTATCCATTTCGGCGGGGGCCTTTTTCCTTGCCCCTGCGGGTGTTCCTCCCGTTTCAGATTCATGTATATGCCATCTGCAGGGCCTTTGATAAAGAGACACAGGCAGTCCTCCGGGGCTGCTTTTCTTATGCAACAAAACCGACAAAGACAAGAGGTGGTGATGATGGCCAGAGCGCCGGATAAAAGAATAGAGCAGGCAAAAGAGATGTACCTGCAGGGGCAGAAGTTGGTTGAGATTGCAAGTCAACTAAACCTGCCGGAGGGGACGGTCCGGCGCTGGAAGTGCACGCACAAGTGGGAAAACGAACGTTCGGGTAATAAAAACGAGCGTTCGAAAAAACGGAAAAGGGGTGCGCAGCCTGGCAATAAGAACAGCCATGGAGGACCGCCGGGGAATAAAAAGGCGGAGAAGTATGGATTCTTCTCCAAGTACCTCCCAGATGAAACCAGAGAGATTTTTCATGCCATTGAAGACGCCGACCCGTTGGATCTTCTATGGCACCAGATCCAGATTGCGTATGCAGCCATCATTCGGGCGCAGCGGATTGCCTATGTGAAAGATCAGCAGGATAAGACGGTGGAGAAGGTTGAGGAGAAAAAAGGCAAAGTGAGCGGGGAACGCTGGGAGGTGCAGGAGGCATGGGACAAGCAGGCAAGTTTCATGAAGGCCCAGGCCCGTGCTCAAGGAGAATTGCGCAGCATGATCAAGCAGTATGACGAGATGCTGCATAAGGACTGGGAAGCTGCTTCGGAAGAGCAGAAGAGCCGGATCGCACAGCTTAAGGCACAGACTGATAAGCTTACCGGCAATAATTCCGAGGTTGAGGACATGAGCGAAATCGAGGGGGATATTTATGGTGGTGAACAATAGGTATACCTCCAAAAAGACCATATCTTTCCGCTTTTCGGACAAGCATAAGGAGTACATCAGGAAGTGCGAGCGCTGCATGTTCAATGTGGCCGAGGGCGCGGTGCGTGCTGGCAAGACGGTGGACAATATCTTCGCTTTTGCCCATGAACTGAAAACTACGCCGGACAGGATCCATCTGGCAACAGGTTCCACAGTGGCCAACGCCAAGCTGAATATTGGTGACTGCAATGGTATGGGCCTGGAGTGGATTTTTTTCGTGGGCAATGCCACTGGGGCAAGTACAAAGATAACGAGGCTTTGTTTGTTAAGGGCCCGGCAACCAGGTGGTGCCAGCGGATTGTGATCTTCGCCGGAGCTGCCAAGGCGGACAGTTACAAAAAAATCCGAGGCAACTCTTATGGTATGTGGATTGCCACGGAGATCAATTTGCACCATGTGGATACGATCAAGGAGGCTATGAACCGGCAGCTGGCTGCCAGGCGGTTGAAAATATTCTGGGATTTAAACCCGGACAATCCGCGGGCACCGATCTATTCGGAGTACATTGACAAGTACCAGAAACAGCAGGAAGCCGGGAGTTTTCCTGGTGGATACAATTACATGCACTGTACGATCTACGACAATGTCAATATCCCGCCGGAGCGGTTGCGGGAAATAGAAAGCAGGTATGACGTCAATTCCATCTGGTACATGCGGGACATCAAGGGAATGCGCGTTGTGGCCAACGGCCTGATATACCGCCGGTTCGCGGATGCGATCAGCACGGGAAATAACAGTTTTGCAATAAAAACCAAACCGGTTGATCTCATGGAAATTATCTTGGGCATTGACTTCGGCGGCAGCGGTTCCGGTCATTCATTCACGGCCACGGCCATCACGCGAGGTTACCAGAAAGTGATCGCCCTGGCATCGGAGTGGATTGCCTGCAAAGATGAGGCCGGAAACCAGATAGAGATCGATCCAGAGATGCTGGGAATTCTGTTTTGTAATTTCTGCCAGCGGATTCTGGGCCAATATGGCTATATCACGATTGTGTATGCGGACAGCGCAGAGCAGACGCTGATTGCCGGTATCCGTAGCAGCCTGCGGAAGAATGGCCTGTCATGGGTGCGGGTAGAGAATGCTATGAAAACAGAGATTAACGACCGGATCAATGCAACAGCGATCCTGATGGCACAGGGGCGTTTTGGGTATGTCGAGGGACAGTGCGATAGCTTGGTAAATGCTTTATGTACGGCTGTGTGGGATCCGAAAGAACTGACAAAAAACGTCCGTTTGGACGATGGAACCAGCGACATTGATTCGCTGGATAGTTTTGAATATACGTTTGAGCGGCAAATCAGTCAGCTCATCAGGTACGGGTAGGTGATGGTGATGAAATATACAACAATGTATCAGGCAATCAAGAAGGTTCTGGATAAAGACGAACAGATTGATTATGCGATGTCGGGAGATACGGCGGCGCTGATCGAATTGTGGTCGAGGGTTTATGCAGGGCAGGCGCCATGGCTTGATAAGACAACGGACAGCGCAGGTATTGCGGCGTCAGTGTCAATGGAGATCGCCAGATTGGTGACGCTGGAGATGCAGAGCAAAGTCGAGGGCAGTGGCCGGGCCTCTTATCTGGATAAAACTTACCAGAGCGTACTTGGAAAACTCAGGGTGCAGACAGAATATGCTTTTGCAAAGGGCAATATGGCTTTTAAACCATATGTAACTCCGAGTGGTATTTCTGTTCAGTACATACAGGCAGACCACTTCTTTCCCCTGTCATTTGATACGGAGCAGATCACAGATTGCGCATTCCTGGATCAGTTCAGGCGAGGGGATGAGATCTACAGCCGGATTGAACGGCATACACTGCGAGGCAGGCAGCTGATTATCCGAAACAAGGCATTTATGTCCAGGACAGATGGTGTGCTGGGCAGTGAGGTGCAGATCGGGAGCGTGCCAAAGTGGTCGGAGTTGTCGGCGGAAATGCGGGTTGATGGTGTCAGCAAGCTGCCTTTTGGGTATTTTGCGGTGCCCATCGGTAATGACAGGGATCCGGCCAGTCCGCTGGGGGTATCGGTGTTTTCCCGAGCTCTTGAAAAGATCAGGGAGGCAGATAAGAGATATTCACAGATCAACTGGGAATATGCCTCCAAAGAGACCGCGGTGCATATCGCACAGAGCCTGCTGAAATACCGAAAGGATACAGATGCCTTTGAGTATCCGGGCGGCAAGGACCGGCTGTACCGTGCGGTGGAATACAATGCCGGGGCAACAGATAAGCCTTACATGGATGTGTTTTCACCGGAAATCCGTGATGCGTCCTTTTACAACGGTTGGAATCATCAGCTTCGCTCCATCGAATTTGACTGCAATCTGGCCTATGGTACGCTGTCTGATCCGAATAATACGGACAAGACGGCAGAGGAGATCAAGGCAAGTAAGCAGCGGTCGTACTCCTTCGTGCAGAGCTGCCAGACGGCGCTGCAGAGAGCGTTGGAAGATCTGGTGGATGCAACAGCCTTCTGGTGCGATATTTACAGCCTGTGCCCGGCTGGCACTTATCATACGTCCTTTGTCTGGGACGACAGCATTGTGGTTGACACGGAAAAAGAACGGGCGACAGATCGAGCTGATGTGGCCATGGGCGCCATGTCCTTGGTAGAGTACCGCATGAAATGGTATGGTGAAACCGAAGAACAGGCAAAAGCCGCCGTGCAGCGGCCAGAAGAGACGGTGGTTGAATGACCCAGGGAGAAATTGAAAAGCTGGCATTAAAAACCGGCAATATCTTTTCACAGCTGGAAATGAGGATCATGACAGACATTGTCCGGCGGATCCGGGAGAATGGATTTTCGACAGCCTCTGCTGATCGTCAGATTATGCTTATGCAGAAGCTGGGAGAATCAGAGGAAAGCATAAAGGCCTGGATCAAAGAGGCGCTTAAAGCCTCGGATGAGGAAATGGATCGCATTTTTTCGGATGAAGTGTATAGGCAATACTATGGCTTTGATCGGGCGTATAAAGTCAAAGGATTTCAGCAGATTCCGTTGGAGGACAATGTGGAGCTGCAGCAACTGATAGGGGCAGTAAAGAAACAGCTCTCCGGGGAATATGAAAATCTTGCGGCATCCATGGGATTTGCTGTCAGGAACCCACAGACTGGCAGGCTGCAATATCCCAAACTGATGGAATACTATAGAACCACCATGGATAATGCCATATCCGACATCCAGTCCGGTGCTTTTGATTACGGCACTGTCCTGCAGCGTACCGTCAACCAGATGACCGCTTCCGGCGTCCGGTGGGTTGACTATGATTCGGGTGTACACCGTCGCATTGATGTGGCTGCCAGAATGGCCGTGCTGACTGGTTTCCGGCAGGTGCAGGGCAAGATTAATGAGCAGGTGGCGGCGCAGCTTGGTACAGATACCTATGAGGTGACCTATCACGTGGGGGCCCGTCCTACGCATCAGCCCTGGCAGGGGCGGGTATGGAGCATGCGGGAGCTGATCGACGTCTGCGGACTTGGAACCGTGACAGGGCTTAAAGGGGCAAACTGTTACCATGATTACAACGCTTTTATCCCTGGCGTATCCGCCCGAACATACACGGATGAGCAGCTGGAGGAGATGATGGCCGAAGAGAATCGGCCAAAGATGTACGCCGGGAAGGACTACACCACATACGAGGCGCTACAGCAACAGCGTAAGATGGAGCGGAATATGCGGGCTACCCGCCAGCAGGTCAAGCTTCTGGAAGAGGGCGGCGCCGATGAGATGGCCGTTATTATAAAAAAGGCCAGATATCAGGGGCAGATGCAGAACTATGTGGATTTTTCTCAGCGAATGGGACTACCCCAGCAAAAGCAGAGAATCACGCAGGATGGGCTGCGTGGAAGATTTACACCGATAAAGACAGAACTTGAAAAAATGGCACCTTCGACATTGAAAAACGCGGTAGGGCAGGATATAATCGAAGTTAAGAGAGCTACGCTAATTGCGGAACCGAACAGCATTACCCAGGTGACGAAAAAGAAGGGCGGAATTGAAAGAAATTATTATGATCAAAATGGCAGACAATACAAGCAGGTCAGCAATAATAATCATGGGAATGCTAAAATGCATCCCTATGGCAAAAACGGAGAACATGCACATGATTATGTGTATGAAGAAGGAAAACTGATTGACCGTCCAACCAGGGAGCTGACAGAGGACGAAAGAAAGGAGAACGAGGATATATTATGACAGCAAAAGATTTAAGAGATAGAATCGAGAGTTTATGTACACACGTTCTGTTTGAATATAATGAAAAAGAGTGCGGCGTGGATCCATTTAATGCGAAACACTTTGATGTGTGGTGCGGAGATGATTTCATGGAAGCACACAGTATTGATGAAGTGATGAAAACTCCTTTCTTTGACGGGAAGGCTTTGGAGGATATTGTTGATTTACTTGAGAATGTTGAGGGGATGTAAATGTGTATAGCCCTGATTTCGTTTTGTGTCCATTGGTAGATACAGAAATTGAAATGTTGATTGTATTGAAAATTCGGATGCAGTAGATGGAATCCTGCGAAAGGATACAATACCGGAAAAATTCAAGAAAAAGCCGGATTGGGAGAAAATATGTGAAAGATGTAAATGGCATGGATATTGTTACCATCAGTCAATGGGCTGGTGGTATTTTTATGTTTATTTTTAGAAAGGATAGATGTTATATGGATGTACAGAGAAAACCTACAATAGCAGATACGGAGCTGGAGTTTTCGCTTTCTTTGCAGGGGTTATGCTATCTGGTAAAGAATTTTACTGAGGATGATATATACATCGGTTTTGTAGCCGGGGAAGACAAGACAACGAGAGCCCTGGTGCCGGCGGAGACGGCACAGGTATTTGAAGGTCAGATGATAACTGGCAGTATCATGTACGTGTTGCCGGCGGCAACGTCGGAAAAAGGAGTTGAAGTGCAATGTTTGAGGTGGTAGGACAGGACATCATTTCAGGCAACATGGGGTTTATCGGCACAGATTCAGACAGGTTGTATCGCATGGGGGCAGCAGAGAAAACGGAAGATGTCACCGTCAATGGAAATCCTGCCGTTCTGGACAATGCCACCGGAAAACCGTTCAAGGCTTTGCGCATCTACGGCAGGAGCGAGCAGATGACAACCACAGGGGCGCAGCTGTTTGATGCGGCCTCTATTAAAAAAAACAACAAGATTCAAGTAGAAATTAGTGATAACTCGTATACAATACAAATGACAACAACCATCAATGAAAGCGGAAGCTCTTCAAATAAGGTTTATATAGCAATACAGCATGTCATTGAAGGTGATTTTTCCGGGAAAACAGTGACACTGTCTTATGATGGCGTAAATAGTGATGTGCCAAATGAAAAGTATGTTATAGGGCTAATGTACGATACTGATGATGGAAGAACACATTATCTAAGCTTACAAAAAGATATGTCAAAATCAATTTCTGTAACGCTTCCTGAAAACACGACAAATCTAACGCTAAGACTGTTTATAACTGAAGTTACATCACAAACAGTTCCAGCCGGAACTTATACAGTCACAATACAGGGTGTCATGCTAACAGAAGGTAGCGAAAAAAAAGACTGGGAGCCTTACACAGGCAGGATCCCGTCCCCATCACCGGATTATCCGCAGGAGATTCAGAGTGCAGGTGATAATGGAAATCTCAGTGTCATTGTAAAAAATCCTGATAATGAGCAGATGCAATCCGTGTCTTTCTCAACACCCAATGGTCTTCCTGGTATTCTAGTCTCGGCAGGTGGTAACTATACTGATGAGACTGGTCAGCAGTGGATCTGCGATGAGGTGGATCTCGGACGGGAAGTGTATGTGCAGAGGGTAAAAGTGATACACATAGACATAACACGATACACTCAGAGCGAAAACGGTGGCAGCCATTGGTATGTGAGATATGAGATATATGATAGCATGTTAAATAGTCGTGGACAAAAAGCCTTTGAAAGCATAATGTGCACAACGATGCAGGTTGTTCCGCAAAATAAAGAGACAGCGTATAGTTATCCCATTGTTGCACCGTATGGACACGCAGACAGAGTAGAATTACGATTCAGGGCACCGAAAAACCTGTATACAACAATACAGGATTTTCAAGATATAATCACGGGCGCTGAAATAAGATATCCGCTTGCCACTCCCATCGAAACCCCACTCACTGCCGATGAGATTGCGGCCTACAAGTCCTTGCGATCTTACCGAGGTACTACGATTGTGGAGGCGGAAGATAAGGCGGGGATATCAGTAACTTATAAGCGCAATGCAAAGGCAGCCGAGAAAGAGGTAAATATCTTGCACGCCGATTTGATGGCGGAAATGGAGGAATTAGATGAGAACAGCGAGATTGTGTAAATTACTGATTACCAACGACCGGTATACTTACGATGATATGTATGCCAAGCTCGATTTGTTTCTGATGCTGAATCGGATCACGGAAGAGGAATACGTGGAGTTGACCGGGCTGCTGGTGGGTACAGAAGCTTCTAAGGGCAGCATAGTAGATGATGTGGGGTGATTCAAAGATATATAGTCACAAAAGACATTGATATGCTGGCACCTCCGTGGCTGGCGGAATATACAAGGCGGCGGTCAGGTACTATCCGGTACACGAACAGAGATGGCCACGCAGAAGTGAAGGGGGTGAGGATCGGAGATGAATTGGCACAGATCGGAGACACGGTCGTGTACGACGGCAAGAGGTTATCCATAGAGAGGCGGTGATCCACATATCTCGGAACTGTCCGTTAAACAGTGAAGCGGCACGCAGCACTATGCTGGGTGTTATTTTTTATGCATTTTGGCGTGGCTGCCGGAAAAGCCAACTTTCAGGTAGAGGGCGACCTACCGAAAAAAGCCGAGAAAGGAAGAACAATATGATTTTAAAAACGGAAACATTAAGAGAAAAGGGATTGACCCAGGAACAGGTTGATTTTGTCATGGCCGAAGTGGGGAAAGAAGTCAATGCGATTACCGCGGAGCGCGATGGTTATAAAGCACAGCTGAATACCGCGCAGGCATCCCTGAAAGCGATGGAGGGCATTGACGCAGCTGGTCTTCAGACCAAGATTGGCGAGTTAACAACCCAGCTGAGCGGTAAAGATGCAGAGATCGAGCAGATCAAGGCAGACTACGCCTTTGACGCATCCGTCAAAGAGGCTATCCGGAAGGCTTCTGGACGGAATGAGAAAGCCATTATGGCACTGCTGGATGTAGATACCCTGAAAGCATCTAAAAATCAGGCCCAGGATATCGAAACGGCACTTGCGAACCTGAAGAAGGACAATGATTATTTGTTCCAGGCTGCCGGTACCGTGCCGAGAGTAGTGTCTGTTACCTCTGGAATCAACCCTGATGCGCAGACTAAAAAAGAGCAGGCCAATGAGGCATTAAGAAGCTTTTTCGGAAAAGGAGAGTAAAGAATGGCAGTGAATATTACAAACAGAGCCGACGTGGAGGCTTTAATCCGCGAACAGATTGTATCTACTATTTTTCAGGACGCTCCCAAGCAGTCCGTGTTTATGGGCATGGCAAGAAAGCTGCCCAACATGACAAGCAAGCAGACCAGAATCCGGGTACTGGATTTCCTGCCTACCGCATACTGGGTGGATGGAGATACCGGCATGAAGCAGACCACCCGCCAGGCATGGGATAACGTATACCTGACTGCAGGTGAACTGGCTGTAATCGTGCCGATCCCGGAATCCGTGTTTGATGATGCGGAGATGGACATCATGGGAGAGATCACTCCGAGAGTGAATGAGGCCATCGGTCAGAAGGTGGACGCAGCCATTATCTTCGGTGACAATCGCCCGAGGGAGTGGCAGGCAGATATCATCACTCTGGCAAGACAGGCGGGCAATAACGTGGCTCCGGCCAGCGGAAAAGATTACTATGACCTGACACTGGGAGAAAATGGTGTGTTTGCCAAGGTCGAGAATGACGGCTATGCAGTTACTGGGGCAATCGCTCCGATGACCTTCAAGTCCAAGCTGCGTGGACTGCGGGATGCAAACAAACAGCCGATCTTCATGCACAGCATGCAGGATTCCACTCGGTACACACTGGACGGTGTGCCTATCCAGTTCCCGGAAAACGGTTCCTTCATGGGAAATATTGCGCAGCTGGTTGTGGGCAACTTCTCTCAGGCAGTCTACGCAATCCGCCAGGATATTACCGTCAAGATTCTTGACCAGGGTGTTATCCAGGATCCCGTCAGCAAGGAAATTGAGTACAACCTGGCACAGCAGGATATGATTGCGCTGCGTGTCGTGTTCCGCATGGGCTGGGCGCTGCCGAACCCGGCAACCCGCCTCAACGAGGATCGTACCGGATGCGCATTCGCATATCTGGAACCGGGTACACCGGTAGTAACCCAGGCGGTTACCTTTACTGTGACCGATGGAAAATCCGATAGCCCGACAAAATATGAGGATGTGCGCATCAACGTGGATGGAGCGATCCTGACAACGGATGCTAACGGCCAGGCAGTGTTTAACCTGCGGGCAGGTACTTATACCGCTAAGATCACTAAGAAGGGATTTGTGCCGGTGACAGAGACCATCGTGGTGGCTGCATCTGCCGTTGCCAAGGCAGTAACGCTGACCGCCCAGGAATAAGGAGCTGATTGCATGGCATATGCAGAGCAGAAATATTATGTTTCCGGCTATCTGCTGGGGAGATCCCCAGCGGTGCCGGAGGCGGTATTTCCGTACTGGGAAAAGCAGGCAGAGAGGATCATTGATCAATACACCTTTGACCGCGTGAAACGGGATAATGACCTTGTTTCTGATGAGGTAAGGGATTGTACCTGTGAACTGACAGAACTGCTGTATGCGGCGGACAGTGTGTCGCAGCAGACATTGCAGCAGGGCGGCGCCGGTCCGTTGGTGTCATACAGCAACGACGGAGAATCCGGGACGTTTGACTTGTCGCAGTCTGTGTACACGGAATCCGGAAAGGCTGCCAAGATCAGGGAGATCATCTACCGGTATCTAGGAAACACCGGGCTGCTTTACGCGGGGGTGTGATGCTATGAATGATAATTATTGTCATACGATCACGCTTTATAATCGGATCCGGGCAGCAGACAGTGCAGACCGGAAGGAGCACTGGAAGAGAACCGTGCTCCATGGCTGCTTCTGGAAATCCGTGATCGGTACAGGATATTCCGACACACAGGCGAACGTGCAGAATACCTATGTGGTTCGTATCCCGCGAGATGAGCGGTATTTGTCTTACCTGCAGTACGCAAAGATGTCAGACGGCGCTTTTACTGTTTCCCAGGGGGATATCGTGATTCGTGGGGCGTGCACAGAAGAGATTACCGGAGAGAACGGTCAGACGGCAGCGCAGCTGCTGAACCGGTACAAGCCGGAAGCGTTTAAGGTGACGGCTTTTTCGGATAATACGGCGTTCCGTTTTGCGAAACATTACCGGCTGGGAGGGTGATGGATATGGACTTTTCCTTTGACTTCGTCTGGGAGAGATCACCGGAGCAGGTTGCAGGGCGGATCATCAGCCCGGATGTACGGCTGTTTGCTGCGAATAAGGCAAAGCGGTTCATGGACCCCTATGTTCCGGCTGATACTCTTTCGCTGGCGCGGAATACCAGCGTGTACGTCCAGGGGGATGAGGGGGGTTGTGGAGTATCATTCCCCGTATGCGCATTATCAGTATGTCGGCCAGATTTATGGACCCAATTATCCGATCAAGGACGGTGGCTTTGTTACTGGATGGTATCCCCCGCCGCATAAGACCCCAACCGGCCGGTCGCTGAACTACAGCCATTTCCGGCATCCTCTGGCTACGTCCAAGTGGGATAAGGCCATGGAAACAGCACGGAAAGGTGATCTTGCGCAGGCGGTAGAAAACTATATTAAGAGGTGAGGCTATGACGAAGCACGATGCAGTTAAGGCGTACTTCGGGGATAAGGTGGCGGAGCTGGCCAAGGATGTGCCAGGTTTTAACTTCTCCCCGGATTATCCCGGAGCGGTGGCCATTGTTACGGATTATTCGGACAAGGTCAAAAAGAAGTATATCCGGGTGGGTGCAGACAAAGAATACGGATTTTCTATCATCCTGACGAAGGAATATTCCACGGACATGGATGCGCTCAATCTGGAAGCAATGAATTTTGCACAGGCATTTATGGACTGGCTGGAAATCCAGGACAAGAAGGGTATTTACCCGGAATTCCCGGATGGCTGCCAGATCAAGAAGATGGAGTGCCTGCAGAATATGCCGAATCTGGCAGGCATTAATGCAAAAGAGGGACTTGCACGGTATATGATCCAGTGCAAGATTACATATTTTGAAAAGGAGGTCGCAGTATGAAGTTAAGCGAACTTATGCAGGGCAGGACACCTAATGCAGATTATGAGGGATGGGTGACGAATGATGACTTTGTGTTTGCCATCAATCTGGATCCACATGGAACCGGGACGACAGCCGAGAAGGATTATGGTGTTGTGCAGATGGGAATTGAGGGACTGGATGCCCAGTTGAACCCGATTACCCAGGACAAGACGTACATCCGCGCCGGACAGTCTACCATGCGTACCGGTACACAGAGATCCTTCAAGGTGTCCGGTGACCGGTATATCGGGGACGAGGTGCAGGACTATATTTTCGGACACGGAATTAAGTACGGCACCGGCAATGCGGTGGTTACTGACTACGTGTATTTCAATATCCTGAATGGAAAAGGTGAAAAGGGCCAGGTATCCATTATCATCAATTCTGACGGCGGCGGAAATGCCGGCGAATCTGCGGCGATTGACGTGGAATTTAAGAAGATCGGTAATGTACCCACAGAATATACCTATTCGGCAACCTGAGTGAGGAGGATAAGATAGATGGTTATCAATGGCAAAGAACTGAACTTTAAAATTTCCAATCTGAAGGATGCGGGAAACATGGAGTTGGCACTGAAGGAAATGGAGAAAACGGAGAAAGAAGTTCGGAAAGGTAAGGATCTTTCCACGTCGTCGGCCATACAGGCAATGATCGATATGTTCCGCAACTTTTTCAAAATGGCCACCGGAGTGGATGTTCTGGAGGGATGTGAAGATGCGCTGGATGCCAAGCAGGCGTATTCTGACTTCCTGAAAGAGATATCCAAACAGAAACAGGCCATCCTTGAACCGTTTAGCCTTGACAGAATCAAATGATGGAAGAATGCAATATTTTGATTGACGAACTGCCGCATAGTGTTGTTGTGAATGACTGTATTTATGATGTAAATTGGGGGTATCGAGCCAATATAATAATGGAAATCTGTATATTCAGTGATCGGAGCGATGAACAAAAGCTTCTGGATTGTCTGAATATTTTTTATTGCAGGAATATCCCCGCGGACGTGGATCAGGCCGTTGAGAAAATGCTGTGGTTCCATCGGTGTGGCAGATCTCCTGACAAACCAGAGGATAAAAAGCAGCCATCCGGCGCCCAGAGGCCCAAGCGGACCGGCAGAGCGTATTGTTTTGACAAGGATGCGGCGTTGATCTTTGCTGCATTTTTCAGTCAGTACGGCATCAACCTGAACCGCACTGCAAATAAGGATCTGCACTGGTGGGAGTTTATGGCCATGTTTGATTCCTTAGGTGAAGATCTGCTGATTTCCCGGGTGATGTATTACCGGACAGCAGACACGGAAGGGATGAGCAAAAAGCAAGAGGCGTTTATCATGCGGATGCGGAAGCTGCATTCCCTGTCTGACGCTTCCAGTGATATGGATAGCAAGGCCAAGCTGGCAAAAAGAAATGCAGACATGCTGGCATATGTAAGAGAGAGGATGGACGCATGCAAAAAAGAGTAAAGTGCCCGTTTTGCGGGTATCGGATGCCTATCACGGCCCTGGAAGATGCCGAATGTCATGGCCTGATCATGAAATGTAAGGCCCGTAATTGTGGAAAAGAATTTGAAATCAAAATCAAAGAAGGTGATCAAATCAAGTAGTGCCATTATGTGCCGATGATTATTGCCTCCTGCAAAAAGGAGATGGTACGCATTGGCAAACGACGGAAACGTTAAAATTGGAGTAAAGCTTGATGATAAAGGCTTCAAGGAAGAGGTCTCCGGCCTGGGCAGTTTTGCCAAGAAAGGTTTTGGCGCGATTGGCAGCACGACGGTAGCAGTTGCGAAGCTTGCTGCAGGTGCTGTTACCGCAGCTACTGGGGTCATTGCCACCAGTCTTGGGGCGTCCGTAAAGGTGGGCGCAGCCTTTGAGGCGGAGATGTCCAAGGTCTCGGCCATTTCCGGTGCTACCGGGGATGAGCTTTCGCAGCTGACAGAAAAAGCCAAGGAGATGGGCGCTGCCACAAAATTCAGTGCTTCCGAATCGGCACAGGCCATGGAGTACATGGCGATGGCCGGGTGGAAGACCACAGACATGCTTTCCGGCATTGAGGGCATCATGAACTTGGCAGCTGCTTCCGGTGAAGATCTGGCAACCACTTCGGATATTGTGACAGATGCATTGACGGCGTTCGGGCTGTCGGCGGCAGATTCCACGCATTTCGCAGATGTGCTGGCGCAGGCATCCAGCAACGCAAATACCAACGTTTCGCTGATGGGTGAAACATTTAAGTATGTTGCGCCGGTTGCCGGGGCGCTGGGATATTCTGCAGAAGATACAGCGGTGGCCATTGGATTGATGGCCAATGCCGGAATCAAAGGAAGCCAGGCAGGAACTGTTCTTAGAAGTATGATGTCCCGACTGGCAAAGCCGACAAAGGAAGTTCAGGGGGCAATGGACCGACTGGGTGTGTCTCTCACAGACAACCAGGGCAACATGAAGTCTCTGGATCAGATCATGCTGGATCTCCGGAAAGGGTTTTCCGGGCTTTCCGAAGCGGAGAGCGCCAATGTGGCAGCATCGCTGGCCG